>JAFGRA010000038.1 GCA_016935415.1 Anaerolineales bacterium
TGTCCCAACGGGCGTGCAATGAACGAGCATACTCCGATAGTTCACCCGGGGGCGGATCCCCGGCGCACACCGACCAGACTTCAACCGCCATACCCGCCTGGGCTTGCTCCCAGACCAACCCGCCGCACGAGAGTGCCACATCGTCCAAATGCGGGGAAAGATAGATCAATTTAAGCGCTTCTTCAGGCATAACGGTTCCTCATTCACACGTAAAGCTAAATGCGTACGGGTTGCTTTGCTCTCCCACCGCATTGCTAACCATCACTTCCAAGGTCACCTGCTGCGGCGTCCCACAGCGGATATTGAAGGCGAAGCGTATTTCGCTAGCACTTACCATCTCGATCCACGGTCGCGGGTCGAAATCGAAGGCAGTAAAATCATCGGCTTCCACTACGCTGAAACTCACATGCTCGAATATCTCCCAATCTTTCGGCATGCTGCAATCCTGGCAATACAGGTACACCCAGCCATCGGTTGCATCCCCCTGGATTTCGACGCGCTGGGGGAATTCCACCGCCCGCACGATCAAGGGGAACGCAGTTGCTGTCGGTGTAGGCACAGCCTGATTACTGCCAGATTCTGCCAAATCTTGCAGTACACCACAACCCAATGTGCAAACCAGGCTTACGAGCAACAAATTGATTTTGATCTTCAATGCCATGCAGATGGCTCCTCGGTCAGCGTAGAAAGAACACCTGTATTTTATCGCGGCTTGGTACCGAACTGGTATTCGCTTACATTATTATGGAGAATCACTTGTCCGTTTAGGTTGGCAATGTTATCATCTATGCTTGGTGACCTATGTTATTTACAACATCTGACCCGGTAAAACGTCAACGCATTCGCTATATCTTAATGATCGTCATCATTCTGACGATTCCCTGCTATTGCCTCGGTTTTGGGGCAATCCGGGTGATCAATCGCCCCCCTGGTCCAACACCCACACCGACTACAATCATTACCAATACACCGCTGCTTACGGCCACAGACACACTGACGCCAACGATCAGTGCGTCACCGTCTTCCACAGCCACCGGCGAACCTTCCATAACCCCCACTATTACACAAACATCCACAGACGCACCCACGCGCACTCAGTTCATCCCTCCGACCTTCACGCGCACGGCAACGCCGACGGTCACCATCACCCCCAGCTACACGGCCCCGCCCTCGGCGACCAACACCTCGCCGCCCAGTAATACCCCAACACCTGTTACACCGTCGGCCACGCCAACGCGAACACCTACGCCTACATCCACATCTTCTCCAACACAGACAACAGCACCTTCTGCTGCCCTCACGCCAACCGTTACACCTATTCCCTAAGGAAAAGCGCACCACTTATGTCCGACACCAAAGAATTCCTCAAAAAGATGATCGCCGCGCCGGGCTTGTCCGGCCACGAAGCGCCTATCCGCGCCGTGATCGAAGCCGAATGGCAAGCGCTGACCGACGAACTCAGTGTCAGCCGCTTGGGCAGTCTGCACGCCCTGCGTCGCGGTAGCGGTCCGCAACCCCGTCAGTCTGTAATGGTCGCTACTCATATGGATGCCATCGGCTTGATGGTAACCGGGATTAAAGAAGGTTTCTTGCACATGACCCAAATCGGCGGCATCGACCCACGCGTACTGCCCGGCCAACTGGTGACCGTGCACACCGCCGATGAGGCGCTGCCCGGCATCATCGTGCAGCCGCCCGCCCACACCCTCCCAAGCGAGCACCAGAGCGGCCCGGTACCATTGACGCATCTGCTGATCGATGTCGGTTTGCAGCCCAAGCAGGTGGCCGAAAAAGTCAAGATCGGCGACCTGGTTTCTTTCGCCACCGAACCGACCGAAATGGATGGTGAACTGATCGCCGGGCACTCCCTGGACAATCGCGCCTCGGTTGCCGTACTCACCGAAACGCTGCAATTACTGCAAAGCCGCAATCATCAATGGGATGTGTGGGCCGTGGCAACGGCGCAAGAAGAAGAAACCCTCGGCGGGGCGTTGACTTCCGGCTATGCGCTTGAGCCGACAATCGCCGTGGTCATCGATGTGACCTTTGCCAAAGGTCCAGGTGCAGCCCCACACGAAACCTACGAAATGGATAAAGGTCCGACCATCGGTTGGGGCCCGAACATCCATCCCAAGCTATATAAACTATTCAAAGAACTGGCTGACAGCCTGGAGATTCCGGTTCAAATAGAGCTCTCACCGCGCATGTCCGGTACCGACGCCATCGCCACCCAGGTTGTACGAAACGGCATCCCCACTGTATTGATCGGCATACCGCTGAATTATATGCATACCCCGGTTGAAGTCATCAGTATGAAAAACGTCCGCCGCGCCGGCCGCTTGTTGGCGGAATTCATCACCGGCCTGGACGCGGAATTCATGCAGAAGCTGTCCTGGGAAGAAGCGGCGTAGGTAAAAGGACACCAAAATGACGATAACCAAAAACGAAAACTGGAAAGCCCCCCGCATTGGCAGTGCCCAAATCGGATTATTAGAAAAACTCTCCAATGCCTGTGCTGTTTCCGGCAACGAAGACGAAGTACGCAAGATCGTCCTGGAAGAAGTCAGGCCGTTATTAGATGAGAAAAACGACAACCTCACCATTGACGCCATGGGCAACGTGCTGGTTTCGAAGCGCGGCAGCGGCCGCAACCGGCCGCGTGTCATGCTTTCGGCGCACATGGATGAGGTCGGTTTCATGATCATCCACCCCGACGGCGACGGCCTGTTCCGCTTCGCCGCAGTTGGCGGGATCGACTCCCGCCAGTTAGCCGGCAAACCAGTCTCGGTCGGATCGGATCACCTCCCTGGTGTGATCGGCGCCAAGCCCATTCACCTGACCACAGCCAGCGAACGTAAAAACACCATCGAAATTGATGCGCTGCGCATCGATATTGGCCCGACCAATAAGAGCAAAATCAACCCCGGCGATTGGGCGACCTTCGCCACCAAGTTCATGCAGGTCGGCCCTAGCTTGCGCGGCAAGGCCCTCGATGATCGCATTGGGGTCGCCACCCTGATTTCCCTGCTCAAGAGCGCCCCGACGAATATCGACCTACTGGCGGCCTTCACCGTCCAGGAAGAGGTCGGTTTGCGCGGCGCCCGGGTTGCTGCCCATGCCCTCGCCCCCGACATGGCGATCGCTCTGGACGCTACCCCGGCCATGGATATGCCCACCTGGGACGAAGAGGATGAGAACACGCAGTATCGTTCCAAACTCGACGCCGGCCCGGCAATCTACCTCGCCGACGGGGCTACGCTTTCCGACCCACGCCTGATCAACCACCTCAAGGCCGTCGGCGATGCCTACAAGATCACCTACCAACTGCGCCAGCCTGGGGGCGGCGGCACGGACGCAGGCGCAATCCACAAACAGTTATCCGGCATTCCCAGCGTCTCGGTATCCGTACCTTGCCGCTACCCGCACACCGCCGCATCGCTCACCCGCCTGGCGGATTGGCGCAACACCGTCGCCCTGATTCACGCCGCGCTGTCACATATTGACAAAGACACGCTAAAAAGCGCTCGCTAAGTTAAAGCCCAAGAGAAGGAATATCGCATGAAATCGTTGATCCAAAAATTAGTTGAAGCCGTCGGCCCTTCGGGCTACGAAACCCAGGTACGCGAACTAGTCATGGAAGAAGTCAAGGACTACGTCGATTCCTGGAAAGTCGATCCACTTGGCAACCTGATTACCCGCAAAAGCAAGAAAGGCAAAGATGGCCTGACCATAATGCTGGCCGCTCACCTGGACGAGATCGGTCTGATGGTCACCCACGTGGACGACAACGGCTATGCCCGCTTTACGCAACTCGGTTTCCTTTTCCCGATCAATGTGACAGCGGGGCGCGTTCAATTCCTTAACGGTCCCAAAGGCGTGATCGGCCTGGATGCCTCCAACGATTCGATCTATAAAACTGACGGGCTGAATAAAATGTTCATCGACCTGGGAGTCGACAATAAAGCCGACTGCCCCGTGGGGATTGGCGACGTGGCTGCCATGATGCGCCGCTTCGAAGATTTCGGTGACCGTCTGGTTTCCAAGTCAATGGACGACCGCATTGGTGTAGCCGTGCTGATCGAAACTCTCAAGCAACTCAAGAACACGCCGCACGAAGTTGTGGGTGTATTCACCGTCCAGGAAGAAGTCGGCACGCGCGGCGCCACCCCGGCCGCCTACGATGTCGATCCAGATATCGCGATTGCCATCGATGTCTGCCCTACCGGGGATACCCCCAAATCGAAGACCAACCAGATCAAGCTCGGTAACGGCCCGGCCATCAAGATCCGAGACGCCGGTATGCTCGCCGACCCGGCTGTGATCGCCTGGATGGAAGCCGGGGCTAAGCAGGCCAAACTGCCCAGCCAGCGCGAGATCCTGCTGCGCGGCTCGACGGATGCACGCGCCATGCAGCTTGTACGCGGCGGCGTCCCTGCAGGATGTGTATCCATCCCCTGCCGCTACGTGCACTCGCCATCTGAAATGGTCGATTACAATGACGTTCAAAATGCGGTCAAACTGCTGGTGCATTTATTGAGTAAACCTGTCAAACTTTAGGATGAATAAATTCGCGCGTTCGATTGCCGTTCTCCTGACCCTGCTGCTGGCCGGTTGCTCCAGGATTGCATTACCGGGAAGCGCATCGCCCACAGTGGGGATCACACCATCGCCGCAACCTACCGTTCAGATCGACCAGACTCCCACTTCGGAAGAAACCGTTCCGCTGAACCTACAAATCTGGGTCCCGCCAGCATTCGACCCCACTGCCGACACTCCGGCCGCGGCCCTATTCCAGAATCATCTGGATGCCTTCTCCGACCGCCATCCTGGCGTGCGTGTCAACGTGCGCGTTAAGGCCGTGGACGGCAGTGGCGGCCTGCTCAACTCCCTGGCAACCGCCTCCGAAGCGGCCCCGCTGGCCTTGCCCGATCTGGTCGTGCTGCCGCTCAACAAGCTGGGGACGGCCTTCGAGCAGGATTCGGTTTATGCAATGGACGACCTGCTGGGAAACCCCAATGACAGCGACTGGTACGAATTCGCCCAGGATATGGGCGTGCTCAATGGCAGCATCTATGGCTTACCGCTAGCAACCGACGCGCTGATCCTGGTATACCGCCCCGCCGCGCTCACTGATCCCCCCGAAGATTGGGATTCCGCCCTGGAAACTACCGGGCCGCTAGTCTTTCCGGCCGCCGACCCGCGTGCCGATTTCACGATTGCGATGTACATGTCCGCCGGTGGCACATTTCAGGACGAAGAAGGCAACCTGGCCCTGGATGATGTTCCACTCAATCAGGTTTTCAGCTTCTACCAGCGCGCCCAATTTGGTGGCCTGATGCCTTTCTGGCTTACCCAGTACAGCGATTACGAACAAGCCTACCAAGCCCTGCGCGAAAACCGGGCCACTATGACCGCCGTATGGCTCTCCCATCATATCCAAGAACCCGATGAAGGCAGTGCTACCGCCCTGTTACCCACCTTCGACGGACAGCCCTACACACTAGTCACTGGTTGGGTGATCGCCAGCACGAACCCGGATGTCAGCCGCCATCCCATCAACATCGAACTGGCCGAATACCTGACCGAATCCGGCTTCCTCTCTGCCTGGACGGCCGAAGCCGGTTACCTGCCGCCGCGCCCCAGCGCGCTGGCAAACTGGCCCGAAGGGGATTACCAGGCCATAGCCAGCCAGGCGGTTTCATCCGCCCACATCATCCCCAACGAATTTGTATTCGACACCTTTGGTACCCCGCTAATGGAATCGGTGGTCGCCATCCTCAAGCAAGAATATGATGTCAATACCGCGGTAGAAACCACGATCGAGAAAGTCACGCAGACCCCCTGAACGATCTCGGAGCGTAACCATGCCAACCAACCACTCGAGACCGCATTTTCCAGCGGTGCCCGAGTAGCTCACAATGCATCCAGACCTATAAGGAGGATACTATTTCACTCATGCAGTTATTTTTTATCCGTCACGGAGAATCGCAGAATAACCAACTGTGGCGAAAGAACCAATCGGACGAGGGCCGCGTCGAAGACCCCGATCTAACCGCAGCCGGAGAACAGCAGGCGCAGATCGTGGCCGACTTCCTGGCCGCCAACCAGGCGGAATTCGCCATTACCCACATCTATACCAGCCTGATGCTGCGCGCCGTCAGAACGGCCCGTCCGATCGCCGAGAAACTCAATCTACCCTTGATCGCCTGGCCGGAGATCCACGAAGGCGGCGGCATCTACCTAAAAGATCGGGAAACCGGTAAACGCGACGGACTGCCAGGCAATCCGCGCAGTTTTTTTGAAACCAACTATCCAGAGCTTGGCTTGCCCGATTGGCTGACTGAAGACGGCTGGTGGAACCGCCCGCACGAAGAACGCGCCGAAACTTCGATCCGTGCCCAAACAGTCCTGCTCGAATTGAAACGCCGCCATACTGCCAACCAGGATCGCGTCGCCCTCGTCAGCCACGGCGGTTTTTACAATTACATTTTGAATGCCATCATGCGCAAAACCCAACGCGATAATTATTGGTTCGAATTGAACAATGCCTGTATATCACATATCGACTTTCGCGAAGACCATATCGTCTTTACCTACCTCAACCACAGAGAGCACCTCCCTAAAGCACTCATCACCTGAGAGCGAAAATGGATCGTGATACACTAATTTTGCACCACACCACCGCGCTGTAAAGCGCGTTTTGAGAGAATCTATGAATAAGCCCAAAGCCCGATTTTACTTGTTCTTCATCGTTCTGCTAACAATTGCTGCTTGCAGCCCTCCGCCAGCAGAATCCGTTCCAACCGAACAAGCTCCTAAAGCCGCTGCAGAAAGTCCACCTACTGAATCAGAACCTGCAGAAGCATCAACGTCTCTAGATTCAACCGTTATAACCTGGTTTGTCCAAACTGATGAAATCGAGCAGGCTTGGGAACAAGAGTTCATCATCCCCGCTTTCGAAGCCATACACCCAGAGATCAGCATCAATCTGGTCGTTGTTCCCTGGAACGAATTCGAGGTCGAATTCGCAGCGCTTGCCGCCGCGGGTGCACCCCCAGACATCTGGTCGCATTCGGGTACCGATAACTTCGCCGACTACCTGAATCGCGGCCAGGTTGCCGACCTGACTCCATACATCGAGCGCGACGCATATGATCTCTCCGATTTCATCCCCGAAGCACTCCAAGCCTACAACATTGACGGCAAGCTCTATGGCCTGCCCATACAAACTACCGCCTCGTTCGTCTTCTACAACAGAGACTTATTCGATGCCGCCGGGGTGGCCTACCCGCCCACCAGTTGGGACGATACCACCTGGACGTATGCTGCTTTCCTGGAAAAATGCGACGCATTGACCGCTCATACAGACGATTCCGCACAGGCCGTCTACGGCTGTCTGCTGGATGCCTGGCCCAACGACCAATATGCCTTGATGTTCGGGCAGAGCATCTATCCCCCGGAAGCCTACACGACCGGTTTTGCTTCCAAAGCCTACCTCGACTCCGAAGCCGCCATTGCCGGCTTCCAAGCCCGCCAGGACATTGTCTGGAAATACGGTTACATGCCCGATCCTGCCCAACTGCAACCCCTTATCTCTGACGCCGGTCTATTCGAGAGCCAGAAAGTCGCTATGCAGTTAACAGGTGGTTGGGGATGGACGAACTTTGCCGGACTCGAGGCGCAGTTCAACTGGGGTGTGGCCCCAATCCCGTATGGCAGCCCAGATCGCAAAGCGATCACCTACACCGATCCATGGATGCTGTCTTCCCGATCTGCACATCCTGATGAGGCCTGGGAATTCTTAAAATATCTAGTTTCGCCTGAAGCGCAAAAAGCTTATCTAGAAATCGTGAATGCCCCTCCCGCCCGCCAGAGCGTGGCCGAAATCTGGTATACGCAGTTCCCCTCCATGAATCCCGAGCAGGTCAAAGAACTCCATCTGGGTGGTTTAGAATACGGCCAAGAAACCCCCAGTCACATGCTGGTCGAATACGACCAGCTCAATCGTGTTGTTACCATTTCCACCACCCCCATCTTCATGAATATGTCCAAGGCGGCCGATGTGCTGCCGGAAGCCAACGCCAATCTGGAAAAAGCCTTGCTGCAAATCCAGACCGAATATGGCGAGTGAGCTTGAAGACAGCGTGGCCATTGTCCGTAGTTTCTTGGCATTAGTAGGTACGCTAACTATTCCGGTGATTTACCTTTTAGGCACACGGCTTTCAGAAAAAAAGGTTGGTTTACTGGCGGCCACTGTTCTTGCGCTTTCCACCTATCACACTATCACATCCGCAATGGGGCAAAGGTGCTAACATCGTCTTGTCTCATTTTCATCTCCCAATACATTTAATGGAGTATTGCTGTGAACTGGAAAAAACTCATCGATCCCAAAGGAAGTAACATTTGGGTGCTCGCGTCCGTCGTCGGGTGGAACGTATTGTGGGCACTGCTGGCCTTGTTCATCACTTACACGCTGTTGAGTGGCGCAGAGCAAATCCTCACCATCCATCAGACCGGTATGATGTTCAGCTTTTTCTTTGGCTCTTTTGCAGGCGGTTGGATTGGCGGCAAGGTTGCCGCAGACAATCGCGGTCCCACTTATGGTGTAATCGGTAGCCTGGGCAGTGTCATTCCAGTGGTGGCTACCTTGGTTCCTGCCGGCGGTGTGTTCGGTATCCTGGCCGCGATCGTCGCCATCGCCGGTGGCCTGAACGGGGGCATATTGAGCGTCCGTCCCACACCCCGCGATTGAATCGGCTATAATGCATTTATTCTAAGAAAGGAAACCAAAAATGAGCACAAAACAAACCATCCTCGGCCCCGCCCTGCCAAATATCCCGTGGGAGGACAAACCCAAAGACTGCGTAGATGTAATCTGGCGCTACAGCCAGAATCCCGTCATTCAGCGCGATCTGATCCCTTCCTCAAACAGCATCTTCAACAGCGCCGTAGTGCCTTTCGAAGGCGCGTTTGCCGGTGTCTTTCGCTGCGATGACAAGCGCCGCTACATGCAGATTCACAGCGGCAAGAGCAAGGACGGCTTAAGCTGGGAGCTCACCAACGAGCGCATCCAGTTCATCCCGGACGGCGACCGTAGCGATGATGATGTTTTCAATTGGGAATACGGCTACGACCCGCGCGTGTGCTGGATCGAAGATCGCTACTATGTGACCTGGTGCAACGGCTACCACGGCCAACCGACCATCGGCGTGGGGTACACTTACGACTTCGAAACCTTCTACCAGATGGAAAACGCCTACCTGCCACACAATCGTAACGGGGTGATGTTTCCCCGCAAGATCAACGGTAAATTCGCCATGCTTAGTCGCCCCAGCGACAACGGCCATACTCCCTTCGGCGACATCTATTACAGCGAAAGCCCGGACATGATTCACTGGGGCCGCCATCGTTTCGTGATGGGCACAAAGGGCGGCTGGCAGAGCACTAAAGTCGGCGCAGGTCCAATCCCGATCGAAACCACTGAAGGCTGGCTGCTGATCTACCACGGTGTACTAACCTCATGCAACGGTTTTGTCTATAGCATGGGCGCCGCCCTGTTGGATATCGACCAGCCCTGGAAGTTGCTCTACCGCACCGAGCCATATATCCTGCACCCTAAAGCGATCTACGAGAACGTCGGCGATGTTCCCAACGTGGCCTTCCCCTGCGCCACCCTGGCCGATGCCGAAACCGGCCGCATTGCCATCTACTACGGTGGCGCTGACACAGTCACCGCCCTGGCATTCACCCAGGTAGATGCGTTGATCGCTTTCATCAAAGAGAATTCACTGCCGCAGGATAATTTGGCATAAACATAAACCATTTACAAGTTCCAACAGGGATACGGAAAGTTTGATCCCTGCTTCACGCCTTTCGATATCGTTACAGTCTCAAGGAGAAAAATACATGCAGAAGCAAACCCTTAGCGGTAAATGGCAGTTCCGGCAGTCTGGTTCAGAGGAGTGGCTGCCTGCAGAAGTTCCCGGTAGCGTGCATACCGACTTACTAGCCCTGGACAGAATCCCCGATCCTTTTGTGGCCGACAATGAACTAGAAGTGATGTGGGTGGCCGAAAGCGATTGGGAATACACCCGCAGTTTCACACCCGCTGCCGATGTTCTGGCCGAAGATCAGGTCTACCTGGTTTGCGATGGGTTGGACACGCTGGCTGAAGTCTACCTCAACGGCGAACTGCTCGGCAAGACCAACAACATGTTCCGGCAATACAAGTGGGAAGTCAAAGCAAAACTCCAAAACGGTGAGAATAAAATCCTGATCCAATTCCCTTCGACCGTCGCCTATGTGACCGCCAAGCAGGCCAAACGCGAGATGAAAGGCGTTACCGAAGCCATCCCCGGCGGGCAGCACGTCCGCAAAGCACCCTGCCATTTTGGCTGGGACTGGGGCCCCATGCTGCCGCCGGTCGGCATCTGGCAGGACATCCGCCTGGAAGGTCGCAGCATTGCCAAACTGGACGATGTACACCTGCGCCAGTTCCATAAAGACGGCAAAGTCACAATCCAGGCTATACTCACCACCGAGAACTGGACGGCAGATAATCTATCCGCCAAGCTCAAGGTAATTGCCCCCAACGGCGAAGAACTTGAGCAAGTAGCTGCTGTCTCCGCCGACGGTGCTACACTCGAAATCCTGGTCGAGCAGCCCGAATTGTGGTGGCCGAACGGTTACGGCACGCAGCCGCTCTACAAGGTCAAGGTCAAGTTATTCGCCGGCGAGAAACCACTCGACAAGCGCGTATACCAACTGGGTTTGCGCACGCTCAAACTGGTCCAAGAACCCGACGAATGGGGCAAATCGTTCAAATTCGTAGTCAACGGCGTGCCGATATTTGCCAAGGGCGCCAACTGGATTCCGGCTGACTCATTCCCCACGCGCATTAGCGACGAATACATAGAAGGTCTGATCCGTGACGCCGCTATTGCCCATCAGAATATGCTGCGCGTGTGGGGCGGCGGTTTTTACGAAGAAGAACGCTTCTACGACCTGTGCGACCAATACGGCATCCTGGTATGGCAAGATTTCATCTTCTCATGCAGCACCTACCCGTGGAACGATCCAGACTATCACGCCAACACAGAAATCGAAATATACGAGAACATCAAACGCATTCGCCATCGCGCCAGCCTGGCACTGTGGTGCGGCAACAACGAAATGGAATGGGGCTGGGAAAGTTGGGGCTGGGCGCTGCCCGATGAACCCGAAAAGTTGATCGCCATGATCGATGATTTTAATGTACCTGCCCTCAACTTCCTCAAAGACATGATCCGCCAAGCTAAACCACTACCGGACTGGAAGGAACTCAAAGCCGCCTACCTGGAATACTATCACCATACCTTACCCGAATGGGTTGCCGATCTCGATCCCGATACGTCCTACTGGCCGAGTTCACCTTCCTCCAACACCCCTTTCGAGAACGTCAACGGGCAGGAACAAGGCGACGCCCATTATTGGGACGTGTGGCATGGCCGCAAGCCTTTCACCGCTTACCGCACCGCTTTTCCGCGCTTCATGAGTGAGTTTGGTTTCCAGGCCCTACCACCGCTCAAAACGATTGCCACTTACGCCGAAGAAAAAGATTGGAACATGACTTCCTACGTGATGGAACACCACCAGCGTTCCGGCAGCGGCAACGGTCTGATGATCGCCCAGATGACGGATACCTTCCGCATGCCCAAAGACTTCGCCGCGCTGGTTTACCTCAGCCTGATCTTGCAGGCCGAGGGCATCCGCTTCGGGGTCGAGCACTGGCGGCGCAACCGGGCGCGCGTTATGGGCATCCTCTACTGGCAACTCAATGACTGCTGGCCGGTAGCCTCCTGGTCGAGCATCGACTACTTTGGGCGCTGGAAGGCCTTGCACTACGCTGCCAAACGCTTCTTCGCCCCGGTGCTGCTCTCCGTGGAAGATGAAGGCACTACGATGGATGTACACGTCACCAGCGATCTGACCACCGCATGGCAAGGTACCGTCAAGTGGTCATTGGAAACGCTGGACGGAGAAGTCCTCAACTCCGGCGAGGAAACGGTCGAGGCCACCCCATTGGCAGACACCCCAGTCATCAAGCTTGAATTCAGCGATTTGGTCAATGAAAAGAATCAACGCGAGATGATATTCGTATATGAACTACTGGAGGGCGACGAACGCGTTGCCTTGAGCGTTACCCCATTTTCACCGATCAAGCACATGGAACTACGCCAACCGAAGATCGCGGCCAAGGTCAGCCAGGCGGGGGATGAACTAGCAATCGCTGTCTCCGCCAAATCAACAGCTCGCTTTGTTGAATTAGAATTCGAAAGCGTGGACTTGGTCTTCAGCGACAATTACTTCGACATCCCCGCCGGTCGCACAGTCACCGTGACCGCCCCCATACCGGAAGGCTGGACATCAGAAAAAGCCCAGCAGGCGCTGAAAGTATGCTCGCTGATCGATTCGTATACATAAGCAGATTTTTTTACGTAGAGAAGGATTAGAAATGGAAGCAAAGATCGACAAAATAATTGACCAGATGACCCTCGAAGTAAAGGTTTCCATGCTGGCAGGGGCCGACTGGTGGCACTCTGTGCCCGTAGAACGCGCTGGCATCCCGGTATTGAAGGTCACCGATGGGCCGAATGGCGCACGCGGCGTGCACGCCCGCGGTGGCCCAACCTCGGCCAGTTTTCCGATTGGTACTGCATTGGCCTCAACCTGGAATGTCAAACTGGCAGAAAAGGTCGGTGAAGCCCTGGCAGACGAAGCCAAGGCCAAAGGCGCCCACGTCTTGCTGGCTCCCACAGTCAACATTCACCGCTCCCCACTGGCCGGGCGCAACTTCGAGTGTTATTCCGAAGACCCCTACCTGACCGCCCGCATGGCAATCGCCTATATCAATGGCCTGCAAAGCCAGGGCATCGGCGCCTGCATCAAGCACTTCGTGTGCAACGACTCCGAATTTGAGCGTATGTCGCTAAGCTCCGAGGTCAACGAACGCGCCCTACGCGAAATTTACCTCTATCCCTTCCAGGTTGCGCTGGCCGAAGCCAAGCCCTGGACGATCATGTCAGCTTACAACAAGATCAATGGCACTTATGCCAGCGAAAACACCTACACTTTGCTGGATATCCTCAAGGGAGAATGGGGTTTCGATGGCATGGTGATTTCGGATTGGTACGGCACCTACAGCCCGAACATCACCCCTGGTGGCCTCGATCTCGAAATGCCTGGCCCAGCACGCCACGCCGCTGATGCATTGGAACTGGTGCAGTCCGGCCAGGTCGATGAAGCTGTACTCGACGATAAGATCCGCCGCACGCTCCGCACGCTCTTCCGGGTTGGCGCTTTCGACAGCCCGGAACTCAAACCCGAAGGCTCGGATGATAAACCCAAAACCCGCAAACTGATCCGAAAGGTAGGCGGCGAGGCCATCGTGCTGCTCAAGAACAAAGGCGGCATCCTTCCCGTCAAACCTAAGAAGGTCAAGCAGATCGCTGTGATCGGCTACAACGCCAAATACACACCCACCCGCGGCGGTGGTAGTTCGCGCGTCAACCCCTATTACGAAGTCTCAGCCCTGGACGCCATCAAGGAACGCGTCGGAGACAAAGCCAAGGTCAAGTATGCCGTGGGCACCCGCGTGCACAGACTCACCCCATTAATCAATGTCGAATGGCTGCGCACCATGGACGGCGAGCAAACTGGCCTTACCCTGGAATATTTCAACAACCGTGATTTATCCGGCGATCCGGCCGCCACGGTCGTCACCGATAACCTACACATGCGCTGGGCGGACAGCCTGCCTGATGGCGTGAACCGGGAAAACTTCTCGGCGCGCCTCAAGGGTACGCTGCAAGTCCCCGAAAGCAATACCTACGAATTCAATCTTGCCAGCGCCGGTACCAGCCGTCTGTTCATCGCTGGCGAAGAATTGATCGACAATTGGACAGATTACATATTCGAAGAAGGGTACTCCAATCTCGATAAAAGCGCCAAACTCGCCCAGGTCCAACTGGAATCAGGCAAATCCTATCCGATCCAGATTGATTTTGCCAGCGCCGAAAATGCGATCTTCAAAGTTGTCCGATTGGGCTGCATGGTCCCCATCCCCAAGGATTCCATTGCGGAAGCCGTCAAACTCGCCACGAAATCCGATATTGTGCTGTTGTTTGCCGGTCTCACCGAAGAATGGGACAGCGAAGGTTTCGACCGGCTCGACATGGAACTCCCCGGAGAACAGGCTAAGCTGATAAAGAAAGTGTCCAAAGCCAACCCCAACACCGTGGTAGTCTTGAGCACCGGCTCTTCAGTAGTCATGCCCTGGCTGAAAAAGGTTCCAGCCGTGCTGGAAACCTGGTATCTCGGCCAGGAAGCCGGTAATGCCATTGCCGACGTGATCTTCGGCGACGTCAATCCCTCTGGCAAGCTTACCCAGACTTTCCCCAAGCGTCTGCAGGACAACCCAGCTTACATCAACTATCCTGGCGAGAACGGCAAAGTCTACTACGGTGAAGGCATCTTCGTCGGCTATCGCTACTACGAAGCCAAAGACGTCGAACCGCTCTTCCCCTTCGGCTACGGCCTGTCCTACACCAAGTTCAAGTACAGCAACCTCAAGCTGGATAAGGTTCAATACACTGGCGAAGATGAGATCCAGGTCAGTCTGGATGTAAAGAACACCGGTAAAGTCGCCGGGAAGGAAGTCGTGCAGGTATACGTGCGCGATGTCAAGTCCAAACTGGTGCGCCCGGAGAAAGAACTCAAGGGCTTCGCCAAAGTTGCTCTCGATCCCGGCGAAACCAAGACCGTGACCATCACCCTGGACCAAGCAGCGCTGTCCTACTACGATGATGCCAGTAAGCAGTGGATCGCCGAGCCTGGCAAATTCCAGGCCTTGGTTGGCAGTTCGTCTCAGGATATCCATCTCAAAGCCAAATTCAAGTATCTGGGCGATCCGGAATAACTGCCTATTCCCAAGTAATATTGAGCCAACCTTCGGGTTGGCTCTTTTCTTATCCAAACTATACAATCCATCTTGTATAATGAAGCTGAATGAATCGCGAGCGAAAGGAAAAGCCATGCACGAGGCGCTGCTTTACGAAAAATTGGAAGACCAACGCGTGCGCTGTAACTTATGCGCCCATCGTTGCATTATCGGGGAGGGAAAATTCGGAGTCTGCAAAGTACGCCGGAACGAAGGTGGCAAACTGATCACATGGGTCTATGGGCGCGCTATCTCCCAACACGTCGACCCTGTCGAGAAGAAACCACTTTACCATTTCTACCCCGACTCAACCGCTTTCTCAGTCGCCACCCCCGGCTGCAATTTTCAATGTGATTGGTGCCAGAATGCCGACATCGCCCAGATGCCGCGCGAACGCGGCTACATCCTCGGCGACACGGTAGCCCCTGAAACCGTCGTCGCCAACGCCAAACGCTCCGGCAGCCGTAGCATTGCCTACACCTACACCGAACCAACCATCTTCTACGAATACGCCTATGATTGTTCCCGCCTGGCGCACAAAGAGGATATCGCCAACATTTACGTCACCAACGGCTACATGACGCCCGAGATGTTGGAACATTACACACCTTACCTGGACGCCGCCAATGTCGATCTGAAAGCCTTCCGCAAGCAAACCTACCAACACTACATCGGCGCAACTTTGCAGCCCGTGCTGGATAGCCTGATCAAAATGAAACAGTTGGGCATCTGGGTAGAAGTCACTACGCTGGTTGTCCCCGGCGTTAATGATGACCCCGAAGAACTGCGCGACATCGCCAAATTCATCATGACCGAATTGGACTCGGCCACACCCTGGCACCTCAGCCGCTTTCACCCTACCTACAAAATGAGCGAGAACACACCGACATCAGTACCCGCCTTACGCGCTGCCAAAGAGATCGGGCTGGAAGCCGGAATGAAATTTGTCTACCTGGGCAACACCGCCGAAGATTCCAGTACCTATTGCCCGCAGTGTAACGAACTACTCATCCAGCGCACCGGTTATTACACCACGCGGCGCGGAATGGAAAATGGAAAGTGCCGCGCTTGCGGCACTGAAATTGAAGGTGTTTGGGAATAATATAAAGCTACTACAATTCCACAATTTCCCCGCCGGGTTCTACTTCCTCAAAGATTTGACTCTGGAATTTATAAATACGCACACCATCGAGGTCTTTCCAGGCATCAAGCGGCAGCCCAGCCTTATAACAGGTATGCTCCAGGAAGGTTAGCACATCCCATTCTCGTTCAGAAGCAACCTGCGGCAGCAACAATCCAGAACCAAGCTCAGCGCGAATATACAGGCCGTCTTCACCAATTACGATATTTTCTATACATTCTTGCGGTTCAGCCACCTCGATCAAAGTTGGTGGTGTAAGTACGCTCACTTCAACGTTGATCTCCGGCAACTCCTCGGGCTTTACCGGCAGGAAACGCGGGTCACGTTGGGTTACGTCACGCGCCGCGCTCACCACAGCGGCATACAACGGCAAGACTGGTTGGGGATAGCCAATACACCCCCGCAATTGCCCGCCGCGGAACAAGGTCACAAAGCAACCGCGTGGCTCAGCATACGCGGTCGCTAGGTTTTCATCTTCCACCAGTTCCACGCCTCTGACCTGTGCTTCAGCCGCGCGTTTAGCCAGCCCAACAAGTTCAACACCTTGTTCTAGTGTAAATTTGTGCGTCTCTGCCATGCCAAGCCTTTTCTGATCTCAGGCGCTTTTCAGGATTGCCGCCGCGCCATAACCAACCACAGATTGATGATCGCCAGTGGCATCTCCCGAGGTACTGTGGTGCAAAATTTGCACATCATTGGCGCCCAAATCACGCGCCGCCCACAACACCGCCGCTACTGCCCCCAAGCCGCAGGCGAAGCCCTCTCCTGCATCTTGTGTGCTGAACATACCCTCAGGATCAAAGTCAGCCACCCGCTCCAGCATCGTCTGGTCGAGTTGGTCGGCAACTTGCTCGGGGTAAAAATGGGAGAGATCCGTACTGGCTACCAACAAAGATTGCTTCGATTTTAAAACCTCTGCCAGGCCATTCCCCAACATTTGTCCAAGTTCCGGTGACTGGGCACGCACCATTACCGGCAAGAGCTTGAAATCCGAGGCGAGAGCTTGCTGCAAGAAAGGTAGCTCAATCTCTAACGAATGCTCGTTGTCCTGTTCGATGAATGTCAACCCAACTCCGATATGTGCTTCCAAATATGCATTCAGCTTTTGTACGGCACCCTGATCTACCCACACCGGTCCAAGCGGAGTTTGGTATCCGGCGTGTGCCGTGGTCAGGAAAGGTTCCGGGCGGTAAGCATGCAGCGGCGAGATCACGGCCACCAGATCAGGCTGCAATCCCATCACCGCCTTGAAGGCATATCCCGTCGTGTATCCCGAATAGCGGTATCCGGCGTGCGGCGCCATCACCCCAACCACCTCGCCATCCAGATCCGGAAGCTCAGCCTGCGCGAGAAACGCATCCACATCAGCTTGCAATCTTTCAGGGTTTCCGCTGTACCAGGTTCCAGCCAATGGCGACGGGCGCAATTCTGTGACCACACTTCCTCCAAACTAACACTAAAACGCTTTACAATTTGATTGGCTATGCGCAACAAAGTAACTTTCTCCAAAAGTGCAACCAACACAAATTAACTATAGCAAAAAGGCCATGTGAAGTCAATTAAAAACTGGTTACCACCATAACCCTATAGCGTAGATTAATCCAGCATAAGCATTTTTCACCGATCCCCCAACAAGTGTTCAGAAAATCACAACAAAGGGTATAATTGGCGACATGCAAAATTCGAACCTAGATGAAACCATGCCCGTCCGGCCAGACAAAACGCCGGAAGAATCTTCTGCTGATATGTCAGAAACCCAAGAAATCAAACGCCCGGCGGAGCGTGATGAATCTGCATCCCAGGAAATCGAATACCAATCGATCTTGCACCTGGATGGGGAAGATCCACCAGAGGAACCTCCGGAAAACGGCGATGAACCACCTAAACGCCGCCGCTGGTTCCGTTGGATCCTCGCCGGTATCGTCGTTTTTATCTTGATTGTCGCGCTGGGGGGCTATCTCGGTATGCGGGATGCGCAAAGCATCATCAATGCCGAACGCACTCAGCAAGCTGCCGTAGAAGCCGTGATCCAGTTCCGCATGGGCGAAGAAGATCTGGCCGCATTGCGCTGCGGCACCGCTATTCAACGCTTCCAATACGTTGCCCGTGTCAACCCCGAATACCCCGGCTTGCAGGAAAATCTGGTTGCCGCTCAAATTTGCAGCGGCGGTACAGCTACCCCCACGGTTGCGATCCCCCCCACAGTGACCCCCACCCCGGACAATCGGCAAGGCGAAGAACTATACACAGAAGCCAAGGCTTTGTTAGCGGCCGAAGATTGGAACGTACTGCTCGACACGCTCGACTCTCTGCGTAATAACGAACCAGAATTCAACGCCGTTGAAATCGACGGCATGTACTACATCGCCTTGCGTAACCGCGGTGTAGACCGCATTCTGGTACAGGGGGATCTGGAAGGCGGCATCTTCGACCTGAACCGCGCCGAACAATACGGCCCGCTCGATGCCGAAGCAGATGCCTATCGCAATTGGGCCAGTTGGCACATCACCGGATTGAGCTTCTGGGAAATCGATTGGGGCCAAGCTCTCTATTACTTCAACCAGGTTGCCATCGCCGCACCGAACCTGTGGGATGGCTCCTATTACGCCCAAGACCGGCTGGCAACTGCCCAGGTCGGCTACGCCGGAGAACTCATCGAGCAGGCCGACAACTTACTGCTGCACCGCGAATGGTGCGAAGCCGACAACATCTACAAGGAGTCGGAGAATTACGCCCCAATGAACCCCACCGTTGAACCTACGGCGTTATATGCATCCCAAAAATGCGAACTGAGCCTGGATGAAGGCGAAGGCGAGTAATTTCCATCTACTTATGACAGAAACTCCTGAAATTATTTTATTGGTTTCATTCTGGTTGCACATGCTTGCCACGGTTGCCTGGATTGGGGGATTAGCCGCCGTGGTATTTTTTATCCTCCCTATTGCCAAACGCGCACAAGACGCGGATACATACGCCCAAACCCTGACCGCCGCCAACCAACGCCTGGATGTGATTGGCTGGCTGAGTCTGGTCGTGCTGGTCGCCAGCGGTATGTTCCAGATGAGCGCCAACCCCAATTATGAAGGCTTCCTGGCCGTCACCAATGCCTGGGCGCGTGCCATCCTACTCAAGCACATCGTCTTCTTCGCCATGATCGCCGTCAGCGCATACCTGACCTGGGGCATCACCCCGGGTCTAAAACGCGTCGCCCTCAAGAAAGCGCGTAACCTGGACGCGCCCGAAGAAACCAAATTACTCAAACGCGCCACCGTCCTGATCTACCTCAACCTGATCCTGGGGGCAGTCGTGTTAGTCTTTACCGCTTTAGCCCGCATCGCGTAATCTTAATCACTGGAACTTTGAGGGGAGAGATGTTCAGTGTCATCACCCCAATCAGTGCTTCAATGATTCCAGTTACTATCCGGCACAATCCTTGCACGTTTAAGAGCACAACAGGATGTGAGGTATATTGCCGTGATGACGACTTGGATTTCAAATTTAGCCCTGGTTACCATTCAAATCGGCTTTGCCGGACTGTTAGGTGTGCTGTTTAGTCACCTTACGGGCACCGGTCTGCGTTGGAAACGCCTGGCCGGAATTAGCCTGGGGGCATTGCTCTTTGTGCCCGTCACGCTGGCATTGCCCTTGCCTGCCTTCTGGCAATGCCTCGTGACTTTGCTCGCACTCAATTTAATGGTGATCTACACCCTGCGCCCACCCGCAATTCCTGATTGGCTTTGGTCGCCGGAATTTGGTTGGCGCTATGCCGGTTTTGTAATGACGCTGATCTTACTATGGAGTCTCGCCAACGGGCGCACCCCGGCCGCGATATTATTAGGATTACTGGCTGCCCTGGCCGGAGCCCTGGCCTGGCTGCGAGGGACGACTTTCGCGAACGAGTAATTCACCGGCACGCCAACATCCTGGGGATAAAACCTCCCGCGCTTCCAATTGCAGGAGGTTTTGCTTTAAGTGACTATGCGCAATACACCAAACAAGACAGAACTTCACAAACATGATAGAATTCACATCTGCATGTGCCCACTAACTAGCTCCCGTACCCCCAAGCACTTATGAAGCATTTCGCCCGCTCTTCCCTGCTGGTTGCCTTTTTCTTTGGCATCGACAAAGTCCTGGCATTTGTGCGCCAGACCATCCTGGCCCGCCAGTTCGGCCTATCCTACGAACTGGATGTCTTCAACGCCGCCAACAACGTCCCCGATCTGCTCTCGGCGCTGATCTCCGGCGGGGCGCTGGGTATCGCCCTGATCCCGGTACTCTCCGAATATATGGAGCAAAAAGGGCGCAAAGAAGCCTGGGATTTGTTCTCGCGCGTCATCAACCTGGGCTTCATTGTTACCGGCGTGATCGCCGTGATCGTTGCTATTTTCGCGCCTTACATCATTGGCAATATCATCGCCCCTGGCTTCCCTGCCGAACAAAAAGCCCTGGCCGTCGAACTCATGCGCCTCGACTTGATCGCTATTATGATCTTCTCGATCAGCGGCTTGGTGATGGCCGGCTTGCAGGCTAACCAACACTTCCTGTTACCCGCCATCGCTCCGGCGCTCTACAACATCGGGCAGATTTTTGGGGCAGCGGTGCTAGCCCCCGAATCCGGCTTGAACATGGGCATCCACGGCCTGGTATATGGTGTGATCATTGGCGCGGCTTTGCACCTCCTCGTCCAGGCTCCAGGGCTGGCGCGTTACGGCTACAAATGGACGCCCACCCTCGGCCTGCGTTCACCGGGCATGCGCAAGGTGTACTCCTTGCTTGGGCCGCGGGTGGTCACCAAATTCTTCGTTTTCATCTTCTTCATCGTGCGTGACAACCTGGCTTCCAGTATGGGCGAAGGTGCTGTAACCGCCTTGAATATGGGCTGGTTCATCATGCAGGTACCCGAAACGCTTTTGGGTACGGCCATCGCCATCACTCTGCTGCCGACTGTTTCCGAACTACTGGCGCAAGGGAAAAAGGACGAATTTGCCAAAACGATGAACAGCGCTTACCGCGCCATGCTGGCACTGACCATTCCGGCCGCGGTCTTGCTGGCCGCCGGATTACGCCCATTGGTCGGTGGTGTTTTTGGGTATACTGCTGCCGAAACCGACCTGGTCGTGCTCGCTACCCGTATCTATTTGCTCGGCCTGATCGGCCACGCCCTGCTGGAAATCAGTGTGCGTGCCTTTTACGCCCAACAAGATGCCATCACTCCCTTGGCTGCTGCGGCCCTCAACGCCAGTTGGTACATTGGCTTGGCCTTCATCCTGGCGAACCAGATCGGTTTTGCTGGAGTGGCGCTGGCAAATACAATTGCCTTCACCAGCGAAGCCCTGCTGGTTATGTTCTTGCTACGCGGCCGCTTCAGGCAGGTGCTCAATGTTGGCGGCACGCTCATCCGTGTGCTGCTGATCAGCGCCACAGTTGGGTTAGGTATCTTCATCCTGCTGCGCTTACCCTTCTTCACCAATCTATCCACTTTGATGAGTGTTGCCACAGCGGGTGCCGCGATGGCTGTTGGTCTGTTGATCGTCGCTCCCTTCATCTGGCCGGAAGTCAAGCTGCTGCTTCAACTGGGGACAAGAGACTAGTTGGTTAGTTCGATAGTTTGGTAGCTGGATTGTTACAGGCAGCGGAAATTGCTTCGCGATTTCTAAAGCCGTCGATCTCAAAACTCGATTCCCGTATCACCACGTATTTCGAATCTCGCTTCACATATCTCGCCGTCCCTCACGGCAAGATCAACCGCACCACGCGCTCGAAGAACAAGTAATCCCAGGCCCAATTTGTCAGCACCATCAACCGGTTGCGGAAACCGATCAGGCGGAAAAGGTGCACACCCAACCACATTACCCAGGCAACGAACCCGGTGAACGTCCAACGCCCAAACAGATTAGCCACCGCGGCATTGCGCCCAATCACCGTCATAGCTCCAAGATCGGTGTACCGGAATTGTTCCGGTGCTTCTCCCCGCACTTGCCGCAAGATATTCTCGGCCGCGGTTTCGGCTTGTTGTGTAGCAACCGGCGCCAGCATCGGCAGTGCTTCACCATCAATCTTGCAACTCGCCAGGTCACCAACCACATAAACGCCCGGTAAACCGTTCACCTGTAAAGTTTCAGTCACTTCGATCTGCCCCACCCGATTTGTAGGTAATCCCCAGCCGTCCACCGCTGCCCCTTTTGCCCCGGCTGACCAAACCACAGTATCTGTCGAGATCACTTCACCGTTTTGCAACCGGACACCGTCCGGGAAAACTTCGTTGACCATTGTTTGCAAGCGCACATCGACCCCCATTTTTTGTAAACGTTTCAAGGTAAACTCGCTCAGGTTCTCTGGCAGGTAGGTCAGTAAACGATCCAAGCCTTCGATCAAGACCACGCTGACTTCCGAGAAATCCAAATTCGGAAAATCCTTCACCAAGGGGCCGCGGATCAATTCTTCCAGGGCACCGGCGAATTCCACCCCGGTTGGCCCTCCACCCACGATGACAAAAGTCAACATCCGGCGGCGCACTTCGGGGTCTTGCTCGAAGCTGGCCGTCTCGAAGCGGCAGAGGATATGATTGCGCAGGTTGATAGCCTGCTCCATTGTACGCAGAGGAAAAGTATATTGCTCGGCGCCCGGCACACCAAAGTAAGACACTGTGCTGCCAGTTGCCAGGACCAAGTAATCGTAAGGGATTTTGAGGTCGCCAGCATCCAATACCCGAGTTTCAAAATCTACAGCCTGGATCTCTGCCAGGGCAAAGCGCACATTCTTTATCTCCCGCAGAATTTTGCGTACCGGATGAACAATATCGCCAGGATCAACTTCCGCTGCAGCAACCTGATACAGCAGCGGGAAAAATGTATGATAGTTATTCTTATCAATCAAAGTAACCTCAACGGGTTTTCCAGCCAATGCTTTGGCCGTCCACAATCCCCCGAAACCAGCCCCCACGATCGCGACGCGCGGAACACTACGCTCTACCATTAATCACTCCTCTCTCAAAAATGCACCAACAAACGGCAATTCCTCAACTTTCCAATCCTCGCAGCAAGCTGCAGCACATACTGGAATTTTGTCTCTTCGGGAACGGAATTGCTCTGCATTCCTTCCATTCATCTTTCCAGTAAACTAACTGATAGCCTTTGGAGGAAGGAATAAACCCAGATCGTCGTCAGCCCGGTGGCAGCGCCTCGTCGCCGTACGTATGCCGCACCACCGCCCCAAAGGGACAGACCGCCACGCATTCCATACAACCCCAACAGCGACTCATATCGATGAAGGGACTCTCTTGCTTGTCGAAACGTACGAAGGCACTGCCACGGCAGGATTCGTCGGCCAAGCAGCGTTTGCATACGCGGCAGAGGCCGTCATCGATCTTGAGCATGATGTTTCGGGCAGTACCATCGGTCATTCAGGCGCCTCTATTGTGATATATTTCACTATATTACTCTACTTACTAGACGATAATAAGGAGCGATTAATTACCCCCAATTTTACCCGAAAGCCGGAGAATCTGCCGAACTGGAAATGCTAACCTCATTGTCAAACACGAAGATACCCGGCCATTCACCGGGTATCTTCATAGGAGATAAAAGATATACAATGGCAAATCGCGATGCGATTTGCTTAAGAAAAATATTCGATTTTTCGACGACAAATCCTATGCGATTTGCTCACACACCGCTAAAAGCCTGGAAGCCGCCATCCACCGGCACGACCACACCAGTGATAAAACTCGACGCCGGAGAAAGTAGCCAAAACATCGTCCCCAGCAGGTCATCCGGGGTACCGAAACGCCCCATTGGGGTATGCGCAATGATCTGGTGGCCGCGGTCGGTCAACTCGCCGCTGTCCGCTTCGGTCAGCAGGCGTTCGTTCTGCTTGGTCAGGAAGAAACCCGGCGCAATCGCATTGACGCGGATGGCGGGCGAATATTCCTGAGCGATGTGCGTCGCCAGCCATTGCGTGAAATTGCTGACCGCAGCCTTGGCTGCAGAATAGGCCGGAATGCGCGTCAGCGGGCGAAAGGCGTTCATTGAAGAAATGTTCAGGATCGTGCCTGCATCCCGCTCAACCATGTGCTTACCAAAGACCTGGCTGGGCAACAATGTGCCGATGAAGTTCAGGTTGAACACCCACTGCACGGCATCGGCGGGCAAATCGAAGAAAGACTTATCAGCCGAAGTGGTGGCCTGGGACTTATTGCCACCCGCCCCATTGATTAGAATGTCGACCACGCCATAAGTATCCAACACCTTCTGGCACGCCGCCGTCACGCTTTCCAAATCGAGTACGTTACAAACCACCGCAATCGCCTCGCCCCCGGCCGCCACGATCTCATCTACCACTTTCTCGGCTGCCTCCAACGTGATATCCAACACGGCCACCTTAGCGCCCGCCTGTCCCAGGGCCTTACACATCGCGCCACACAATACGCCGCCCCCACCAGTAACCGCGGCTACCTTGCCTGCTACATCAAACAAATTATCCGGATTTTTCTCACTCATCACTCATCCTTTTATACCCGCGCAAATGGTTTGATATGCTTTTCAAAATGAGATTTCAGGCCTTCGGCATAGGCCGCTTCATGTTGCCGCAATAAGGTCATCAACCGTTCACCATACTCATCCAGCACCGAACCGAAGGTAACGTGCAACACCTGCCGGGCATCGAACTGCTCGAATAACACCAGCAAGTCCGCGTCCCGGAGCGCATCGGCCGCCGGAACCCTTTCAACGTTGCCGGAGACGTGATAAGTAGCGCGGTCAGTGTTATACCGCCCGCGTGAGAAATTCAGGATCTCGCGGAAGAACGCCGGATCGATTGCCGCGGCCACGCGCAGCGCTTCCAGATAGCTGGTACCAGCCGTCTTCACATGCACCCTGCCGCCGGTATACTCAGCAACCAACGGGTAAATGCTGAATTTATCCGAGCCGGTATGGACACTCAACTTATAGCTGCCGTAGTGTTTCATCACCGCCGCATGTCCGGCCACATCCTGCTCGAACGCCTGTAAATCGCCAATGTAATCCACGCCTTTCTCAAAACTGCCGATAAAGCGCGGCGCCAGGCTGTTTACCGGGATACCCAGCCGCTTCAGTTCACCGGCAATAAAAAAATGTTCTTCTGGGGACGTGGGTGTATCGGTCTCATCCACCGACATTTCCAGGTCAAAACCGCCGTCCTTGCTGCCAGCCTGGATGTGTTCGAAGACATTTTTAGCATGCGCAATGCTGCGCCCATACTTCGCCGCGGCTCGCAGCAAGTCCACTTCGCTGAAATTGATCGTAATTCCATCTAAATTGAAGTCGTGATCGAGATAGTGCTTATATAGTTCTTCCGGCGATGAATCGAGTTGTTCCCAGGGCAAAGCCGCCACTTTTTCACGCAGCACAGCCACCGCTGCGGTATGGGCGGCGTTATCAACATGGTCACCCGGATCGATGGTGAAGAAGGTATAACCGGCTTCCAAGAATGCGGGCAAGGAGGTAACTTCCTTGATATGATCGGCGTCCGCCCCCCAGGCCGCCTGCCACCCCATCTGGAAAACGCCCCACATAGCATCATCTATCACTTGCTGGGGCGTACGGCCGGTGCGGTCATTCTCGCGCACGGATTGCTGGGCAAAGATCGGCATCACTCCCGAATCCCCCATCGAAGCCACATGTCCTGGCGTGGCGACCCCCAAGCGATCACCAAACCCCATCGAGGTGGCTACCCCCAACGGAACTGGATTTAGCCAGGACAAATGCGCTCGCAATTCGCGCGCGTTGGCAGCGGATAGCGGAAATAGCGAAAAATCTTCGGCCGCATCCATTCCACCTTCGAAGCCAGCGCTGTTACCCCGCACACCCAGAAATTTATTCTCCGTACCCTGCTCCTTTACCAGGGAATACACGCTTCCATCGTGCTCAATCTCAGAAGCAGGATAGTTCACTAACGTGTCCGTAAGGTGGCTTTCCATCCTAATCCAAGTCCTTTCTCAATCCAAGTTATAGGCGCGTTTCGCCAGTCCGTAAGCCAGGTCTTTGACCATCGCCTCGGCATCCTGGATGGTCACAATACTGCGCGCCACCAATCCGGCCACCCAATTTGCGCTCGCCCGCCGCCAAAGGTCATGACGGGCAGGAATGGAGGGAAAAGCGCGTGTGTCATCGTTGAAGCCCACCGTGTTGTAAATTCCGGCCGTTTCCATCATGCGGTCGAAATAGCGCCGCATACCATTGAAACTGTCGTGGAACCACCACGGCGGCCCAACCCGCAGCGCCGGATAGAACCCGGCCAACGGGGCCAATTCACGCGCATAGGTGCTTTCATCCAATGTGAACAAGATCAAGGTCAACGCCGAGTTGCGGCCAAATTCTTCCAACAAAGGCTGGAGGTTATGGGTAAATTCCGATGTAACCGGAATGTCTGCCCCGGTATTCGGACCAAACCGCTGCCAATGCACCAGATTGTGGTCACGTTCCGAGCCAACGTGAAGCTGCATCACCAGCCCGTCCTCACAGCTCATGCGTGCCATCTCGATCAGCATATGGCCGGTGAAGCGCACCGCATCCGCTTCGGTTGCCTCGCCCTGCAAAGCGCGTTGGAAAATCCGATCTACTTCCCGGGAAGACAATGCTTCCGTATATGCAGCCAACGCGGCATGATCGGTCGCCCGTGCCCCCATTTGCTTAAAATACGCCCTCCTGTTTTCCAATGCCCGGATGTAACCACCGTAATCTTGCACATCGATGTCACTGGCGGCTGAAAGCGCCTGGATGGATTCTCGCCAACCTGGTTTGTGGATATGATTGACCACCGCATCTGGCCGGAAGGTCGGCAGAATACGCCCCGTCCAGCCGGACTCGCCAATTTTCTGGTGATGGGCCAACGAATCACTGGCCGCATCTGTAGTACACAACACTTCGATGTTGAATGTCTCGAACATTTTGCGCGGCCGGAATTCGGGCTGGGTAAGTTTTTCGGCAATTTGGTCATATATATCCTGCGCCTCCTCCCCGTTCAGTTCGCTCTCCACACCAAAGACCAGGCGCAGTTCTTCGTTCAGCCAGATTCCCGTAGGCGTGCCCCAGAAGAGGTAGAAATTCTCGGCGAAGATTTGCCAGATCTTGCGATGATCGCGCTCGACCACCGCATCGTCCAGCCGTGGGATACCCAGCTTTTCAAGCGCGATGCCATGCGAATACAACATACGGTAGACGTAATGGTCGGGGATGATCAATAAATCCACGGGGGTGCCAAAATCATAATCGGGATCGCTAAACATGCGCGGGTCAACGTGCCCATGGGGACAAACCAAAGGCAGGTCGCGCACCTGTTGGTAAAGCTCCAGCGCGATCTCCTTTTGCCCGGGTTCTAGGTCAAAATAACGGTCTTCTGCCAGCGAAGCAATAGCCTGGCCCATATCTATTTTCCTCCGATCTGCGAAAGCATCTTGTCTTTCATATTCCTACAAAACCTACGCCGAAGCGCGCAGGATCAATGCGGGTTCCAGCACAACCGGCGAGGCACACTCGTCTTCGGCATGCATACAGGCCAACAGGGCTTGCATGGCAAGCGAACCAATTTTTTCTTTATCGACACCCATCGTGCTCAAGGCAGGCGTGATCAAAGACGCCAGCGGAATATCATCCGCCCCAATCAAAGCGACATCTTCTGGGATACGTTTGCCCAACTCGCGGCAGGCCTGGATCACCCCAACGGCGACGAGATCGTTATAGGCATACACCGCATCGACATCTCCATGCTCGGCAAATAAATTCAAGGCGGCGGTGTATCCACCACGCTGATCCGGTTCACAATGTACAACTAACGCTGGATCGACTACCTGTTCATGGGCACGAAGTCCAGTGCGGAATCCGTCCAAGCGGCGTTTGCCGCTGTATGAGCGTTGCGGTCCAGCCACGAAAGCGATCTTTTGGCAACCACAGGATATAAAATGCGCCACCGCCTGCATCGCCGCAGTTTGTTCATCGATCAGTATCGACACGATCCCTTCAACCGATTCAGCCAATTTCCGGTTTACGAGTACGACATCATCAAACTCGGCCAGTCGTTTGACCAACTCGCCCTCATCCAGACGCGAACTGCACAGCACCAGGCCGTCGACCTGGTGCTCCAACAAAGAATCAAGTAACGCCTGCTCGCGGTCGACATCCTCATAGGTCGTACACAAGAATACCCGGTAGCCGTTTTCGTAAGCGGTGTCTTCTACTCCCCGGGCAATTTCCGAGAAAAAGGGATTGGCGATGTCCGGCACAACCAGGCCAATCGTGGCCGTACGCTGGGTTGCCAGTCCGCGGGCGATATTGCTGGGGCGGAACCCCATCTGCCCGGCAATTTCCAGGATACGCTCCCGGGTTTCTGCACTGATACCATCCTTGTCATTGATCGCTCGAGAGACAGTTTGCAGGGAAACACCGGCTTCGGCAGCAACATCCGCCATTCTGATCTTTTTTACCAATTCAAACTCCTTGGTCAGCAGCTACGTGAGCGCTAACGTTAGCGCTCACGTATATTATACAACAATTCCCCCGATTCAACAAAACATTCGCTGATTTGGCTATATTTTAGAAGGAATGAACTCTATTGGGGTCGGCTTTTCTAGCTGAATCCGGGCAGTCAAATCAAGCCTGGAATTCATAGATCGCATCGATCACGCGTATCTGCTCCTCGGTCGAGAGCGCGTAAAACAACGGCAAGCGCAGCAATTGGTCACTCACCCGCTCGGTTACCGGGCAATCCCCCACCTCACCCCCATATTCTCTCCCCATAACGGAAAGATGCAGGGGCAAGTAGTGAAAGACCGCCAGGATGTCGCGCGCCTTGAGATGCGCGATCAACGCCTGCCTGGTCTCTAGATTGGGCAGCAGTAGATAATAAATGTGCGCCGGATGCTCACAGTCCGGCGGCACAATTGGCAAGCGCGTGTCATTCACGGCTGCCCAGTCGCTCAATTCCAGATGGTAGCGTCTCCATATCTGCTGGCGCTTGTTCTGGATTTCATCTTTGGCTTCCAATTGCGCATATAGGTAAGCTGCCAGCATGTCCGAGGGCAGATAACTCGAACCCACATCCACCCAAGTATATTTATCCACCTGCCCACGGAAGAACTGGCTGCGATTGGTGCCTTTCTCGCGAATGATCTCTGCCCGTTCGACATACTGCGGGTCATTGATAATCAACGCCCCACCTTCACCACAGGTGAAATTCTTGGTCGAATGGAAGCTCTGCGTTGCCATGCTGCCAATCGTTCCCAGCATGCGCCCTTTATATTTACCAAACAAACCGTGCGCGTTGTCTTCAACCACCGCAATGCCATGCCGGTCAGCAATCTCCATGATCGTATCCATCTCGCAGGCCACACCGGCATAATGCACCACAACGATGGCGCGCGTGCGCGGGGTGATCAACTGTTCGAGCTGAGTCTCATCAATGTTCAATGTATCAGGACGGATATCGGCGAACACCGGCACGGCACCGCGCAGCACATAGGCGTTCACGGTAGAGACGAAAGTGAAAGAAGGCAGGATCACCTCATCGCCAGGTTGCAAATCCAGCAGCAGCGCGCTCATCTCCAACGCATGCGTGCAACTTGTCGTTAGCAACGCCTTGGGAACGCCCAACAATTCTTCAAGCAGCGCGTGACTCTTACGCGTAAATTCGCCATCTCCTTGTAAATTACCACTCTGAATGGCAGCTTGCATGTATTCATTTTCTTTTCCTACAGGGGTGGATCGATTGAAAGGGATGCGCTCCATGATCGTAAGTTCCTCGCGATGAAATGAATTGTAATTATTTCCAACAACCTATTGTATCAAGGGAATTTTATCATAACCAATCTGACAACATTCATCTAAAATCTAGCCGAATACATTTAAAAATAGATTACAATATGGGCCACCCTTTTTATTATCCATGCCGATTCAATCGAGAGGGAATATCATGCGCATCCTCCTGGTAACTCATTACTTTCCCCCCAACCACATTGGTGGAACCGAAACCCTAACCCTGGCACTGGCAAAGAGTCTCCAAGACCGCGGCCACGAAGTACAGGTGATTTGCGCTGAAGATTTCGACCGCGCGCCAAGCCACAAGATCACAGCAACAGATGACGTGCACCGCGGTATCCCCGTGCGGCGGCTGCATTTCAATTGGGCGCTCGCTCCTGATGTTTTCGGTTCCCTGTACAATAACCCGGAAGTCGAAGCTTATTTTCACACTTATTTAGCGCATTACCAGCCGGACATCGTGCATATCACCTCGTGCTATACACTATCGGCCAGCGTGATCAATGCCGTAAAACAAACCGGCATCCCCATGATCCTGACTGCTACCGATTTCTGGTTTTTATGCAGCCGCAATACACTACTGCAAAGCGATGGTGCGCTATGTACCGGCCCGGAAAACGCCTGGAAATGCGCCAAATGCAAATTAGCCGATGCCAAAGTATATCGCTGGCCGAACGCCATCTTACCGGAGACCATCGTCGCCAAATTACTCTTATCGATAGGCAAAATTCCGGCGATCACTCGCCAACGCGGGCTGCGTGGCATGCATGGCGATTGGGATCACCGACACGAGTTCTTGATGGCCGCCCTGGATAAAGTCAATCAAATTGTGACTGCCTCACATCTGGTCGAGTCCTACTTCATCCAATATGGCGTCCCCGCTGAGAAAATTGTCTTTTCCCGCTATGGCTTCGACACCAGTTGGGCCGAACGCCACCAGGAAAAGACGCCATCGGAGGCGTTGCGCCTGGGCTTCATCGGTAACATCCTGTCCATCAAAGGCCCTGATCTTCTACTAAAAGCCGTCAAAGCACTCGATTCCAAGCTCCCCCTCAAAGTTAAAATATATGGCAACCTTGAAAAGGTGCCGGAATATGGCCAACGGTTGCGGGACATTGCCGGGAATGACGAACGCATCTCTTTCGAAGGCACGTTTCCCTATCATGATATTGGCAAGGTATTGGAAAATATCGACGTATTGGTTGTGCCATCTATCTGGTACGATTTCCCGCTGATCATCCCCTCGGCGCTGGCAACCAAAACGCCGGTGATTGCTACCGATATGCCCGGCATGAACGAACTCATCCGCCACGAAGTAGACGGGCTGCTATTCGCCCGGCACGATGTGCAAGGTCTCACCCACCAGATCAATAGATTGTTCGCCGAACCAGAACTATTACAGACTTTGCGCGCTGGCATCCAACCCGTTAAAACCGTAGAGACGATGACGGAAGAGTATCTCGCCAGATACCACGCCCTTTTAGGAGTCGCTTCTCCTGTCGCGGCCTAGATACACCAACGATTAGAAATTCTGCAAATCATCCAGGGCGGCTTGCAGGGCATCCTTCTGATCGCCAGTCAGGTCTGGCATATTCTGGATCACCGGGCCGGTATAGGGTTCGTAGCGCGTGGCCCGATCCTTGGCGATTTCGGTCAAACCAGCAGTAGTGATCCAACTCCAGCCGTTCTCCTGATATTGCGCCGCAGCCCGGTAGAACAGATTGATCATGTCCTGGTTCACCAGCCCGGGGTAAGTGACCTCGCCATCACCCGTCGATCCCGAAGCGCCCAAAACCGCCAGCACGGCGTTCTTCTGCACCGCGTTCAGCCCAGACATATCTTCGACCTTCGGGCCGGTATAGGCCGCCTGGCGATCATCCACCAAACCAGTCAATTCCGCCTTGGTGAGCAGCGTCCAACCGGGAATACCCAAATTGGCCGCCGCCTTGTAGAAGATATTAATCATATCCTGGTTAGTCAAATCTTCGTATGGCGTTTCTGGTTCCTCTGGTGGCTCTGGATCTCCTGAAGAAATCCCCAGCACTTCCATCAAAGTAGCTTTCTGCTGGTCGTTGAGGCCGTTCATCTCGTCAATGGACGGGCCGGTATAATCCGCGCCACGGTCGTTGATCAGCCAGGCCAATCCGGCCAGTTCGATCAGCGTCCAGCCCGCCATACCCAACTTATCAGCAGCCTGGTAGAAAGCGTTGATCATATCCTGGTTGGTCAATCCTTCCAGGTCAGGGTCGCCGGGGTTTTCGATGATCTGCTCCACGGCCGCTTCCAGCGCCTCGCGCTCCGGGCCGGTCAGGATCATCTCCGATAACGCCAGGCCGTCATAGGGGCGGCTGCGATTGCGCGTTGGGTTGTCCAGGTAATCCAATCCCAGACGTTCCATCCAGGCTTGCGGATCAGCATCGATGGCCTCAGCCGCAACCTGGAAGGCATTAATCATTTCAGCATTGGTCAGCTTGGGCACGGCCGGGCGCGGGGCAAAATCGAGCCAGTCGACCAATGCCTGCGTCGTGCTCTTATACACATTGACATCCACCGGTGGATTGCCACTATTGACGCCATCAATCGACCCAGTCGAGGTAAACTGCCAGATCGTCCAGCCTTGCCCACCCCAATTATTGGCGGGCACATTGGGTGTGGACACGCCGTAATTGGCAACCCAAAGTGGATAACGCGTGAAGTCTTCCGAATTCCCCAGCGTAAACTGCCAGGTGCTCTGATTGGTGTAGATGATTGGCACACGCCCGGTTGCGCGTTCGACCGCATCCAGCCAGGCTTTGACCCGGCGCAGACGTTCGGCCAGGGAGAGCGAATAGAACTGCTCCCGGACTACGGTGGGGTATGCCTCAACATCGAGGATTGGTGGCAAATCGCTGGTATGCAGCACCCCACCCACCATACTCAAAAAATGCTCGGCCTGGTCTTCGGGATCATCCAGGGGGCGGAAGAAATGGAAAGCGCCGCGCATCAAGCCCACCTTGCGCATCCCAATCCAATTGGTATCAAAAGTCACATCAATAAAAGACGAGCCATCGGTAGCTTTGGTGATCCCAAAATCGATCCCATCATCTTTTACCAGTTGCCAGTCGATCTTCCCACGGTGATGGCTGACATCAATACCCGAAGAGCGTCCACTATCTGCCGCCATAATTTTCTCCTTCAAATTAATTACGTAGTTAGGTAGTTCTGTAGTTGTGTAGTCATACGGTTCGCGGCGATGTTTCCATCTTTTTTGTATAACAACTTTGCAGGAATCAGGCCATTTTTCAGATCAAATCAATTAATCCGAACAAACGCCGACTACTCAACAATCCAGCTACACAACTACCCAACAAATTGACTACTCCGGCCACCCTGCGCCATCGAAATAACGCGTGCCGCGGTGGCCTTTAAATGGAATCGGATTTTCCAGGCGTTCGCCCGGCGCTTTGACGTAGATCAGTGTGCGCGGTCGCCCCGAATTGGGATTAACGTGCCCAGGTTCTATACGCGTAACTTGCAGCCGCCCAACCAATTGGTCGTTAAAAATCGTATATACGTAATCGCCCACATCCAATTTCGAAGGCGTCCCCGCCATATGGAATTCATATTCTTTGATGCTGCCATCATACAACGCATTGATCGTTTCGATGCCTTCTTTTTGGGGAATCGTTTTAGTTATGCCGCGCATTTTCACCTCATTATATTAACAATCTGTTTGCCTAATGGTTATGGTTACACTCAAATCAATTTACCCGTTACGACACCTATGGCACAACGTACTCCCAGGTACCGCAGCCCCGAAACTCGACCTGATAATCTTCGGGCTGGATGGTCATACTCACCCCCGGCGGCCCGCTATATTCTCCCAGCACAATAGCATCATATTTGCGCCGCACCCAATAGCAGGCATCGCCATCCTCGCCGCTGGATTGCCAGGTGCCCAGTTGGATATCCACGCCAACCAGATACACACCGTCGCCCTTTGGCGCAGTCAGCCCGGCAATGGCCGTCTCAGTAGATTCCGCCGGGGGGACGGTATTGGTGATAGTCGGCTGTGGCGTATAGGTCGGCAAGGGTGTAAGTGTCACCGTAGGGGTATGCGTAGCCGTCGGCGTGATCGTCGGTTTGGCTTCCTCGGTTTCGGTCGCCCAGCGCACCAGGTCAGCGTGTGCAGTCGCAACTTCCGCCACTGCGGTCTGGGTTTGTTGGGCCGGTTCAGGCTGGGTGGCGCAGGCCGAAATCAGGAGTAATAAAATTACGAACAGCATATACCGTTTCATGCTGGGAATTATAAGCCATTGGGAAAATGCCGCAAGACCTGATTAATCCCACACTTATACTCAACACATGCTGGGAAATACTTCCCACATCTCAAGGGAACTTTTTCCTAGACCGGCTGGGGCATAGCTTTCAACCCGTCTTTTTCGTACAATCGAATTGATCGATAACAAAGCTATCAAACATCGTTTTACAGAAAAGGAGATTGTCCGATGAAAACCAAAACCTACCCATTCCTGGCAATAATTTTTACTCTGATGCTCGCCTCCCTGGCCTGCACGCTGGGCGAATCCGCCCCCACAGAAACTGCCACCCCAACCCCGTTAGATGTTGCCGCTGGTGATGCTACCCTGGTTCCCAACCCGACACCAGCCAGCGACGATAGTACCGAGCCGGTCGTCGATGACGGCGCTGCGCCGACCGCTACCGAAGAGGTCGCCCCGACCGCCACCGCCGACAGCAGCAGTTCAGGCGGCTCCGAGACCGTGTGCACACCGGACGGCGCTTACGTCGCCGACGTGACCGTACCCGACAACACCGTCTTCGATCCCAATACCAATTTCACCAAGACCTGGAAGCTCCAGAACGACGGCGACTGCACCTGGCCCAGCGGCACGCTGCTGACCTTCGTCTCCGGTGACCCGATGAGCGCCCCCGCTTCCGTCCCCGCCCCGCAGTTGGCGGCCGGTGCCCAGACCAACATCAGCGTCGAGTTCAAGTCCCCGGCCTCGCCCGGCACCTACAAGTCCAACTGGCAGTTACAGGCTCCTGACGGCACGCGTTTCGGCCCCACCGTCTACGTGCAGATCATCGTCCCCGAAAACAAGCCTGACCTAGTCGTCCAGCACCTGACTTTCAGCGACACTTCCCCTGAACAGGACGTGGCCTTCAACGTGATCGCCACCCTGCACAACAGCGGCGACGGCCCGGCCAACGATGCCACCTGGCACTTCAAACCCTGCGAAAGTTGCAGTTGGGTGGAAGCCTCCGGCTCATACGACCTGGATGCCGGTGAGACCGTCGAAGCCACTACCAGCTTCACCTACACCGCCTGCGGCGCCATGACCACCTCCGCCAAGGTCGACCGCGGCAACGCCATCGCAGAAACCAATGATAGCAACAACACCCGCGACTTCAACGTAGTCGTCGGCTGCCCGGCTCCCGTCAGCCAAAGCCTGGCCCCTTACCAGAAAGTCACCTTCAGCGTCGGCGGCCAGAGCAACGACATCCGTCTGGGGATCGCCGGAAACGGCGACGCCCTGCGCACCGCCTACGCCTTCAACCTCAGCAGCCTGGCCGGCCTGGACAGCGACTCGACGATCACCTCGGCCACGCTGGACGTGAGCAACTTCTCCGGTGGCAGCTGCTTCGAGTTCTTACACCCGCTCAAGGTGCAGCGCATCGACTTCGCCGGGAATTCCCCGCAGTATCCCGCCGATTTCAATTCCGCCGCCCTGGAAATCCTCAAGAGCGCCGCTGACGGAACCAACATCGGCAGCCCGGTCAACATCACCTCCTCGATGCAGAACTTCGTGGCCGCCAACGGCGCAGCGCCCTACCAGGTCCGCATGGAACTCGAACACGACGACGCCGGGTCCGCCTTCGCCTGCATGATGCAGTGGAGCAGCGTCACCCTGAACATCACCTATACCCCCTAACCCAATTCACGGGTTGGAGAGCAGCCGGGAGCCAACGCCTCATTGGCTCCCGGTGTGTTTTTAATAGGGAAGCTAATAGAGTAGATAAGAAAACAGGTAGACAAGGCTGAATAACTTACTGTATACTTTATCCATATTCGAGGCTCAATCTAATCTTTGTCTCCTATCAGGGAAGGGATAATAATGATGAAGAAGGTATTCTTATTCGTTGCATTACTTTTGACCGCCTGTGGTAGTAACGGCATCCAACCTGCAATCACCCAGATTCAATCAACATCGACGATTACGATTACACCAAGTAACACGTCGGAGCCAACACTCACCTTCACGCCAGAACCGACAGTAACGATAACGCCAACCGCCACACCCGCTTTACCTGTCCAGGCCAATACGCCTGTCCCTGAAGTTGAAACAATCACGAAAGATAATGTAATGAATCTGGAAGCGGTAGCAAAGTGGGAAGAACCAATTCCATATTTTGTCCACTATTCTCCAGATGGTAATTATTTAGCCATTTCCATCATTGGTGGCAAAGGAATTACATTTCTTGACACAGAAACTTATGAAATTGTGAATAAGCTCGAAGGGGAATCCATTAAAAAATACAACTCCAGATTCATCAATTTTTCTTATTCTCCAAATGGAGAATATATTGCAATTGGAAGCAGAATATTCGATGCTAAAAACCTAAAAGAGCTTGCATTCAAAGACTTAGGATTCGTGATGACAAGTTCATTTACTAACGATAGCTCTACGCTCATCATGATTGATTATGATAAAAATATTCGCGTCTGGAATTGGAGATTAAACACTTTAAGAACTTATCCAATCACCGGAAATCTTGCAATCGGATGGAATGGAGCAATCTCACAAAACGGAGATTATGTCGCTCTCGAATATTCCAATTATATAGGCGTTATCGATGTTTCAAATGGTAGCGAAGTAGCAAGATATTCAACAAATAACATCTGGAATCTCAACTTTACACCAAATGACTCGCTCATCATAGGTGGACAATTCGAATCGTATCTATGGAAGAGTTTATCTACATGACCTATCCGAAGAAACATTTGTCCAATTAGAGGGTCATGGAAGCAGAGTAATCGGAGCCAGCGCATCTTCGGATGGAAGCAACTTTGTAACAACATCGCAAGACGGGAAAGTCAAAATTTGGGACAGTCGAGATGGAACATTGCTGGATGTCATTGATGGTTTTTTTGCTGAAATTCGCGATCTTGAATTCACAAATGATGGAGCATATCTTGTTGTCCGGTATGCAGATCAATCTTTGGTTCTATGGGATTACGTACTGGGCACAAAACAGAAAACAATAACCCTTGACGAAATCTATGATTTTGTCGTTTTCCCCAACAATGACAAAGTGGGCACAGGCTCCAATCTCGAATTTAATATTTGGGATATCAATACTCAAGAAAAACTTTTCTCCTTTGAACATCAAACAAATCTAATAAAAGAAGTTGCTATATCGCCGGATGGCCGTTATTTTGTGGGATCGACTGCTCCTCCTGTTTCGGTTCTATATATCTGGGATGCTGATACTGGCGCTTTATTAGATAAATTAGGGCAATCCTTTGTTTCTGATATTGGTTTTTCACCTGACAGCAAAATCGTAGGCATCACCACTAACACATATATTTCATTCACGGATATTTCAAGCAAGAGGGTTTTGCGAAAAGTAAATTACAATTCAAAGATAGCGAATGGGTTTGCTTTCTCACCTGATGGAAAATATGCAGCAACTTATACTGATAGCCTCCTTTCTCTATGGAATTACGAAGATTGGTCATTAGCATCTAATTACGAATTTGACCATCCAATCGTCAGACTCACATTCTCCCCCGACAGTTCAATGATCGTGTATCATGACAACGAAGGCAGGCGGATGGTTTTTTGGGATATTTCATCTGAAAAAGAAGTCTACGAAATGCCACTCACCTATACATTCCCTACTTTCAAGTTTTCTCCAGATGGTAAATTTTTTGCTCTCGAGGAAGGTAATAGCTCAATTACTTTACTCGGAATCCCTACTTCTCGATAATTTAACAAATGCCTTCGTTACAACTCCTCTATCATGAACGGCTCGCCGTGCCCAGGGTAAACGATCTTCACATCCAGAGCATTCACCTTATCGATGCTGGCCTGCATAGCTACCGGGTCATCTACCAGTTCTGAGGGGCCGGGCTGATCAATATTGCCAAGCAGGTCGCCGCAAAACAAATCGCCCTCTGCGGTCAGTAGGCCAATCGAGCCGAGCGAGTGTCCAGGCAGTTCGATCACTTTGGCATCGAAACCAAACGCCGAAAAGTCGTAGCCTTCTTCCACAGTTATATCCGGTTCAAACCGGTCGCCCACATTCATCATACTGAAAACAGACAGCACCAACCCGCCCACGATCCCCGGGTTGGTTCGGCGGTTCAAGGCCATATTACCGCTTTGCACCGCTTCGGATTCGGCCGGGTGGATGGCAACTTGCGTGTCATAATAGCGCCGCAGGAACGCACAGTTACCGGTGTGATCCATATCGGCGTGGGTAATCACGATCAGCTGGAGATCGCCAGGGTTGCAACCCGCGCCTTCCAGCGCCTGCACCAATTCGCCCCGCCCGGAGCGTAATCCCGTATCGATCAAAATATATCCATTTTCTATCTCTACCAGATAACAATTCACCCCTTTGGATGCCTTCAACAGCAAACTCGTTTCCCACAAATTGATCGTTGTGATGGTATATGGCACGCGCTCCTCCTCAAAAAAGATACCCCGGAATGCCAACCGCGCACACTCCAGATTCTACCAAAAAAGCCGCCTGATTGGCGGCTTATGGCATTCGATCAGGCCCCTTGCGTGCGGACGGCAATCTTGCCAACCCCCTGCGTATATTTGGGGGTTATATCTTTATAAAA
>JAFGRA010000039.1 GCA_016935415.1 Anaerolineales bacterium
GCCGCCGCCGATGGTTCCGAAGTGCTCACCCTTTACAACCCGGACGATGTCACCGCCCCATATGCCAATGCCCAGGAATCCTTTGTCGGCTGGCTGGACGATGAAACCCTGATCGCCCACAGCGCCGATATTAATTGTGGATCACGCAGCCTGCGTACCTACAACATACACACCGGTGAAGAGCAGATGCTCTGGTCGGGCTACCTTGCCGAGGTGGTTTTTGATCCGTCCACCGATATCCTGCTGATGACCATTGACCGGACAATTGAGGATTTCTGTGATGAGCCGGCGGGCGTGGCGGGCGTTTACCAGTTGGGGGTTGATTTTTCCGAGCAGATACTTATCGGAGCGCCGGGCTACCCGATCTTCCGCGAAGAAGATGGAGCCTTCTACGTTGGTGTTGAAGACCGGGGAATGATGCGCATCACCACCGCAGGTCAGGTCGATGAGATTCCGGCTCCGGTTAACCTGAATCCCTACCCCTCGCCCGACGGAGAATTCTGGGCCTGGGGCAGCACCGACGGCCTGTGGATTGGCCTGTACGATGAGCCGCCGGTCCAGGTAGGCGGAATCGAAGCAGCAGCTTACCTGCGTTGGACACCGGATGGATCGACGCTGTTCTTCACCGATTTCAGCGCCATCTACCGTGCCGATAAGCCCGGCTTCACCCCGCAGGTGATCACCGATGACCTTGAACTGACCCAATTTGAGCCGGTCTGGGTTATTGAATAACCGGGGCAGCCTCGAAACAGAAAGGAGAGAAACAAATGAATCTGGCAAAAATTGTTGCAGTAGTGGGTGTGATCGCCATGGGCGCGATCATCGCCTGGGCTTTTGTTGTAGGGGATTTCAATGCAGAAGGCAGTGTCATTCTCGAAATGCCCTGGGGGATCGTTTCACTGGTTGACGTTTACACCTCGATTTTATTATTCTCCGCCTGGGTAATCTTCCGTGAGCGAGCCATCTTCCCGACCGTTATCTGGATACCCTTGTTTATTGTCCTGGGCAACTTCGCGACCGCGCTCTATGTGTTGATTGCCCTGTTCCAGAGTAAAGGCGATTGGAAGCTGTTCTTCCTGGGAAAACGTGCAGCCTGACATTTTAATGAAACGTTGTATCATTTCGTCGTAACGTTTTATTGTAACGTTATATGATGTAATCCGTCTAAAAAGAAAGAAACTCGTATGACCGACGAGCAGCAATTGCTGACCGACCTGCGTGAGCAGGACCCGGACGCCTTCACCGCCCTATTTGATACCTATGCCGACCGCATTTACCGGCTAGCAATCAGTATGCTTGAGAGCGAGGTCGAAGCCGAGTGCGTGGTACAGGACGCCTTCACCCGCCTCTTCGAATCGCTGGACGGCTTCGAGGGCCGTTCAAAGCTGGGAACCTGGCTCTACCGGGTAGCCTACAACCTGAGCATCGACCGGCTGCGCAAGCGCCGCCCGGATCAGCCCCTCGCAGACGAAGCCGATTTTGAAGACGAGTCGGGATTGATGCCCGCCATCTTTGCCGATTGGGGCGAAGCACCGGAGCCGGTGCTGACCTCCAACGAGGCGCAGGCCGAACTCGCTGCCGCAATCGCCGCCTTACCTGATAGTCTGCGCAGCGTCTTTATCCTCCGCGAAGTCGAAGAACTCTCGACCGCCGAGGCTGCCGAAGTTCTCGACATCAGCGAGGGGGCGGTCAAGGTACGCTTACACAGAGCGCGTTTAGAACTCCGCGAGCGGCTGTCAGGTTATTTTAGTGAACGTATACAGGAGTAATGGTATGAAATGCGAAGAAGTCGTCGCCTATTTATCGGATTACATTGACAACAATCTGGATGAGCACATTAGCGCCGAGGTGCGGGAACACCTCGAAACCTGCACCAACTGTCACATTGTACTGGATACCACCCAGAAGTCTATCGCCCTGTGCAAGGATTGCAGCAGTAAGCGGGTGATCCCCGCCGACCGCCGCGAGCGTCTATTCGGCGAACTGCAATCGGCCTTTCTAAAACGCGATACCGGGCAGTGACCTCGCTCCACAAGCTCAATCTAAATAGGTTTTCTGAACGTCAACTGAAAATCCACCGATATCAGGAAACAACGACTGCCTATCACACCCTGCGAGTTCAAGGAACTTCCTGGCATCTTCCCAGACGGTTCTTGGGATGTTCAGTTTGATCACATGCTTGGGACATTGTACTTCTAGAGGGCGGTCATCAAGGCCGTGAACGGTAAAGAAACCGCGCTGTGCGATGATCCGTGCTGTGGGAGTGGGTGGCAAAAACGGCAATGGACTTTCAAACGGCCACTCAGCCTCTTCTTGAGCAACAAAACACCGATAGTAATCATACTCCGGACTCAGGTGCAGGGCCTCAAGCCATTTATCATCGTTTTTTTTCGCCTTGGCCGACAATAAGTACGGATTTGCGACCCAGATGCAGGGGGATTCGGGTTCGTGGTCATCAGATTGGAGGGCAAAAAACAAAGCCACGGCAAATGAGTCCGTCCAATCAAGCAGCCGGGTTGGCGTACCGTGATGTTGCATCTTCACGATAATGTGCCAGGACATATTCCGCTCCACATAGTTCTGATCCTCAAGCGACAGAACGTACAGAAAGCGGTGATAGATCTCGCGCTCAATCCTCCGGTGATCTTTTTTGGGTTTTCTAAATAACTTGGGGATCAGTTCGTGGTTCGAATCATTTAAACCACGATACCAGGGCGTGTGGTGGGTAATGCTGAGACGCTTGCGAGCAATCTCAAGCTCATTGAGAAAATTGATCCAATCATTCATTTTTTATCACAGGGGGGGTGGAGGGACTTGAACCCTCAAGGTACCATACGGCACCAGCCCGTTCAGACATATCGCGTCCGATATGCCCTTGCGAGCCGCGTTTACCATTCCGCCACACCACCCACATTTGAATTTCGGCCTCACCACCTCATTATAGATCGATTTTGAACCGGGGAGAAGCGAACCGCTCACGAGTAAGTTTTTTCGGCAGCGCCCCTGATGCTTACGCATTCCCGGCAAACGCCTCAGCTTTAGCGATCAAAGTGTCAAGCTCTTCATTTCTCCATACGGATGACCCGGTGATGGGCTTTCTTTTACCTTGTTCGAACTTGCCTTTTTCTGCCTTCTCAATTACCTCTTGATAGTGCCCTTCGGCCATCAGGATGGCGGCCTCGGTTCCGGCGCGGCCACGCTCCAGTTCCTCGAGCTCCGAGACCCGTTCAAACCAAACGCGAGCTTTGACCGGATCGTCACGGTAGAATGCCTCAAAAAACGCGATATCCAGGTAGATGGCATTTTTTAACAGGTCGCCGATTTCAAACCGGCGAAACTTTGGATCATCAGGATTCATGTATTCCTGGATCGAATTCATAAACGTAGTGGCACGCTCAATGTCCTGATGGCTCACCGCCGCGGCAGCCGCAAAGAAAAGTAAGATACAGTGCCACGGTCTCCTGCATCGATCCGGGGCAGCCTGGATCAGCAGGTCATAGTTCCACTCACGGGGGTGGATACCGGATGCATTGTCGGCAAAAATGATGTGATAAACCACCTGGCGTTCTGCTTTCGGCCCGCCCTTTCTTAGTTCTTTAATCGTTTGCCCATCGGAGTTCTCCGCCCTGTACCTATCAGGGACTATCAGACCTAAAAGGTTTAGCAGGGCAACCAGAATAAAAACTAAAACCGGTGCGAGAAGGAAAATCGATTCCCACAATCGTGCTGCAACAGCAAAAATAACCGCAGCAATCAAGACAACAGAGCTTACAGCGGGCCCACCAACCGTTAAGAACAGCATTCTCTGGGACAAATTTCTATAGTTTGACGTGGTAAACATTACGCCACCGCCGGATTGAAGGTCATTCAGTCTGACAGATTGGATACGCCATTTGCCCCTGTTGTAAAATAGCGCAAACCGCCAGACCTGGAACTTCCGAGGAATAAACCCGACCAGTGCCCCCGCAATCACGTGGCCCATTTCATGCGCGAAGACGGTGACAATTAGCGGTATAACAATGATCACCCACAGGTAAATGGCGATCCCCAAAGCCCCCCCGAATGCTGCGGCTAGAAGACGAAACAAAAATCCGATGGCTTTGATTGCCGCTGACAGGCCAAAAATGATCACAGCAGCCGTGAGAACCACAGCGATGATCACCATCCAGACAATGCACCCCTCGCGGCGTTCTTGCCGAACTTGCTTTTTGGCTTCCGCCTCTTCTTTTTCACTACGGCCTACGTAGGAATTATTAGACATCCCGCAAGTTCCTCAGCTTTAGCGATCAAAGTTTCAAGCTCTTCAACTACCCAGAGATGTAATCCAGATATATATTTCTCTTCCTCGATTGCGGATATCCTTTCTTTGGCCTTCTCAACTGCCTCCTGATAGTGGCCTTCCGCCAGCAGGATCGCCGCTTCTGTTCTGGCCCGCGCATTTTTTACCGCTTTTTGTTCTGCTACTCGTTCCGGCATTTGTGTTATTTGCTTCAGTGTTTGCTTCGATACCTGCACTGGCTCCTGCTCCGGCACCTGTTCGAACCAACGCCGGGCGCGGACAGGATCATCGCGGTAAAACGCTTCGAAGAATGCAACATCCAGATAGACCAGGCTTTTCAATAAGTCTTTGAACTCGGCGGGGTCAAACTTGGGATCGTCAGGGTTTACATATTCTTGAATGGAATCCACATAGGCATTTGCCAGGTCAAAATCCTGATGGCTCAATGCTGCCGTATACGCAAAGTCAAGAGTAAGAAGGTGCTGTAATGACTGGCAGGGGCCATCAGCAGCCTGTTTCACCAGGTCATAGTCCCAATCACGCGGGTGCACACCGGTCTCACTAACAGCAGCAATGATGTGCAGGTAAGCCAGCCGGAACGCCTCCGCGCCTCCAGCTAGCAGCACTTTGATATTTTGCCCGTCTGAATTTTCTGGCTTGGACAGCTTTGGAAGGATCAGATCCGCCGCCGTAATAACGGTAAAAATGACAATTTGCCCGGTAGGGATGATGAACAAAGCCGAGTACCACAACCGCTCAACAACAAAGAGCGTGATCGTGGCGAACATAAAAAGCAGGCTGGCGATGGGGCCACCGGCTATCATGATCAGCGTGCGGTGCACGATATTTTCATAACTTGATGCTGTACAGGCCACACCGCCAAAGATATTAGGCTCATCCGGGCCAATACGCCTTAGATGCCACTTCTCGTTATTGTAACGAAACACAAATCGCCCGACTTGAAATAACCGGGTTCTATATCCGACCAGCACCCCGGCAATAGCATGGCCCATTTCATGCACGAAAGTGAAAACGAATATCGGTGCAATGAACGCCACCATGTACAGGAAGACAGTCCCTACCCCAGGCCCCTGCGCCAACAGGTATTTTGTGACTCTACCAACAGCCGCAAGAACTGGCGGCAAACCATACAGGTACACGGCATCAAAGAAGACCACAGCAGCAACGACAAGCAAAAGAATCCACCGGCTGCGGCGTACCTGCCGATCTTTCTTTTTGGCTTCCGCCCCTTCTTCTTCACTACTCTGGCCTATGTAGTTTGACAATGTCAGATTTAAGGGCTGCGAGCGTTTCTCAGGCGCGATTGGCGCGAACGAGTACGATTATCGAGATGGTCGACGACTA
>JAFGRA010000323.1 GCA_016935415.1 Anaerolineales bacterium
GAGTTTGCCGAAGGGATCGAGGTCAAACCGGTCGAGCGACCGGAAATGGATGACTAGCCATGCCGGGGGCGCTTTGCCGGAATTCCGGTGGGTGCGGGAGCGAGCCATCCGGGAATTGCGAGAGGGACATTTCTCCATCAACGTGACAATGGAATACCTCCGGTTTGATGTAGAAGCTATCCAAAAGGCGCATAGCCAGTTTTCGCCGCTTTCCAATAAGATATAAGTTTCTCTTTATTGCTCCAATTCTTTGGGTTGTGGTTCACTTTTTAGATAAGAATTGAACTCTTTTTCCCAATATTGAGGGAAACCCTTTATTTTACATGAGCCTGACGAATGCCAAACTAAAGTGTGCTTAATGGTTATGTCTTTCCTCTCATCTTGGCGTATCTCTCTTAGGATTTTCACTAATCCATCAAATCCGAATGGAATAATTATGCGTTGGTCTTTCTCTATCCAACAAGGAATTGCTGGTATAGCCCTTTCAGGATCGGGAAGACTAAGTTCCTGCCCATCTGATAGTAAAAAACTTGCTCCGGTAATATAAAGGCGTCGTCCTTTGCAAGTGCCAATTATCATTACCAATTTTTGACTTTCTGGTTGAACAAAGATTGCATCCTTGCGGTTTTGGTAAATCAGTTTTCCTTCAGGTGTACGTGAACCTATTGTCAAACGGCCTTTAAATGCCAATCTGTTTTTCCATAGACCTTGAAAAAATGAAAAGCCTGCAAGTAAAAGGGCTACAATGGCAATTGGATCGATATTAAAAACTTTGCCCCAAAGAGTAATTTCAGTAACCAACTGTTTCACTCCTAAGAATCAAATATAGCAGAGTTATCAGGAAATCTCAGCTAACTTTCAGAGGTATCTGTGTCTAGGTCAAGCAAAGCCCTAATGGGCTTAGCTACCATTGCTGTTAACCCCAACTTTGTCCGAATGATTTTTAGTGCTTCGGGGCTGAGTTGGGATTTAATCTCATTCAACTCTTCCAAGCCTTCTAAATACATATCGAAAGCCGTTTTTGTCGCTTTTAAATAAATATTAAGATTAAGATAGTTGTCTGATGCAGCTTCAAAAATCACACTTAATGAGTCGTATATGTCACATAATAGTTTTGCCTCTTCATCTTTAATAGGCGTTAGATTTCCCTTCGATATTTCTAACCTACAGTTGCCTAAGATCAAAGCACATTCAAGTATCTTGTGATTATCTACCAGTGACAAAGCCCAACGCACTGTATCCCACTTCTTGTGGGTTTCTTCTGCTTTTAGCTGCTTCAATTGCCTAATAATAAGCACTATGCCACCTAGAACAATCAAAAATTCGCCAAACTGACCTATAGCACTGATAGCATCCCAATTCATCTAAACCTCCCAGCTAAAACAAAAAAACGCCGCGATAGCGACGTTGGAAAATGACCCGCCCAGGACTTGAACCTGGAACCAATTGATTAAGAGTCAATTGGTTTGGATGGTAGCAGTATACATCTTGGGGATGGTTGAGGCAACCACACCCATTGCTCAGACTTCTTTGGGTGCGGCAGCAGGCCAGCCAGGGGGTTGCGAGAGGGACATTTCTCAAGCATGTGATGGGCATTCCTCCATCAATGTGACGATGGAATGACTGATTCCCAAAATATTTGGAAACATTCTCCAAAGAGGTTCGCTTTCAATCTGAATCATTTGTTGTGAGGCCGCGCCAGTTTTCTCGCCGGACAGGCAACGCATCAAAGTCTTCATCAGCAGAAACGATTGTTGCATCCAATCTTGACGCTATCGCAGCGATTAACAAATCCATATCGCTAAGTTGCTTTCCTTTGCTGATCGCCTCCGCCCAGTATTGAGCCGCCAGTTCCCAGTCGGCGTCAATAACCGGCGTCCATTCAAAAAGCGGTATAAGCTGCCTCTTGAATATCGAGAGCTTTCTCTCCGCTTTCTTTCTCAATAAGCCGCGCAATGTTTCATAATAGACAGGTTGCGCAATACAGAATATGTTGCCGCCCGCTCGCGCTTCTTTGATGCGCTGTTGCATGGTGGTATCAGGCCGAAAGAGATCGGCGATGACATTTGTATCCAGAATGTAAAGGGTCATTCGTCATCATCCAGCGCTTCGATGTATTCCATGTTCATCGCTTCGGTAATTTCCCGAATATCTCCTTCCGATAAACCCTCACGCAGCGCGTCAAGCGCCGCATCAAAATCCACTTCCCACTGCTGGCGGCGGCGGCTCTCAATGTGCGCATAGAGTTGGTCAAATTCCGCGCGGTCAAGCTGATCGACCGCTCTTATCAAATCTTGCAAGGTCATGCAGATCGCCTCCTGAAAACCAATGCCTCTCTTCTAGATTGTATCTCCTCTGAAAATAAGTTGTTATCAAAATTATCATAATGCGCTATAAAGCGCCGCTCTGGGCGCTCCCAGGATACGACCATCCTCTCACACCCCCCACGATACCGCCAGGCTGACCAACATCACCACGAACAATAAAGCGGTGAGCAGCAGCCCGACTCGCGTGTAATCTCTGATCGTATAGCCACCCGGCCCCATCACCAGCACATTGCTGGGATGCCCAAAGGGGGTGAGGAATGCCGTCGAGCAGGCCACCGCGACCGCAATCGAAATGGCCCTCGGATCGGTCTGAAGACTCTGAGCGGCTGCAATGGCAATCGGGCTGAGAACAACCGCCGTCGTCTGCCCGCCGATCACCTGAGTAAGCAGCATGGCGGCTAAGAACAGGCCCCCGGCCAGAGCCAACGCCCCCCCCTGTCCCACCAGATTCACCAGCAGATCGCCGATCAGGCTGGCCGTACCGGCGTTGCTCAGGGCAAATCCCAGCGGCAGCATCCCGGCGATCAAGAAAATGGCCTGCCACTCGATAGCATGATAGGCTTCATCCATGGTCAGGCAGCCGGATAGAACCATGAAGACGGCAGCGGCAAATGTGGCCTCGGCTATGGGCAGGATGTTCAAGGCAGACAGCGTCACGGCGGCGGCGGTCAACCCGACCGCCAGCCATGCCCTGGGGCCGGGCGGAATCATGTCAACGTTTTCCTTAAACACGATCAGGCCGGGTTCATCTCGAAACAGTTCGATCCGGTCATAACTTCCTTGCAGCAGCAGGGCATCGCCAAAACGCAGGGGCATCGTCCCCAACCCTTCGCGGTGAGTCTTTCCCTCCCGCCAGAGGGCCAAGACGGACAGGTTGAATTTCTCACGGAATTTCAAGTCGGTCAGTGTTTTGCCCGCAAAAGGAGACCGTGGGGCCAGGGCAGCCTCAACCAGGCCGATCTCACCGGAGATGAATTTGTGGTGCCAGTCAGGGCCTTTCGTCCGAACCAGCCCGTAATCTATCTGATCTTGATCCTGGAGCGTGCCGGTAAAGCTCACCACATCCCCTTCCAGCACCTGGTCTTTAGGAGAAGGAGCCAGAACGTGTTTCCCCTTTCGGGTTATCCCCACGACAATGAGGCCGAGTTGGCTGGCCCAGGCCCCTTCAGCCAGCGTTCTCCCGGCCAGTTGGGAATCCTGCTTAATGTACACACTGGAAACAGCCTGCGGTAGCCCGTACATTTCCGAGAGCCGGATACGCTGCCCGTTGTCGTTTACCCCACCCAGTGAATGGGCGGGCAGCATCTTACGGCCAACCACGGCCATGAAGATCACCCCTGCGACGGCCATCGGCAGGCCGATGGGGAAAAAGTCAAAAATGCCGTAGGGTTGGTAACCGTTGTCAACCAGGGCGGAACTGACCAGGATGTTGGCCGTTGTGAAAATGGTCGCCATGCCGCCCAGCAAGGAGCCAAAAGCGAGGGGCATCAGCAGTTTGGACAGCTTCAGATGGGTCTGGCGGGCCAGGCCGACCACCAGCGGCAGCAGCACCGCCGTTGACGCGATGGTATTCATAACCAGCGACAGGGTGGCTGCCGCCGTCATGATCACCGCCACCGCCCTGGCTTCGCTTTTACCGGCTATCTGCGCCAGGTGACGGCCAAGCACCTGGGTTGCCCCGGTGCGCTCCAATCCGGCGGTGATAATAAACAGGGCCATAATCGTGATGACGGCTGAGCGGCTGAACCCCGAAAACAGGTCAGCCGGGCTGACCAGCCCCGTCAATCCGAGGGCTATCAGGGTGAGCAGCGCTATCAGGTCGGAGCGAATCCGGTCTGTGATCAGCAGTATGGCGACGATGCCAATGATCGCCAGGATTAAGACACTCTGAGACGTCATCGCAGCTCAGACCTCAAGCATAGAAAACCCTGCCCCCCTGCTTGCCGGGCAGGATAATGACAAAACGCATTGAGCTTATCTCAGCCCAACACCACCCTGCATTTCTATTTTATACAGGTTCTAAGCCGACTTCCAACGGATGTATGCTAACTGTAATGC
>JAFGRA010000324.1 GCA_016935415.1 Anaerolineales bacterium
CCCAGCTCGTTCGGCGTGTTCCTGCTGCTTTCGATCTGCCTGTTCCTGCGCGGGCGCACCTGGCTGGCGACGATCTTGCTGCCGCTGACCGCCAGTGTGCACCCCACCTACCTGCTGAGTGCGGCAGTGCTGACGGCCGCGTACATGCTGGTCATTTATTTAGAGAAAAAAGAATTCAAGCAGCCGGTGCTGATGGGTGGACTTTCACTTGTGCTGGTGATCCCAATCGTGGCTTATACGCTCAACGTGTTCGCCCCCTCCGATCCCGAGCTGTACGCCAAAACGCGCGCCGACATGGTCAATTTCCGCATTCCGCACCACGCCGTGATCGCCGAGTGGTTCGATTGGGGCGTGATCTTCGGTCTGGCAGTGTTCCTGATCGTGCTCTTGCTGGTGCGCAAAACGCGCCTGTTCTGGGTACTGGCGCTGCTGGGTGGCGTGTCGATCTTGCTTACCGGCGTGCAGGTCTTTGTCAGCAATGATTCGCTGGCGCTGCTCTTTCCGTGGCGCATTTCAGCACTGCTGTTCCCGCTCTCCACCGGCATCCTGATCGGCTTTGGGCTGGAGAAAATTTGGCCGTCCCTGGAACACTTTGTTGTAAAGAAGCAAGGTGCGTTCTTCTACGGGATGCTGGTTGTGCTTTTGCTGGGGGTGATGGCCTTTGGGGTGGCGCGCTATAAGCTTGAAATGCAGCAGAAGTTGAGCGACCCGGCCCGCCCGATGATGGCCTACGTGGCCGAGCACCTGGGGCGCGGCCAGGCTTTCATCATCCCGACTGACATGCAGGATTTCCGGCTGATGACCGGCGCGCCGGTGGTGGCCGATTTCAAGTCGATTCCCTACAAAGATTACGAGTTCGCCGACTGGCTGACGCGCATCCAGAACGTCAACCGCTTTTACCGCGACCCCAATGATCTGGATAACTGCTACCGCCTGCGGCGACTTTCGATCGAGTTCCAGGCCCGGTACGTAGTTTTGCCGCCGGATAAGCTGGATTTGACTTGCCCGGGCTTGTACGAAATGTACAACGATGGCACGTATGCGGTCAGTTACGTCAACATCCCCGACCTGACCAAGGAGAAGTGAGTATGCCGGAGATCAAGAACCCTTTTAAGCGAGGCTGGAAATACTGGTTGCGCCTGCTGAGCGTCGGCCTGATTGGTGGACTGCTGCTGGCTGCGGTGGGCTATGAAGCGATCTGGATCAACGCCATGGTGCGCCCGGCACGCGGAACGGTGTGCTGCGCCTCTCCGGCCGATTACGGCCTGGATTACGAAGAAGTGGTTTTCGAGGGTGGCGATGGGTTGAAATTGTCCGGTTGGTATATCCCCTCTCAAAATGGGGCCGCCGTGATCTTGCTGCATGGTTACAGTGGGGACCGCCAGCAGGTAACACACCAGGCTGCTATCTTAGCCGAGGCTGGTTACGGCGCTTTCCTATACGATCTGCGCGGCCACGGCGAGAGTGAGGGAGAAGTGCGCTCGCTGGGCTGGGCGGATGTGGCCGATGTGCCCTACGCGCTGGCCTGGCTGCAAGCGCGACCGGAAGTCGACCCGCAGAAGATCGGCATCTTTGGCTTCTCGGTTGGTGGGCAGATTGCCTTGCGCGCCGCGCCCGAGCTGGAAGATTTACGTGCCATCGTGGTTGACGATCCCGGCTATGTCTCCGCCGCAAAAGATGCGCCCCCGCCGCCGAACCTGACCGAGCGCGCGTATCATATCATGAACCGCATCGATACCTGGGGCATCTCTTTACGTTCCGGTGTCCCTGTGCCGCCCGGCGTGACCGAGGTGGTCGGTGAGATCAGCCCGCGCCCGATCTTCTTTATCATCAACGGCCCGGAAGATGAGTTCGGCTACCAACTGGTGTATCACATCTACACTTTTGCCGGGGAACCGAAATCCTACTGGCACATCCCCGAGGCCGGCCACGGCGGTGGCCCCAAAATGCGCCCGGAAGAATACGCCCAACGGCTGGTGGAATTCTACGACAGTACACTGTTGGGAGAATGAAAATGCACACTGAATTCATCCAACAGTATGACCACATCTGGCGGGTATTTGCGGAACTTGTGCGGACTTTCGATGCGGATGCCTGGCTGCATACCGGGCGGGACGCCACTACCCCGGCGCGCCTTTCGCTGCATATCCTACAGTCGACCAAGTATTATCTGGAAGATGTCAGCGAGCTGATGTTTGCATCTGGCAAGCCCTTCGACTGTAATTCGATGACGACCCCCAATGCAGACCTGCCCTCGCAGAATGATATTTTGGATTGTATTGAAACCTTTCGCGGGAAGACGGAATGCTGGTTGGCGGAAATGGATTACGCCTCAACGGAGCATCCCTTTGATTGGGCCGGAGCAACACGCTTGGGCGTGGCTTTGTTCTTGCTCAAGCACAGTGTGTACCACCTGGGGGAACTCAGCTCGCTGCTCAACGAAAGCAAGCATGGAGAAGCAGAAGACATTTACGTGAAGGCGTTGAATCAGCCCTGAACTGCCGGGGATCGAGGAGAAATCCAATCCGCTGAACTTACACCTCACCGGTAACATAGATACTTCCTGCCGGGGCACACATTCAAATTGAATTTTGGGATCGCGGGAAATGAATTAAAACAGATCAGTGTCGAGCACATCGATTTCCTGGGCGATTAAATCCCCAACTTCCCTGCCATACGCGCGTAAATCCCCAATGTATGATTTTCCAAATTCTTCATCACACGACCAGATATTGGTCACAATTGCCAAAACGCTTACCAGCATGTTTATGTGCGGTCCTTCGGTGTAAAGATCAAATTGGTCGCCAACTGCATAGGCAAAAAAGTCGTTTTCGTGGTCTGCTTCGCAGCCTAAGATGTAGGTCTCTTTGCGTGGATAAACAACATGGGCGCGCAATCGGTAAAATGAACTGTATATACTGGAATAGGTGTCATCCCAATAAGGTAGAAAATCAGCACCCCAACGAATATCTTCGACCGTTTCATTGAATTCAGGATATGCGGGCATTTTGGACATCCAGCAATTGAAACGGATAATATCCCCGCGCATCAAAGGAAAATTAAAAACACTACCCATGGGATGGAAAAGCATGATTTCACGGCGATCAAATAGTAATTCCATTGTATCTCCAGCCTGGGATGATGATGGTCAATGTTCAAGGCGCGCCCGATCTCCTCGACCACCAGCCGATGTTTCAACTGGTGATGGCACGTTTGTATCCACCGGACGGCGTATCAAGAAGACCAATGTGACTCCAGTTATGATCGCTACCAATAGCTGACCCAAGACACTGAGTGGATACCAATACCAAATTGAATATTCGGGTTCAACGACCATTGGAAGTAATAAACTCCAGAAAAAGACCAGAAACCCAACCACCGATACCGGCACCCACAGCTTCGCTTGACGGTAATATGGTCGCAACAACGTCCATTGGGCCGTTCCGATTATGGTTCCCATCAGCGTGAAACAAATCAAATAGGAGAGATAAATGATGGCATGATGCATTTTACCCTGACCCAGTCCGGTTGTGAGAATGTCAGCAACCATAAAGATGATGCTCGCTAACAAATAACCTAGCAACGTTTTCTTTATCCAATGTCCAGGCTCAGGTAGGTGGCGCTTTATCACGATCCATTGGGTAGCTCCCATAATGAAACCAAGCACGGCAAATTCGATCGGATATAAAGCATAAAAGAAAATTGAACTGCCGCTTACTAGTATGAGACCTGCTAGTATGAGACCCGCTAATGTATCGTTAATGAGTCCAAATGAGAAAACACTCAAGATCGCCCCGAATAAATTTGCAAGTACCCACGCAATCAGGGTAGACGATGCAGGCTTATGAACTTCCATTTTCACTCCCTTGTCTCCGGCTTGAGCGACCGCACCAGGTGGTCGAAGGCTTGCCGGTATTTTGCAGGTTCTGTCCACGCGCTGAAATCCCCAACGCACTTATTGAGCACGCGATCCTTCAGGGGATGCTTCCAGGCGAAGATAGCATTATCCAGGCGGATGGGAAACAAGACTTCGTCGTCTTTCTCCTCTCCAAATAATTCATCTTCCTTGTTCAAGGCGCGCTCGATCTCCTCGACCACCGGCCGGGATTTGAGCGAATCCGCGCGAATAAGGCTGGATGTTTCCGGTGGTACGCTGGTTGGGAAGGCCAGTCAGCTGTTTTTGTTCGCCATCAGAAAAGCGCCGCCCCAGATCATCAGCGCAGTCAGCACAACCGGCCCGAGGAAACCGACCCAGGCGGCGACGATGGCCGAAATATACGGCCCCACGGCAACCAGTTCCTGCATCGAACCGGAGACAGCCGCCAGCGCCAGATAAATGACACCCAGGGCGACGATCTCATCTTTGATCTTCTGGTGAAAGAATCCGGCCAGAATGCCCAGCACGATCAAAACCTGGGTCACCCAACCGCCCAGGTTGACAAATGCGGTTACCAGTGCCAGGACCATACCGATAAAGAAAGCCCATGTGCCGATCAGTTTGGTATTCATCGTTCACTGCTCCCTTTTGGTGGGGTTTGATTTTTGAGGATGGTGTTATTGTTCGGATAATGATTCAATCACACATCCCTCATATTGTATTCTGCAATAGCCACGAGACCATCTTCTCCACCAGTAAGTTTTTTCATTTTGCATTGAACAACCATGCCGGGCAGGAACTCCCAGATTTCGTCCTTCGGATCGTAATTTTCCGTTTGCAGGACGCGGAAGATGTTCTCCGCAATGACTTCGCCATACGTAGGACGATAAACGGTTGTGCCTTCATCCAGCAGTTGGATGAAGATGATTTCTTTTTGGGAAGGTTTCATCAGGGGGTACGCATATCATACACTTCGATCAGCGGAATATTGCTGTGGGCTATCTGGATGTCGGGGGTATCGTCCGCCACCCAATCCAGCACGCCGTCCCCGTTGCCGCCGGGGATGAGGCTGGTCTGGCGGTATTGCAGCACGATGAAATCGGCCCAGGCGAAATTGGCCTTGCGCAGGCGGGCCTGATCCCCGAATACGGTCGAGCCCCATTCCGGCATCAGGATCACGACGTCATCACGCAGTCGGCCTTGCAATTGGTAGTAGGTCATCACGTCGTTGCTGTAAGGATCGACCCAGACCGCATCGCCCGGTTCGGCGTTGGCGTTGATGAAGTCCAGGGCTTCGTTGTAAGTCTCGCACCAATAGGTAGTTTCCAGGCCGAGCGCGGTTGCGCCGCGCAGCCCGCCCACGCTGGCGGAATAATAGGAAAGCAGGTGCGGGTAGAAAGTGGCGGCCACCACCAATTGCGGGATAAAAGCCAACGCCAGCAACCCGGCGGTCAGGTAGGGGGTGAGTCGTTCGCGTTGACGTGCGGCCAGCGCCGCGCTGAGTTGGGTCAGCAGCCAATGCAGGCCGACCCCGGCCAGGGCGGCGAGGAACACGAAAGCGGGCATCATCAGGCGGTCGTTGTCGTAGACCATGCTTTTGCCAATCGCCAGCATGATGATCGGCAGCAGGGCGTTGAGCAGGAAGAGCACGCCCAGCGAACCCTGGTCATTGGTACGTGCTTTCCAGGTGCGCCAGGTGCCCAGGATAGCGGACAGCATCAATGCCAGCGGCGTCACCGCCACGATCATCACGAAGGCGAAATGCCAGGGTGGGGGCATGTGGAACTGGTGCAGGTAGAACTGGCCAATCTCCCAGTGGTCGACGGTGATGAACAGGTAGTAATCGTACATGCGCGTGAAGGGATCAGGGTACAGCCAGGGCCAACTGATCACGAACACAATGAAGGCCATAAACCCGGCCAACACCAGCCGCCCGAACAATTTGCCCTCCCGTTGGTAGAACAGCATCCAGATGAAGAGCGCCGGCATCACGAAGGCGGCGTTGACCTTGGTGGCCATAGCGACGCCCCAGGCCAGGCCCAGCAGCAACCCAGATTGGATGCCATGCTTATCTTTGGTTTTCCAGAACACGTAGACCACCGCGAAAATGGTCACCGCGGCGGGCACATCCAGGCTGGCGAGGTGGCTGTGGAAGAAGAAGCGCGGCATGGTCAGCAAGGCCGCCACGGAGAGCAGTCCGGCCCGGCGGCCGAACACCTCGGCAACCAGCAGGTAGAGCATGGCAACCAGGGCGGCGACCCCCAGCATATTGCCCAGGCGGTGGGCGGTCAGGTCATCGAAGACGTGGCGGGCCACCCTCCACACCAGCCCTGACCAGACCTTGTCCAGCGGGGGATGCTCGTGGTTGACTTCCCAATATTGGTCGATGATTTCCTGGCTGAGCGCCTGCCCCGGATTTTGGAACAATTCGCCAAACCAGGCAGAATACGATTCAGCGGCGACAATATAGGCCGGTTCGTCCCAGGTCAGGCCCATCTGCGGGGCGGTGACTACCAGTAGTACGAGCACGCCTACCGCCAGTAGGGCGGCGATCTGTTTATTGGATAGATTCTTGATTGCTGCGAAGGTCATGTTTTTTCGTCTCCTGTGCCAAAGTCGAGGAACAGTGCATAGGGGTCACGTTTCCTCGCCCCATATTATAGAGGAAAAAGGCGCGGCGAAGTGGTATTTTTTTGGAGTTCTGAACCAGATCAGGTAGAACTGAATTACAATTGTATCGAGAGGTGTGGTTGGATATGAAAGCAAAACGTATTCTCATGTATCTGGTTTGCTTCTTTGTGGTGATTGTTGTGATTGGATGCACGCCTTATTCTGCTGAAGTACAATTTGATGAAGCCTACCCATGCACAGGCCCGGATGAAAACGGAGAACCTACAGGGAAGGAGACGACTTTCAGCGGGAAAAACCTTGCGGAGATCTATGTTTGTGGATACGTGCAAACCTCTGAACCCATATGGCTCAGTGCATACTGGATTCCTGGGGATGAATCCAGATCTTTTGTTTTTAATCGGGAGATTGAAGTAGAGCAGAGCGGCTACGTTTACTTTTCATTGGTTGATGCCATCCAACATACTGAGCAACTACCCTTTGGTGGAAATTATTATAGCCACTACACTGATGAAGGGGTTATCCCTGTAGGCGAATATCAAGTAGTAATCGAGCAAGGCAGAAGGACAATTACAACTGTAACGTTTACTGTTGAATAGACGCTATGCCATTAATAGTAAAGGGAAGAAGTAGATCATGAATGACCATACCGCCCGATTACTCAAGCGACAATTAGTCAGCCTGGATGAATACGAGCAAGGTATCATCAGCATCAAGCGCATGCTCAGTGGTTTGAATGGGGCAAGAAACGCCATGGAAGAAACCTTGCCCGATGCTTACTATCATATCTACTCCAGATGTGAAGGCATGCTGGATATGTTAGTGTATGATAGCGAAACCCGCGGTGAGGAATTTGTCAAAGAACATGCCCAGGAGTATGTGGACAAATTGCGAAATAGCATCCAGGCATTGCTGGCTGAAAACGGGTATGCTGAAGAAGACATCGAGCTTTCATGATAAGGTAAGAACAATTTGACAGACCTTGTCCGATATGGTAGACTACCGCTCGACAACTTATAGCGACATTCATCTGATGTGATGTCGTGCTCATCCAGAGAGGTGGAGGGACCGGCCCTTTGAAACCTCGGCAACCACTGCATTAGGCAGAAGGTGCCAAATCCGGCAGACGCAAAAAGTCTGGAAGATGAGGGATGCAGTTCTGTGAAGCACCTGGCCTCTCTTCTGGATAAAAGAGAGGTTCTGTTTTTTAACCGATCGGGTGATTATCGCTTTTGTCGCTTTTTGGTCATGTAGCAAACCTTTTAGTCAGCATTGCTACGGAGGCACTTAGGCGCCTAGTAATAAGGCACCCAGGACAAGTAACCCTTTCCCGACTGATGGCCACTAACGGAGATGGGTTAGTAAATCAAACATTTGAAAACAGGGATGTGCTCGATAAAGAATTTTCCCCTAGTTGCCTGGTTACTGGGCAACTGATCCCTGCTCCGAAGGAGTCTACTTTGAACAACAACCGCAACTACACCAACCGCCGCTTTTTAGATGCTTTAGAAAAACGCGTCCTGGTCTACGACGGGGCGATGGGCACCAGCCTGCAAGTCATGAACCTGACCGCCGAACACTTTGGCGGCGAGCAGTACAACGGCTGCAACGATTACCTGGTGCTCAGCTATCCCGAGGCTGTGGAGCGCGTGCATCGTTCGTTCTTCGAGGTTGGTGTGGACGTGGTCGAGACCGATACCTTCCGGGCCAACCGGCTCACACTGGGCGAGTACGGCCTGGGGGATAAGACCTACGAAGTCAACCATGCCGCCGCTTCCCTGGCGCGCCGCCTGGCGGACGAATACAGCACCCCCGAAAAACCGCGCTTCGCGGCCGGTTCGATTGGCCCATCCGGCAAGCTGCCCTCCGCAGATGATCCCACGCTCTCCGATGTGAACTACGACGACCTGGTGGAACTCTTCCGCGAGCAGGCTGTCGGCTTGATCGAGGGTGGCGTGGACGTGCTGCTGATCGAAACCTCGCAGGACATCCTGGAAGTTAAGGCTGTTATCCAGGGTATCCAGAAAGCCTTTGAGGAGACCGGCGAAGTGCTGCCGATCCAGTGCCAGGTCACGCTGGACACCACCGGGCGCATGCTGCTGGGCACCGATATTGCCGCTTCGCTCACCATCCTGGAAGGCTTGCCCATTGATGTGATTGGCCTGAACTGCTCGACCGGCCCGGAGCATATGCGCCAGCCGATCAGCTACCTGGGTGAACACGCCACCTTGCCGGTCTCCTGCATCCCCAACGCCGGGCTGCCGCTCAACGTGGACGGCGAGGCCGTATACCCGCTCGAACCGCAGCCCTTTGCCGATGCGATGCTCGAATTTATCGAAAAGAACAACATCAGCGTGGTCGGTGGCTGCTGCGGCACTACCCCGGCGCATTTGAAATTATTGGTGGAAGGATTGGGTGAGCGCCCGCTCCCGCCGCGCCCGGAAACGGACGCGGCGCGGCTGTCTTCTTCGATCAAGGCCGTCGACATGGCCCAGGAGCCGCGTCCCTTCCTGATCGGTGAGCGCCTCAATGCTACCGGCAGCCGGGCTTTCAAGCGCCTGCTGCTGGCCGAAGATTGGGATGCCATGCTGGAGATCGGCCGCGACCAGATCGAAGGCGGTGCCCACGCCCTGGATGTTTCCGTGGCCGTGACCGAACGCGCCGACGAGCAATTCCTGATGGAAACGTTGGTCAAGAAACTGGCGATGAGTGTGGAAGCGCCGCTGGTGATCGACACCACCGAGCCGGATGTGATGGAAGCTGCTCTCAAGGTCGCTCCCGGACGCTGCCTGCTCAACTCCACGCACCTGGAAGCCGGACGCCCCAAGCTGGATCGGGTCTTCGGCATTGCCAAAGAACATAACGCCGCCGTGCTGGTGCTGACTATCGACGAGCAGGGCATGGCCAAGGATGTCGAGCGCAAGCTGGAAATCGCCAAACGTATCCACGACATTGCTGTGGACGAGTTCGGCTTCCGGCCCGAAGACCTGGTCTTCGACCTGCTCACTTTCCCGTTGGCGACCGGTGACCCCGAATTTGCCAACTCGGCCATCGACACCATCGAAGGTGTGCGCCGTGTGAAGGAAGAATTGCCGGGTGTGTTTACCTCACTGGGTGTAAGTAACGTTTCCTTCGGCTTGAGCCAGGCCGCCCGCCCGGTGCTCAACAGCCTGATGCTGCACCACTGCGTGCAGGCCGGGTTGGATATGGCGATTGTGCACGCTTCCAAGATCAAGCCCTACGCCGAGATCCCAGAAGAAGAACGCCAACTGATGGAAGACCTGATCTTCAACCGTCGCCCGGACGCGCTGGAGCGCGTGATCGAGTTCTATGAGAACGTCACGGTCAGCGATGAAGATGACAAGGTCGATCCCACCGAGGGCATGACGCCCGAAGAGCGCCTGCACTGGTGCATCGTCCACCGCCACAAGGAAGGTGTGGAGGATGACATCGATACTGTAGTGGGACGCGGCGATTTCCCCAACCAGCATGAGGCTGCCGTGAATTTGCTTAACAATACCCTGCTGGTCGCCATGAAGGAAGTTGGCGATAAGTTTGGGGCCGGGGAGTTGATCTTGCCTTTCGTGCTGCAATCCGCCGAGGTGATGAAGGTAGCCGTCGCCCATCTCGAGAATTACCTCGAAAAGGTGGAGGGTGTTAGCAAGGGCAAGGTTGTGCTGGCAACCGTGTACGGCGACGTGCACGACATCGGCAAGAATCTGGTCAAGACGATCCTCTCCAACAACGGCTACGATGTGTACGACCTGGGCAAGCAGGTGCCCGCCGAAGACATCATCAACAAGGCCATTGAAGTGGACGCCACTGCCATCGGCCTGAGCGCCCTGCTGGTGAGCACCAGCAAGCAAATGCCCTTGATCGTCAACGAGCTTTACCGCCGCGGCCTGAGCTTCCCGGTGATGATTGGTGGCGCGGCGATCAACCGCCGCTTTGGCTACCGCATCATGTACACCGAGGACGACGGCACGCCCTACAACTCTGGCGTGTTCTACTGCAATGACGCCTTCGAGGGCCTGAATACGATGGATCAGTTGATCCACCCGCAGCAGCGCGAACTGCTACTGGACGATTTACACAAGCGCGCCGCCCACGAAATGGGGCGTGAGATCAAGCCGCGCAAGTCCGGTACCAATGGCAAGAGCAAGTCGAGTGTAACTGTGTTGGATCGCCTGCCGCAACCGCCGGGCTACGGCCCGCGCGTGGTCAAGGATATGCCGCTGGAGATCATTTTCCAGCACTTGTTCAAAAACGAGCTTTTCCGGCTGTCGTGGGGCGCTAAGAACGCCCACGGCGAGGAATGGGAGCGTTTGCAGGCCGAGTTCGAGCAACGTCTGGCGCGCATGCAGAAAGAAGCCCTGCGCACAGGTTGGCTGAAGCCGCAGGCCGTGTATGGCTACTGGCCGGTCCAATCGGCGGGAGACGAGTTGATCGTGTACGCGCTCGAATCAGTTGAAACCGGCCAGCCGGAAGAACTATTGCGTTTCAGCTTCCCGCGCCAGCCGCGCGGCGAAAATCTGTGCCTGGCCGATTACTTCGCCCCGGTGGATTCCGGCCAGATGGATGTGGTCGCCTTGCAGGTGGTCACTGTAGGAGCGGAAGCCAGCGCGCGCTTCGAGCAGTTGCAGGGTGACGGTGATTATTCCGAAGCCTATTTCACGCATGGCCTGGCCGTGCAGACTGCCGAAGCCACCGCCGAATACCTGCACCGTCACATCCGGCGTGAGTTGGGCTTGGCGGAGGAGTGCGGCAAACGTTACTCGTGGGGTTACCCGGCCATCCCCGACTTGGACGACCACGTCAAGGTGTTCGAATTGTTGCCGGTGGAAGTGGAACTCGGTATGTCTTTGACGTCCGCTTACCAGCTTGTGCCCGAGCAGTCCACGGCGGCGATCATTCTCCATCACCCCGAAGCCAAGTATTACAGCGTCGGCGAAAGCCGCGTGGAGCAGTTGTTGAAAAGTTAGGGATGTACGAGAGCCCCACGACAGGGATGAGTGCCATGCCTAAACCAGATGCAAACGAGGTTTGTTTTGTCTGCCGTAAGCACCGAGGCGAGATTCATGTGCCTGGCGGGGTGGTCTTTGAGGATGAACTTTTCTACGTCGGTCATAGCAACATTCCCGAAGGCGAAGAACGTGTCTATCTGGGCATGTTGCTGATCGAGCCCAGACACCACGCTGCTGCCTTCGAAGACCTGACCGAAACGGAAGCGCGTGAACTTGGTTGGCTGATTACGCGTGTCAGCCGGGCTTTGAAACAGGTCACCCAGGCCGAGCACATATACGTTTTCCGCCTGGGGCATCACGTTGACCATCTGCACGTGTGGGTGATTCCGCGCTACCCTGGCACGCCGCGCGCGTATTGGGGATTGAACGTCGATAAATGGCCGGATGCACCTACCGGCGGCGAAGCCGAGATCGCGGCATTATGCGCCCAGGTGCGGGAGCTTTTGGCCGCCGATTGAGGGATGAATACATGGCGAAATAGGTGGATTTCCGAAAAAGAATTAAAATAGAACACGATAGTAGGCTGAAGGTCTATTTTTATTCGACCCCACAAGGAAGGACAAATCCATGAAGTCGGTTTACATCTACTACCCTGAGCCCAATGAGATCGCCATCGGTGAGGAAGAAGTCTCTGCGCCCGGCCCTGGCGAGGTGCTCTGCCGGGCTGAAAAATCGCTGATCAGCACCGGTACCGAAACCTTCTGCCTGCGCGGGGAAAGTGATCCCGGTACCAACTGGGCCGCCTGGGTGAAATTCCCCTTCCGGCCGGGTTACAGTATGGTCGGGCGCGTGGTCGAAGTAGGAGAAGGTGTTGCTGAGTTTAAGGTTGGTGACCGGGTCTTCGCCTGGCAAACCCACCAGCAATGTTACAAACTCAAACCTGAGCAAGCCCAGGTGATCCCAGAAGATATTACCGCGGAGGAAGCTGCCTGGCTGGCGATTGCACTGATTACGCAGGTGGGCGTGCGCCGCGCTCAGCTTGAAATGGGTGAGACCGTGGGCGTGGTCGGTTTGGGGATTTTGGGACAGTTGGTCGTGCAGTACCTGCATCTGATTGGGGCACGGCGCATCATGGCCATCGATCCCTATCAGACATCGGTGGATGCTGCCAAAACGCATGGCGCGACGCATGCATTGAATCTGGCTGTGGATGAGGCCCTCCCGGCGATCCGCGAGATCACGGACGGCAAAATGCTGGATGTGGTCTTCGATGTCACCGGGCATGCCGAGGTGTTCGCGGATTGCATGCCCTTGCTGCGTAGCCAGGGCCGCCTGCTGCTTTTGGGCGATTCGCCCATGCCCTCCCGCCAGCGCCTGGGACCAGGCGTGGTCAGTGAAGCCTTGACGATCATTGGGTCACACGCCAGCACGATCCCCGACCACCCCTCGGCCTTCGCTCCCTGGGGACGGAATGAGATCGGCGAATTATTCCTGGATTATTTACGTCAAAAGCGCATGAACGTGGTCGATCTGATCACGCATCGTTATAACCCGTTGGAAGCCCCGAAAGTGTATGCCGATCTGGAAAGAGACCGCTCACAAACGTTGGGTGTGATCTTTGATTGGGAGTTGCTGTAATGGATGAATATCGCCAGGCTAATCAGGCTTTATGGGATGAGTGGACGGACATCCACGCGGAGTCCGAATACTACGACCTGGAAAACTTCATGGCCGGAAAGTCTTCGCTGAAGTCACTGGATATTGAAGAAGTCGGCGCGGTTGAAGGCAAGACCCTGCTGCATTTGCAGTGCCACTTTGGCATGGATACCTTATCATGGGCGCGCCTGGGTGCCAAAGCCACCGGGATGGATTTTTCTGAGAAAGCCATTGCCCTGGCGCGGCGCTTGAACACCGAACTCGACCTGGACGCTGAGTTCGTGTGCGCGGACGTTTATGAACTGCCGGATAACCTGGAAGGCCAGTTCGACATCGTTTACACCTCTGAGGGCGTATTGGCCTGGCTGCGCGACCTGCCGCGCTGGGGCGAAGTGATCGCCCATTTCCTCAAGCCTGGCGGCACCTTCTATACCCGCGAGATCCACCCCTATGGACAGATATTCGACGACCAGATCGAGACCCCGGAACTGCGCGTGGCCTATCCGTATTTTGGCACGGGTGGGGCGCACAAATGGGAGACCCAGGGCACCTATGCCGATTGGAATGCCGATGTTGCCCAGCCCTACAACTATCAGTGGACGCATTCGCTGGGCGAGGTGGTCAACGCCTTGCTGGATGCCGGGCTGCGCCTGGAATTCATGCACGAATTCCCGTTCAGCAGCTATCAGATGCTGGCCTTCATGGAGCCGCGTGATGATGGCTGGTGGTACCTGCCGGAAGGTATGCCCGAGCTGCCCTTTACCTTCTCGATCAAGGCCTGGAAGTAGGCCATGCTGCCTGCCGGTTTCCCGGAAGCACTGCGCTTGATCTATGACCGGCTGGCCGATTTGCCAGTTTATTGGGCGATCACCGGCAGTTTCAATTTCGCTTTGCACGGTGCATCACTCCAGCCGGGTGACATCGACTTGCAGACTGACGAATCGGGTGCATACACACTCGAGGAAGCCCTGGCTGAATTTGTGATTCGTCCAGTCGGTTACCGGGAGAGCCTGGAGAAGGACATTCGTTCACATTACGGCAAATTGGATGTAGCGGGTGTGCCGGTCGAGATCATGGGTGCGGTGCAAAAGCGCCTGCCGGATGGCAGTTGGGAAGCGCCGGTGGATGTTGAACAATTCAGGGAGTTTGTGGAATATGAAGGCATGTATGTGCCGGTGTTGGCGTTGATGTATGAAATCCAAGCGTATCGCATCTTGGGCCGCCGCGAAAAAGCGGCCATGTTGGAAGTATGGATGAAGGAAAATAATAAGCTTTAAAGGTGAAAAACGTGACCGAATCAAAATTTTTGAATTTGCTCGCTCAAGGAAAACCGCTGCTGGCCGATGGGGCAATGGGCACCATGCTGCA
>JAFGRA010000325.1 GCA_016935415.1 Anaerolineales bacterium
GGCGGTAATGATCAGGGATGTCAACAATGGCGTCGAACACGTCTTCCGGCAGCACATCCTTGATCTCGCTGCTCACCGGCAGGCGGTTCTGCGAGAGGCCGATACGCCCGCCGCGCAGGTCGGCCCGGATTTGCTCGTGCTGCACGCGGTCGAAACCATATTCGGCGAGCAGCGTTTCCAGATCCTGGTCGCCCTCGCCTTCCTGGGTAACGCGCGGCAAGATGCGGTCGAACAGCGCCGGGACGATCCCCGACAACTCTGGCCGTGTGCGGCAAGCCGCCCCAAAGCGGTCCAATTCTGCCTGGCGGAACGGGGACAGGTGCTGCGGGTCACGCCGCAACAGACCGGGCGCGATCAAGATGTAATAGCCCGGCGGCATCAGCGCCGCGTCGCCGGTGAACAGGTCTGCATAAGTGCCGTTTTCGTTGATGGCGAAATCATACACCACCGGGTCCATCGCAAACGGCACCCCGGCTTCCAGTTCACTCTTGGTCTCACACATAATGCCCTGCAAACGCTCCTGCGCCGCGGCCTTCACCTTCGGATCGAAGATAAAGCCCATCCCGCCGCCCGACATCCCGCCCAGCATCCAGAAGCCCCAGAAATCATCCCCGAATTCAGCCTTGGCTTTGGCGCTCAAGGTTTCGGTATACAGGTTGCTCGCCCACGGGATGATTGCCTGCAGCGGCCCGAAGAAATTACGATGCGTGGCCGCGCCAATCGCCGGGATGTCCCCGGCGCGCAGATCGGCGACGACTTCATCGAAAATGCGGATCGCTTCCTGGCGGCCGTCCCACTCCGCCTCAGAGCGCAGCAGGTATTTCTCGGTCACCATTTCCAGGATCGGACCCACATCCTGCGCCATACCGCCATGCACCAGCACCAGGCTGTCTTGCAGCTTCTGGCGCGTCTCGGTCGAAACGTCATTGGTTCCCAGGATGGTATGGTGCGGCAGCAAACGCCCCTTGCTGATCCCAAATTCGGGCGTACCCTCGGTGGCTTCCACACCTTCGATCAGCTTGATGCCCGGCCACACCCCGCCCGAGTCCTGCCAGCCGCCCCCCGACCCGGCCAGCCATTCGCCCAGGATAGCGCGCGCTGCCACCAGGCGGCGCTCGTTCTCGGAGAGCTGCCCGGTCAGCGTGGCGGTCTGATGCGTGGCGCGCATGCACACTGTGATCAGGCAAGCCAACAGGTTGGTCGAAACCGCCAGGCGCGAGCCTTTGGGGATGCCGTTCACCTGGCTGACCAACTCGATGCCGTAGCCCGGCCCGACCACTTGCGCCAGCAGGTCGGCCAGCGGCTGTTCGGCTCCTTCCATGCCCGGCGGCACAATCCCGGCCGCGATCACCGCGGCCTTGAGCAGGCCCAGATAATCACGCGCGAAGTCGAACACCTCGCGCAGCGTACTGATTTCGGCAGTCGTGTTCAGGTCGACGCTGGTCAGGCGCAGCACCGGGCGGTCGATCACCCGGAAATAGGCCTCGACCGGCGGCTTGGGCTGGCCGTTCCCCTCCCCGCCGCGCACGCTCAGGTCGATGGATACATTCAAAACGCGCGCCCCCTGCGGAAAATCCATCCCCAGGAAGAAAATGTCGCTCCAACCGCTGTGGGTCAGGTCCATGCGTACCGGCGTGGTCTCACGCAAGATCGGGAAAAGGCTATTCGAGTTGGGGCGTTTAATCAATTCCGGGCGCACGCGCAGCGGATGGTCGCTGGGATGCCCGGTGCGGAACATCCACTGGTTGCCCAGGTCGGAACGCACACTGCGGCGCACCTGGTCGGCCAGTGTCTGGAAACCGAGGTTGTGGTAGGCGCTGGCCAGTGCGCTGGAAATACTGCTGTTCGGGCCATCCTGCTCCTGTGTCGCCAGGAAAATGTCGATCGCTTCCTCGAAACGCCGCTTGAGCAAGTTAGTGTAGCCGTCGAAGGGCACAAAGCCCTTACCAGCCATGCCATCCTTGAACGGCAGGTGGAAGCGGTGGATGGCATATAGAAAGAAAAGCGCCCGCACACGCTCGTACAGGTTATCGCTCTTGCGCCAGAACTTATCCAGCGCGGCGCACTCCGCCAGCAGTTCATCCGCGGAGGCAGCCTGGCAGAACACGTCCAGGGATTGGTCGCGGACGGTCGGGTCCGTTGCAGTAATGATCTCGATCAATGCACTCATCGTTGCCTCACCCTCAATCGTTTTCCGGTGCACCCAGTTCACGCAGTGCTAGCATTTCCAGCAACATCGCCAAGACCGCATCGCGATCCTGGCCGCTCAGTGCCAGGGCGAATTGAGCATTCAACAAGCCATACTTGGCCCCGATGTCGTAGCGCCAGCCGGGATGCTCGTAGGCCAGATACAGTTCGCGTTCGGCCAGTTCGGCCAGGGCGGTCGAGAGCGGCATGCCTTTTTCTGCATCGGTAAGCTGCTGTTCCAAAATTTCCATCACGGTGGGAGTCAGTACGTGCATGCCGAAGAAGCACAGGTAATGTCCCGCTCGCAGCCCCGGCACGATCAAATCCTGTTCCGCATTGGTGGGCGTGGGTTTTTCCAACACTTTCTCAATCCGATACACATCCAACCGGCCCGGAATGCGCTGCCCGCCCACCGCCCCGTAATAAGGCAGTTGGCTCTCGCGCGTCGGCTGCACCATCGAGACCGCGCATGCTTCAACCTCAGCGACCTGCACCAGCTTCTGGGCACAGCCTTCCGGCGTGCGGCTGATGTACAGGTGGTCGCTGACCATATGGAGGAAAGCTTCACCCTGGATGAAATCACGCGCACAGTACACCGCGTGGCCATAGCCAACCGGGTCGGGCTGCTGGATGAAGTGCAGCAAACCGGCGTGGGCACCGGCCAGTTCCGTGTAAGCGGTCTCATCTCCCGGGCGAATAACGATACCAATCTCTTCGATCCCGGCTTTCAAGTTTTCTTCGATGATGATACTGAGCACCGACTTCTCAACCCCGTCACGGTCGACGAGCATTTGCAGCGGCAGTGTACGCTGGTTCTTACCGGCGGCGGTGATCACGGCTCTTTTTATTTTCATCGGTTTCCTCCAATCAGGGTTTGTGCAATTTTAGCATCAAAGCTGCCATCTCGGGGCAGTGGTTGAATAGATTTGAACGCTTTTTCTGCTTATATGTGCAACCAAAGATCGTAGGAGGGCTGCAGCAGGCTGCGCCCCTACATGCTTAGCTCGTATAATCGCAATTCTTTACAAACAGTGTGAAAATTCGTCCCATGCTAAAATATTCTTATGACCTCAGATAGCAGCCAAACCATTTCCTTCTTGCAGGACGTTGCCCTGTTCCACCCGCTGAACGAAGAAGAACTCGGCCGGGTAGCCCGGCGTTTAAAGGAATTCCAACTGGAAAAGGGACAGGTGCTTTTTGCTCAAGGAGACGTCGGCGATAATTTCTATATCATCCGCTCCGGCAAGGTCAGCATCTGGGTCAAGCATAATGACGAACGCCGCGAACTTGCTACCCTGGAGCAGGGTGACTTCTTTGGGGAAAAATCGCTGCTCTATAACCGCCGGCGCTCCAGCACGGTTGAAGCCGTAGAAGGCACCACCCTGCTCTACCTGGAACGCAACGATTTCAACTGGCTGATCAAAAAATATCCACTCCTCGATCACCACCTCAAAGCGACGGCGCGCGCCTTTGAAGAAATTCTGCGGCGCGGTTTCGATTGGCTGCACGACGGCGAAGTCGTTTACCTGCTCGAGCGCCGCCACCCCTTCCAACTGCTCGTCGACCTGTCCAGGCCCGCCCTGATCTTGATTCCGGTGGTGTTCTTTGCCTTCATTGGATATCTACATCTCACCGATGCCGCCACGCTGATCACTTACGTATTTGCCGGTGTGCTGTTCACGTTTTTCCTGCTGTGGTCGATCTGGGAACTGCTGGACTATCTCAACGATTACTATATCGTCACCAACCAGCGCGTGATCTGGCTGGAGCAGGTCATCTTGCAGAGCGCCAGCCAGCAAGACACCCCACTAACCACGATCCAATCTGTCAATATTCAAACCAGTTGGTTCGGGCGGCTCCTCAATTATGGTGATCTGGTCATTCGTACTTACACAGCCAGCATGAATCTCACCGATGTGCCCGACCCGGTGGTGATGAAAGACCTGATCGAAGACCTGGCCGTGCGTGTGCGCCACAAGAGCAGCCGCGCCAAGGAAGAAGCCATGCGCCAGGCCATCCGCCACAGCCTGGGATTGAGTGAAGAGGCAGCCTCGGCAGACCTGACCGAGTTCCTGCCCGATATGCCTTCGGAAACGCGCGGCTCGCGCATAATCGGCATGCGTACGGTACGAGACGGTACGATCACCTACCACAAACACTGGCTTTTCCTATTGCTAAAAATCGGCATGCCCACCCTCGTGATGTTCTTGCTCTTGTTGAGCATCTTTCTGTTGGGTATCTATGGCGTATTGAACTGGCTCACCCTGGTGCTGGTCGGTTTCCTGGGGCTGTTAGTTCCTGTCGGCTGGTTCATCTACCAGTTCGCAGACTGGAAGAACGACATCTATCAATTAACCCCCGACAGCATCATCGACAGCGAACGCAAACCCTTGGGCAAGGAAATCACCAATTCCGCGCCGGTGAATAATATCCTCAGCCTGCGCAACAACCGCCCTAACCTGCTGGCGATCCTGTTCAATTACGGCAATGTCGACATCAACGTGGGTGATGAAACCTTCGTCTTCCGGCACGTACACGACCCGGCCCGTATCCAATCCGAGATCGTGCTGCGCATGGAAAAGATCAAATTCGAGGAAGAAGAAACGCAGGCCTCTCGTGAGCGCGAACGTATGGCAGAGTGGATGAAAGCCTATAGCGAAGTGCGGTCAGAGATGGAAAATCCTCCCCAGACCAAAGAAGCTGAGCCGCCCGAATCCTAAATGCGGTAAAATAGTTGAATAGTCACATAGTTGATTAGTTTTGTAGTTACCAATCGCTAGTCAAATCGTCTTTAGCCATGTCGTCTAATTACTAATGACTAACAAACTATATAACTATCCAACTACCTAACTAAAGGATTTACATTATGGCTGAACGTGAAATTGTTACCGTCCCCCACCCTTCCTTGCGGCGCAAGGCGCGCGAGGTCAAGGATTTTGGGCCGGAACTACAAACACTAATTGATGATATGGTGGAAACCATGCGCGTGGCGCCGGGCGTGGGCCTGGCTGCTCCACAGATCGATGTCCCCCTGCGCGTAATTACCGTTGAATTCGGCGACGAAGAAGACGAAGAAAAACCTACCAAGCTGTATATGGTAGTCAACCCCACCATCAAGCGCTTCTCAAAAGACACCGTGCCAGGCGTTGAGGGCTGCCTTTCCATCCCCGGCATCGCCGGAGAGATCGAGCGCTCGGTATCCGTAACCGTCAAGGGCTACAACCGCCACGGCCAGCAAATGACCATCAAGGCCAAGGGTTGGCTGGCGCGCATCTTCCAGCACGAGATCGACCACCTCGACGGCATACTTTTCACCGACAATGCCGAACGCGTCTGGCAATTACAACCGGAAGGCGAAGAAGGCCCAACCGAATCGCAGGCCGAATTCAATCTGGGTTAGTTAAATAGTTGGGTAGTCAGATAGCTTATAACAAGTAACGGTTATCTGCTCGCTGACAATTAGTTGATGTGACAAATTGACAAGCGGCCTGGCACTCCCTCCAACGATCCAACTAAACGGCCATCCGACTACCAGACTACTCAACTACGTAACTACCCAACCACCTAACTAAGCGACTACTCGATGCATCTCACCCGCCTTTCGCTCACCCAATTCAGAAACTTCGCCCGCCTGGACGTGGACGTGCCTGACGGCACGGTCCTGGTCGTGGGCGATAACGCCCAGGGCAAAACCAGCATTCTGGAAGGCATCTACTTCCTGGCAACACTGACCTCCTTCCACGCCGACAGCGACCGTCAGTTGGTCAATTTTCTGGAGGCGCGCAATCCGGTTGCCGTAGGCCGCATCGTTGCCGATTACGAACGCGCCGGGCGCAAACACCGCCTGGAAGTACGCATCATCCAGGAAAGCACCCGCAACGGCGTGGCACGCGTCCGCAAAGAAGTCTTGCTGGATGGTACCAAAAAGAAATTGGGCGAGATCGTCGGGCACTTCAATGCCGTGCTCTTCCTGCCGCAGATGATGGGCGTAATCGAGGGTTCGCCGGGCGACCGCCGCCGCTATCTCGATCTGGCGCTCTCCCAGGTCGTGCCCCACTACGCCGAGAACTTGAGCGAGTACAACAAGGTACTTAGCCAGCGCAACGCCTTGCTCAAGCAGTTGGCCGACCAGGGTGGTGACGTCAGCCAGTTAGAATTCTGGGATGAGCGCCTGACCCTGCGCGGTGCCGAGATCATCCACAACCGCATCCAGGCCATCCAGGAGATCGATCGCCATGCCGGGATCATCCACCACCAACTGACGCGCGGCAGTGAGGTTTTACGTCTGGACTACCAACCGGCTTACGATCCGGTCCCCTCCCCGGCCAACCAATTGTCCTTGCTGGATATCCCCATCGACCGCAGCAGCGTTTCCCAGGAAAAGATCAAAACCGGATTCATGCGGGCGCTGGAAGCCATCCGCCGGGAAGAGATCGCCCGCGGCGTGACCACCATCGGCCCGCACCGCGACGAACTACGCTTCCTGAGCAACGGCATCGACCTGGGCACTTACGGCTCGCGCGGCCAGGTGCGCACCACCATGCTCACCATGAAGCTGGCCGAGGTCGAATGGATGCAGGAACAGACCGGACACAAGCCGGTGCTGCTGTTGGATGAAGTATTGGCCGAACTCGATCACGCCCGCCGCGAAGATTTGCTCAACCGTGTCGGTAGTGCCGAACAGGCCCTGCTGACTACCACCGACCTGAATCTATTCCACTCCGATTTCGTCAAGCAAACCCACGTATGGGGTATCAACCAGGGGCGGCTGGTGGAGAATGATGAATTGGGGATACAGAGTTAAGCATTAGAAATTAGCTAGTTCTACCGGATTTTGTGGTTTATAAAAAAATGAGGCACAATTGACTAAAAAACCATCACGTCTTCAGCCAATATGCCTCAA
>JAFGRA010000326.1 GCA_016935415.1 Anaerolineales bacterium
CAAGCTGGTCGAGGGAAAATGTGGCCGATTCCGCCCCGTAATCCAAGGTATGGATGCGGATCTGGTTATCTGGCCGCCGGCCGATAGCAACGTATAGGGCGCGGTCGACGGCCAGCGGCATGGCGAAACCGTCGTTATAGTCGGTGTGTTCGCCGATCAGGTTAGCGCGGCCGGGGGCGCGCACCAGGAAGTCGGGCGACATGCCATATAGATTTTTATAGGTCTGCAAGACTTTGTCACGTATCATGATGTTCGATCCTGTTCTGTTGCGTGGTGGTAGATACTTTCCTCAGCCAGGTGCGTGTCTGGCGGGGATGGCTATGGATGATTACCTGTAAATGGGGGTATTGTTTTTCCTGGATGATTTTTCGATAAGATTGGCGTCTGTGTTTGTAGGTGGTGGCGGCATAATAAAACAGTGAATCGCGGGTGAAGAATTGATTGTATGCACTTTCGATATTGTCGTTCCACAAAGCTTCTCTGGTAAATGTGCGTTTGATGGTGCGCCGCAGTAGTCGCCAGTAGATGATCGGCAGGGGATAGTCGAGCCAGATCAGTGTATTGGCCCGGTTCCAGGTGATGTCGCGGGCTTTGCCGTAATTCCCGTCGGTGACCCAGGCGTTTGCGCTTAGCGCCTGGGTCACTTTTTCCCGGAAAACATCCGGCGGCGGTTCTTCCCAGTTTGTGCCCCAATGCAAGGCATCCAGTTCAATGTGGGGAATGTTAAGTAGCTCGGCGAGCGTGGCTGCCAATGTGGTTTTGCCACAGCCAGTGGTGCCGACTACACAAATCCGCTGACCAATCTCTGGCATGACACAGTTTTATTAGTTGTCGCGCGCCAGCACCATCAAGGTGATGTCGTCGAACTGCGGCGCGCCGTTCACGAAACCGCGCACGCGTTTTAGGATGGCGTCTTGCATTTCGTAAGCCGAAGCACCCTTATTGGCTTCAGCGACGGCGACCAGTTGATCCTCATCGAAGAATTCACCGCTTTCATTTTGCGCGTCCGGGATACCATCTGTGTAAAGTACGAGCGTATCACCGGGATCGAAAGTGATCACCTTGCGGTCCCATAAGGCGTCTTCGTCGATGCCGATGGGCATGCCGGTGCGGATCAGCGCTGCTGAGCCGCCTTGCTTGTTGCTCAAATGTAAGGGCGGGTTATGCCCGGCATTGCAATAGGTGAGCGTATCCTTTTCGGGGTCGAGGATGCCGTAGAATACAGTGATGAATAAATTGGCGCTGGCATCGCTGAGGATGCGTTCGTTGGCTTCGCTAAATACCAGGTCGGGACGAAGGGGATATTCGATGGCGTAGGTGCGCAGCAGCGTTCGACTGAGCGCCATGTAGAGCGCCGCGCCAAAGCCCTTGTCGGCCACGTCGGCAATCAGGATGCCGAGGCGGCCGCTTGGTAATGGGATCAGATCGAAGAAGTCTCCGGAAAGACCGCGCGCTGGTTCGAGCGTGACCGCCAATTGCCAGCCCGGTACGTTGGGAAATTCGCTGGGTAGGAAACTGGCCTGGATTTGTCCGGCCAGTCGCAGTTCCTGGGCCATACCCTGGTAGGCGAGCGTTTGGGCGTAATCTTCAGCCTGGTCGATAGCAGAAGCGATCTGGTCAGTGAGGGTATGCACGGCGGGGAAGAGCCGTGCCAGGGCGGACAGACTCCACGGGCCGATCAGGCTGTGCAGTTCCATGTAGATGCCGCCAATCACACGCGCACCTTCCTCGGCGCTGATTGGGGCCAGGATGATGGCGTTATGATTACCGTCATTTGGATCCCAGGGCAATGGCTCATTGAAAAGATATGCCCGCGCTTCGCCTAGTACAAAGGCGGTTTCACTGACGGTTTCAATGTCAATCGTCCAGCCTTCGGGGGCCTGGTAAAGGATTTCGTTGGGGGAAAGCCAGATGACGATATTGCCGGAAGGGAACATGCCGGGGATATGTTCGGATAAGATTTCGGGCAGCGTGGAAGCGTCCGGCGGGGCGTTCAACAAGGCGCGGCCAAGTTTCTCGAGTTTCTCAAGCTGGCGGGATTGCTGGCGACTGTGTTCGGCCGAACGGCTGAACTGGCGCGCCAGGTAGGCGACCAGGATCAGCCCGCTCATGTAGAACAAAAATACCCACAAGCCATATCCAACGTACAGACTGGAGGCCAGGATGGCGAAAGGCTGCGCCAGGGCGGGCAAGACCAGAGCGATCAGGATGAAGCGTAAGACCGGCCCGGATTCAGCCCCGGCAAACCTTTTTTGCATAGTGACGGTATAAGCGATGTAGGGGGACCAGATGAGCAACGCGACCAGGAAAGAGACGCCGATACCGATCATGCTCTGGAAGATGTTGAGCACTTCCAGGTTAGCCAGTGGGATGCTCCCACCGATGGCCCGGTATACGGCCAGACCGAGCAGGTACGGCGTGGTGGTGGTGGCTGTGTAGAGCGCCAGATTACGGACGCGGTTCCAGCGTGAGGCTGCCCGGTTTGCAGAGCGCCATTCACGGATGAATTTTACAAGTTGCAGGCCGATCGGCAGCCACAGCATGGTGGGGCCGAGGATGAACAAACCGGCCCAGATCACCATCGAGTGCAGCGAATCGTCGGTGCTGCCATAGTTGTCGGCGTACAACTCGACGATCATGAAGAAACTGAGCTGTTCGAAGATGACCAGCAGGATGAAGAGCAGGGCTAGGGTTGCCAGGCTGTCGGTGAAGACGATTGGCGAGGTTTGGAAGACCAGCCAGGTCAGCCCAATCACAGAAAGCAGCGCACCGTAGAGCGACGCGAATACCTCGCCGACACCCACGGAGCGATTTGGCTCGCTGAAGGATTCTAGCTGCGGCCAGAGCTTTCTCGATAATGAATAAAGCAAGTCGTAAAAGGGCATGGTCTTCACAAATCCGGATGATATGCGTTAAGTAAGACAACCTGACCTAAGAATTATACTTGTTTTGCGAATTTGCGAAAAAGAAAAGCCGCTGGAAATCAGCGGCTTGGGTTGTGATTGTCTAGACTTCAACCATCTTTGTGGCGATGTCGAAGGATGGCGGGTCTTGCAGGTGTTTCTTGACGGCGCAGAGTTCGGCCGACTTGACCAACGAAGCGTAATATTTTTCCGGGAATTCGGGCGGGACCTGGATTTCCAGCTTGATCTCGCTGATCATGCCGGTCAGCGGGTTGGCAATCGGCGTTTGCACGATACGGATGCCCTCGGTTGAGATGCCGCGCTGGCGGCAGAAGCCGAGCACGTAAATCCCGGCGCAGGTGCCAATCGAAGAAAGGAAAACTGCAAAAGGTGTGGGGGCAGAACCGGTGCCGCCACCGGCGGGCGGTTGGTCTGTCATGACGGTGTAAGGGCCGAAGTGAGCATCTACACGCGCTCCCTCGGGGAAATCGATGATCATTTCCATGTGATGTTATACCTCCTAAGGTATTGCTTGATGGCGCCTATTGTAAGTGGCGGCTGGATTTATACTGTAGTAGGAATGTGAAAAATAGTATTATTCTTGTTACAGCATGGTTATAGACGCAGATCACCGGCTGGAAATTACGAAAAAGGGGCATAGCCCCGTGCAATTCGTTGATTATAAACGAAGGCCACAAATCATTGAGGATTCGTGGCCTTCGTATCATTCGTGTTATTTGATGCGGCTCTTTGAAGGATTACCTTTTCACCAGAGTCTTGATCAGAACGTACAAGCCTACCAGGATGATCAGCGCGGGCCAGACGTAATTTAGGTATTGGTCTGCTTCGAAGCTCAAGAAGAGGCCAAACAACAGCAGGGGGATGGCTGGATAGATACCCCATTTCAGACGCTCGCCGGAAGTAGGGATCACGCTGAGCAGCAGAAAGGTCAGCCCCAGGCCCAAGAACAGCAGACCGTCGGTGTCGAAGCCGCGGATCGAGAATTCATCCAGCACGTCGATTATGCCTAGCGTGAGCAGCGCACCCGCCGGGATAACCGCCCACCATTGGCTGCGATTGTTTAGATAGATTGTCAGGAAACTCAGCCCGATACTGCCCAATACGATCAAACCGTCATAGTTTCCCGCGCCGGGGAAGAGCAGATGGAGGATGTTGGAAAGCGCAAGTCCCAGCAAAGCGATCCCCGGGATGAGTACCCACCATTGGCTCTTGTGCCGGAAATAGAAATAAGTCAGGAAAGCACCTGCGGCAGTAAAGACGACTGCCCAGATCACGTTTCCGGCGTCACCGGTAAGGATGCCGGTGGTTTGCAGCAAGATCAAGCCGCCGACCAGGATCAGCAGGATCCCACCCAGTACACGTAAATCCAAATTTCTCATTTTTTTTTCTCCGCGTTACTTGATCGAAACCGAACCGACACCGGTGTCGATCTTGATATCGAGTTTGTGGACGGCTTCATCATAATCCGTCGAAGCGTATTCGCCGCGGCTCCTGGGAAAGCGGTGCTGGTCGACGTTGATCCCGGCCACGCCAGAATCGATTTTGATGCGAGCGGCGACGCCCTGCGGAATGATGATGTCTAGGGAAGCCGCTCCGGAATCGATATCTACCTTAGTGTATTCGGCCTTGGCGGGCATGGTCACGACGGTCGAACTGGCACCGGTCGCGATTTTCAAGTCGGTTACATTCAGCGGTTCCAGGTTGAGCCTGTTCTCGCTGGCACCACCTTTGAAAGTGATCTCCAGCGGTACCTGTTCGCTCAAACGGATTTCCCAATCGCGGCCTTGCGGACCCCAGTTGCCGGGATTCATCCAGTCCACAAAGGCAGCCTGGAAAGTAGCCGTGGTCAGCCCGCCAGAGGTATTGACCTGCTGTTCAATACCACCGCGGAATGTGCCTTCAACCAAATTGGCGGCAGTTGCGCCGGGCTTGATGTCGAGCCGCCCCGCGCCGTGCTCGAAGGTGAGTTTGGCTTTGGTGGTTTCACCGAGGGGGACGGCTACGCTTTCGGTTTCCAGTGCCGCATCACCGCCCAGGTAGCGGCCGACTAGCAGCCATGCACCGATCACGATCAATACTACCGGCCAAATGATGTTCCAACCTACGTTGATGACATTGAAATTGTTCAGCAGCAAGAGTGTGCCGACGGTCAACAAAATGATGGCCCAAAAAATATTACTTCTTCGCATCTTAAACTCCTTCCTCAATTCGTTCGATTTCAAGGTTTTCTACCGAGGGCATAGAAAGTCGGGATGAAGAGCGTGCGTTTTCCGGCTTTCCAGGCCTCGGCGTCTTTTTCCAATAAAGCGTTCAATTCAGCGGCTGCAATTTCGAACTTGCCCAGATCGAAACCCAGAATTTTTTGCTCGAGTTCAATATCTATGTTGTTGTGTTCGGCATCCCACAACCCACCAAGTACGCCAACCTCGATGTCGGTCAGGCCGCTCTCCTGGAACAATGTTTGCAGCTTGCGACCGGTCAGTGGATCGGCACCCTGGGCGCGTAGGGCTTCGATTTGCCACGTGCCGAGTTGGGCAAGTTCGGCGGGATGGTCGATGCGCCCGCCGTAATCCGGTTCGGC
>JAFGRA010000327.1 GCA_016935415.1 Anaerolineales bacterium
ATTGATGTGGAAAGTATAGAAGGGGACGGCACCACCTTCACGATCATGCTGCCTGGAGGAGCAACCGATGGCAAAAGCTGACCAATATCGCGCCGCACTGGCTAACCTGACCGATTGGGACGAATACCTGCTGGCCGAATCCGGCCTGCCGGGGCCGCGCGGCAACCTGGAACTGGCGCATGTGGTGGCCGACCTGGGTGACCAGGCCCTGTTTGAACGCTACCTGACCAACACCGCTGAAGTTGCCCCCACCAACGACCCTCGTGAATTCCTGGCCTTCTGCGGCGCGCTCGGTCTGGGTCGTTTGCTGGCCGCAGGCCAGCCGGAAATGCTGGCGCGCCTGCGGGTGTGCGCCAACGACCCGCGCTGGCGCATGCGCGAAGCCGTTGCCCAGGCGCTGCAAAAGCTGGGGGATGTGGACATGGATGCGCTGATCGCGGCGGTAAAACCGTGGGTGGCAGGCACCTTGCTCGAACGGCGCGCCGCTGCGGCTGGTTTGTGTGAACCGCGCCTATTAAAAGAAGCAACCTACGCCCAACACACGCTGGAAATCCTGGCCGAGATTACCGCTTCAATAGCAAAAGAAAGCGACCGCCGCAGCGAGGAATTCAAGGCGCTGCGTAAGGCGCTGGCTTACTGCTGGTCGGTGGCGATTGTGGCCTTACCCGAAAGCGGCAAGCCCATGTTCGAAGCATTATTAGCAAACGAAGATAAAGACGTGCAGTGGATCGTCAAGCAGAACCTGAGCAAGAAGCGCCTGGAACGCATGGATGCAGTGTGGGTGGAATCACGGATACACGGATAGGGTTGAAAACACTGAATAGTGCTGAAAAACTGATTCACCACAGAGACACCGAGGCGCAGAGATTTGTGTAATTTCTCTAGGTCTTAGAAAAAATCTTGTTTTTTCTATCGTACTTCAGCTTTTCAGTGTAATTAGTTATTCTCAGCGCGTAGTGGGCACAGCAGGCTGTGCCCACTACAAACTTATAAATTCTTGATCATTCCAAGCAAAATTAAGTCACATTTCCAAAACAAAAACCGAGTTTTCAAAAAACTCGGTTTTTCAGTATCTATCAGTATTTCAGTGCTTCAGTGATTACTCTGGTTTAGCTTCGAAGCGCACGCGCTCGAATTTCTTGAGTGCCAGTTTATTGTCCTCAACTTCGACCGGCTCCTCATTTTCGTCCACCCAGGCGCGCGCTACCGGCAGGCGATGGATGTGCAGTTCTAGCTCTTCACTGGGTAAGGAATACTCGCCCGCATAGCGATGGCGCAGCACCAATTGGCTGGCCTCCCAATACATCGTAAATTCGTCCAAACGCATTGGGCCGTAGCCATCCCCGGCATCGCCGTAGACCTGTCCTTTACCTTCGCCGTCGACCGGCGGGTAAACGTGGATCTGCAATATCCCGTCCACGTCCTGCGGCAGTATGCTCCCCGCCCTGACCAGCAAGCCGATCTTGTCCAACGGTACCGCCAACTCGACTTCGCCGGGGCCTTCCAGCGGTTCATCATTCCAGAAATTGTACCAATTCCCAGGTGGCAGCGTGACTTTGCGGGTGGTAGCGCCATCCTCCACGACCGGGGCGACCAGCAAAGCATCGCCAAGCATGAAGGCGTCATCCACCGCCCACAACTGGCTCTCGTCCGGGTACTGCCAGAACAGCGGGCGCACCAACGGGTAGCCCTTCTCGCTGGCCTCCCAGGCCAGGGTGTAGAAATAGGGCATCAGGCGGTAGCGCAGTTCCAGGAAATCACGCACGATGCTCAAGATCGGTTCCCCGAACACCCACGGCTCGCGCGGCGGGATGCCGATGGCCGAATGCGTGCGGAAGAAGGGCAAGAAAGTGGAGAGTTGGAACCAGCGCGTATACAACTCGGGGGTGGGCTCGCCACTAAAACCGCCGATGTCCGGGCCGGTAAAGGCGATGCCCGACAGCCCCAGGTTCATCACCATCGCCATCGTCATCTTCAAAGCCGACCACGAACTGTTGATGTCGCCGGTCCAGTTCCAGGCGTAGCGCTGCAAACCGGCCCAACCCGCCCGGCTCACGAACCACGGGCGCTGTTCCGGGCGCTGTTCGCGCAGGGCTTCGAACCCGGCGCGGTTCATCTGCAAGCCGTAAAGGTTATGCGCTTCTAAATGGCTGCCCCCCGAACCGTCAAAATCATGGCGCGTGCGGATGTCCAGCGTGCCGTCGCCCCAGGCCACAAAGGTCGCCGGTTCATTCATATCGTGCCAGAAGCCAGCTACCCCGGCGTCGAGCAAGGGACCATACTGCTCGCCCCACCAGCGGCGCGCCTGCGGGGCGGTGAAATCCGGGAAAACACAATTCCCCGGCCAGACCTGCCCATACGACAATTTGCCATTCGGCAGTTTGGCGAAAACATCGGCTTCCAGGCCGCTCTGGTAGACAGCGTAATCCGGGTCGATCTTTACGCCGGGATCGAGGATGGTGACTAGCTTGACGCCCTCCGCATCCAGATCGGCGCTCAGTTTTTTCAGATCAGGGAAGCGTTCTTCGTTGACCGTGAAGACGCGGTAGCCGACCATATAATCGATATCCAGGTTGACGACACTCAAGGGCAGCTTGTGTTGCTTGAACCCAGCCAACACCGCGCGAATATCCTCCTCGGTTTTGTATCCCCAACGGCATTGATGGTATCCCAAAGCCCAGCGCGGCGGTAAGACGTGCCGCCCGGTCAGTTGGGTATAGCGTTCCAGGGTCTGCGCCGGGGTGCCGGGTACAAAATAATAGCGCAGCGCCCCGCCTTCGAAAACGGCGGTCGCTTTTTCGTAAGCGGTATCGAACTCGACGTATTCTTCCGGATTACCCTTGGCCGCTTCGATATTAAAGTGCGCCTCATAAGCGTTTTCGTAGAAGACCAGGTAACCGCCATCGGCCTTGCGAGTCAGGTAAAGGGGGATGTTGACATAAAGCGGGTCTTTGCCCAGATCGTAGCTGCCGCCGGGGTCGCTGTTCCACATGTGGTATTCACCGCCGCGCAGGTTCAACGGGGCAGCGCGCTCGCCCAGGCCGTAGACGTGTTCGTCGGGATCGAGGTCGGCCTGGTGCGTCCAGCGTTGATTCTGGCGCTGGGGCGGCTGCTCGATACGCAGCACCTGGCCGTTCTCGTCCAGGTACTTCACCATACCTTCGGGGGTGACGAAAATCTGGAGCTTGTCGCTGCACACGCTGAACAACATGCCGGTATCATGGGCTTCGGTCTCGACCGGCAGCCATTCCACATCGGCCAGGCCGTATCCGGCGGGCAGTTCGCCCGGCTGCCAGGTAACGCGCACCAGGTCTTCGGCCAGGAAGAGGATCTCCACTTCGGCGTTTTCGAACTGCACGCGCGTCCCACCGGGAATAGGTTCGCTGCCTTTCAGCTTGCCGGGCGTATGCACCGGGCCGCTGGGCTGCGGGCGCGCCCCGCGTTCAGCGATATCGCGCCTGACCGCGGTGTAGAGGGCGCGCAGCACATTCAAAATACCAATCGAACGCAGCCCCAGGATTAGTTTTTTGGGGCCGTCCAGAAAACGCTTAACGTTTTCCATAGTTGCTCCTACCATATACCGAATTACTGTTTACATTATCCTATTATAGCCTTGCACGAAGTATGCCGCAAAGAAAAGAGCCTCCGTTTGGAGGCTCCATGCAGATACACAATCTGAACTATTAATCGAACACCTCATTGATCTATGTTTTGCGTTTCAGCCCACCTTGGAGCTTTTTCCGCAAGAAATTCAAGAACTTCTGGATTTGTGGAACTAAGCCGATTATCATCCAACAATATGAAATCCACCTCTTCCAAATTGACAATCGTTGTCGGAATCTCACCCTCTAAATCATTCCCTGTGAGATAAAGATCATACATTTTGGTCAAGTTACCAATTTCCGTTGGAATTGAACCAGTTAATCGATTTTCACTTAGGTCGAGTTTCCTCAATTCCTGCAAGTTACCTATTTCCGCTGGAATAGGTCCTGTTAATTTATTGCCGTGTAGATCAAGTAACGTTAATTTTTCCAGGTTGCCTAATTCTGAAGGTATGCTGCATTCAAACTGATTGTTATAAAGAATCAAATTTATCAAGTTATTCATATTTCCTAATTCTGGTGGTATACAACCAGAAAGCTGCCCATTGGCAAGAAGAAGAAAAGTCAAATTATTAAGATTAACAATTTCTGGAGGTATGCTAGTAAATACACCATCATGTATCCCCATCATCTCTAACCTTGCTAGTTTTCCAATTTCTGGAGGGATCGGTCCAGGAATCGGTCCAGTAAGTGAAAGATTTTGTAGATATGAGAAATTACCAATTTCCATGGGAAGCGGAGCTACCCAAGTTGGACTGTAGATTTCAAGGAAATGTACATGACCTTCTACACAATCAATACCACTCCAATTGCAAGGCGTATTAGAATGAAACCAACTAGCGCGATCCCCCCCTGGAGAAATTATCTCCCCGGATGTTACCTTCACTAGGGCCAACAACGCTTCACATTCACTAACCGGAATCTCTTCCACTTCCGCACAACTGACGAAAGGCTCGAAGGGTGGGGGTGGCGTGTCCATGGGTCTTTGAGTAGGCGTTAGGGTTTGGGTAATATCCAGTATGGGGGAAGGAGAGGACGTCAGGGTATGGATTGCTTCGGTGGGGAAGGGTATAGAAGTCTCAGTCGGCGTGCTGGTAACTGAGGATGTTGGGAACTGAGTGGGAATGGTAGCTGGGATTTGCTCTGCGGCACAAGCTCCCAGAATAAGCAAAAGAGCTATCCCCATCAGGCAACACAAAAGCATATTTTTCGTGTTCATTTCACATCCTTGCAAACTCCATATCTCCACACCGACCTGATTATATGCAAGCGGCTATGAACAAGCCTATAAACATCAGTCCATTCATTCTATCGGCCGCCAGTCTTCGAAAACGGGGATTTTGGCGCGCACTTCGGCCACCAGATCAGTATCAATAGTGGCAGTAAGCAAACCTTCATCTTCATTCCCTTCCACCACCGTTTCACCCCACGGGTCGATCACAGCCGAATGCCCGCAGAATCGCACGCCTTTCGACTCACCCACCCGGTTGCAGGCAACCACATAACTCTGGTTTTCAATCGCCCGGGCGCGCAGTAGCGTGCGCCAATGCGCCCGGCGCGGATGCGGCCATTCGGCAGGCAGGAAAACCAAACCGGCCCCGGCCAGGGCATAATGGCGGAACAATTCCGGGAAGCGCAGATCGTAACAGATCGCCAGGCCAGCCTTGCCCCAGGGTGTTTCCACGATGGTTGGCGTCTCGCCGGGCATGAGGTAATGGTGTTCATCCATCAAACGAAAGAGATGCAGCTTGGTATAGGCTCCCAAAATGCCGCCCTCCGGCCCAAACCACACCGCCGTATTGCCGTATTTGCCCGGCTCTATTAATGAAAGCATGGAACCGAGGATATGAATGCGGTACCGGCGCGCCAGTTCGGCCACAGCCGCGAAGTTGCCCGCATCCAGGCCGGTGGCATATTGTCCGGCGCGTTCCAGGTCATAGCCCGTCGACCATAATTCCGGGAAGACGACCACGTCCGCGCCGCGTTGGGCAGCCTCGGCCGTTAGCGTCCGCACGGTTTTCAGGTTGGCATCCGGCTGCCCTAGTTTCACATCCATCTGTCCCAACGAAACGGTGAACTGCATGTTAGTCCTTATAAGGATTTTCGTGCGGATAGCAGCACAAGAGCACGTCCAAGTATGCCACGCCGCAGAAATACGGGCAGATGGAGACATTCTTGACCGCGCAGCGGTGCGCGTCAGTTTGTTCGGCCGCGTTCCAGGGACACCTCGCCTGTTCCCAGGCGATATCTTCTGCCGGAGTCGCCAGGTCAATGTCCATATTTGCACCAGAAAGTTTCTTGATCACAGCATCCATGCACACACCTCCATTTCAAAATACTCTCGCTTAATTTTATCGTATGATCGCAGTATAATGGATTCGGAGGATATGGGTATGCCCCAAAAGGAAATTGGTCTAATCTGGCGGATGATGCGGCGTTTGAACCCGCGTATTCGCCGCCGTTTCACAGTCGGGTCACCAGCCGAAGATATGGTGCTGGTTCTGACCACGACCGGCCGCAAAACCGGCAACGCGCACACCACCCCCCTGCAATTCGAAAACATTGCCGGCAAGTATTACGTTGCCGCAGCGCGCGGCCAGCAGGCTGACTGGTTCCAGAACATCCTGGCCAATCCAAACGTGACTATCCAGGTGTGTGGTCACAACCTGACCGCCCATGCCGAAGCGGTCACCGATCCGACACAGATCGCCGATTTCCTGGCTTATCGCCTGGAACGCCATCCGGCGATGATCGGGGTGATGCTGCTCATGCACAAACTTCCACCCCGGCCAACGCGCGCCCAGTTGGAAAAACTGGCCGCGGACCTGGCGCTGGTAATCTTACATCCAATAGAATAAGCGTTATGAATTAGGAATAAAGGATTATGGGTAACGGAAGCTAGCTACAACAGGAATACCCCACGAATTTCGATTATCGTATTACGGTTTACAACCGATCATCAACCTCCCCCGGATCACAAATTACTGGTCACCATTCACTGCCCCCACAAAATTAAAAGAAAAAAGCCTCTTGGCAACGACCTACTCTCCCAGGGGGCTGCCCCCCAAGTACCATCAGCGCTGATGAGCTTAACTTCCGGGTTCGGCATGTTACCGGGTGTACCCTCACCGCTAGAGTCACCAAGAGACTTGATTCAACAAGTTTGGTTACTGAACAGATGATTACGACCTTAGAAAAATCTTCGAGTTCCCCACACCACTAGTTAAGCCCTCGGCCATTAGTACAGCTTAGCTGAACACATTGCTGTGCTTACACTTGCTGCCTATCAAGCAGGTAGTCTTCCTGCGGCCTTACTCTCTATCGAGACGAGGGATCTAATCTAGGAGCGAGTTTCCCGCTTAGATGCTTTCAGCGGTTATCTCTGCCGGACATAGCTACCCAGCAATGCCGTTGGCACGACAACTGGCACACCAGCGGTCCGTCCACCCCGGTCCTCTCGTACTAGGGGCAGCTC
>JAFGRA010000040.1 GCA_016935415.1 Anaerolineales bacterium
CAAGAGCCGCGGCGGCGGTCCCATTCCGCCCATCCAGGCCATCGAAACTTATTCCGCCGACGGCGTGCGCTATTGGGCAGCCAGCACCGGCTTTGGCAAGGATGCCATCATCGATGAAGAAAAGATGCAGAACGGCCAACGCCTGGTGACCAAGCTGTGGAACGTGGCCCGTTTCAGCGCCCGCTTCTTGGAAGCGTACACACCCACTGCTGACCTGCCTGACCTCACCCCGGCCGACCGCTGGCTGCTGGCGCGCCTGCACGAACTCATCCAGCGCGTCACCCAGGCTTTCGAAGCATACGAATACGCTGCTGCCAAGAGTGAAGTCGAGAACTTCTTCTGGAAGGATTTGGCCGACAACTACCTGGAAATGGCCAAACAGCGCCTCTACAACCCCGCACACCCGCAGTACACCGCCGCGCGCTACACACTCTATCACACCCTGCTGGGCACGCTCAAGCTCTTCGCCCCCTTCCTGCCCTTCGTGACCGAAGAACTGTACCTCAACTTGTTTGCCGAGACAGATGGCGCGCCCTCAATCCACACCAGCCACTGGCCGCAAGCCACCCCGACCTGGGACGATGAAAACGCCATCGAGCTAGGCGCGCAGTTGGTCGAGATCGCTACCGCCGTGCGCCGTTACAAGAGCGAAAACAGCCTTTCTTTGGGCACCGAAATTCATCGGTTACAATTAGCCCTTGGAGACGCCCAACTGGCCGCCGGTTTCGAAGCAGCCAGCGGCGACTTGATGAGCGTCACGTGCTGCCTGACCGTCGAAGTCGGCCCGGCGCTGGATGAAAAGCTCATCGCCGTCCCGGTCAATGATACTGTGCGGGCAGCCATCGAACTGGCTCCTGCCGGGGAGTAACCTATACCTAAATGAACATCGCCCTGATCGTCCTGTTTGCCGCTCTCAGCGTATGGCTGATATTGGAAATTGGCTTGCGCCTCTACCTGCAAGCCCCTTTGCAGCGCGATTTCTATAGTTCGCTGCCGCGTGAACGCGTCCGGCAGCGCCAGGAAGAAGTCGGTGTGCAGGTAGTCACTGGGCCGGGCTGGGCGCATCTGGGCTGGATCGCTGATCCCGAAAATGAAACCTACCTGATCCAGCAGCGTGTGGATAGCGATTGGGAAGACTGCGGCACGGCCGAGTTCGGTTCATTTCTGGTGCGCGGGGCAGGCAGTATGTACCGCGTCTGTGCTGTCCCCAAGGACGGGAGCAACCAACGCATGGTCGATATGGTCTCCCTCAACCCGCGCGGCAAGCGGCCTCCCATCTATAAACCGGTCATCACCGGAGCATGGCAGCCGCTCTTCAAACCACACGCGCACGGCCAGTACGTCAATGACCATTGCATCTATCAGGACGCCGCCGGGCAGTGGCGGTTGATCGGCATCACCGACCAAAGTGACGGCAATTACAACCAGGAAACCTACTTCACGGTCGGCACCAGCGCTGACTTCCCGCCCGAAAACGGCATGCAGGAGGCGGAACCGGTGGCCGATTTTGGCGAACTGGCCTGGGCGCCCCATGTGCTACGCCACGCCGGTCAATATCACCTGTTCTGGTCTCCGCACAAGCTGCACCACCTGACCTCACCGGACGGCATTACCTGGGAAGACCAACAGGTTATTATGAAAGCGCCTTACCATTATTTCTTCCGGGACGCTTTCGTCTTACAGGTTGCCGAGAGCCAATGGCTGCTGTATGCCACCGGGCGCGGGCGCTATTTCTCACGCATCGACGTTTACCAGTCTTTCAACCTGGAGGAATGGCAGTATATCGGCCCAGCACTCGAATCCAACTGGGGCAGCGAGCGCAACGCCCCCTTCGCTTCGATGGAGTCGCCGCGCGTGCTCGAATACGCCGGTCGCCATTACCTTTCCTTTACCTACAATAATGGCTCTACCGCCCTACCCGGCATACTGATGGCGCTTAAAATCTGGCCGAACAAGCGCAGCTACAACGATACGCTAGTGCTGCACAGCGACAATCCCTACAACTTCGGCACCTACACCGGAAAAGCGCGCACCCCCAACCTGGCAGCTCGCCTGCAAACCCACGCCCCGGCCTACGTAAAGCACCCCGAAAGCGGCCAATGGTACCTCACCACCGCCGGCTGGCCGTGGGTCGCTACCCTAACTTCCGGCGAAGTCGCTGTCGCCCCGCTGGAATGGCAAGCCGTCCAGGAAAACAAATCATAAACGTGGTATAACATCATCCGTTATCTTATCTATTGGAGAAATCTTCATGAGCGAACATAGTCTGGCAAAAACGTACGATTTTGCAGCCGTCGAGGAACGCATTTACGAAATGTGGGAAGCGCAAGGTTATTTCCAACCGAGCAATGATCCCAACAAACCCGGCTTCGACCCCGACGTTAAACCCTACGTAATCTCGATTCCGCCCCCCAACGTGACCGGTGAACTGCACCTGGGCCACGCCATGTTCGTTTCTATGGAAGACCTGATGATCCGTTACCACCGTATGAAGGGCATCCCCACCCTGTGGGTGCCCGGCAGCGACCACGCCGGGATCGCTACCCAGTTGCAGGTCGAGAAAATGATGCGGGGCGAAGGCACCTCGCGTGAGGAAGTCGGCCGCGAAGAATTCCTGCGCCGCACCTGGGAATGGAAGGCAAAATACGGCGGCATCATCACCCAACAGATCCGTCGCCTGGGCGCTTCCTGCGATTGGAGCCGCGAACGCTTCACGCTCGACGAGGGCCTCTCGCGCGCCGTGCACGAAGCTTTCGTGCGCCTTTACGATAAGGGCCTGATCTACCGCGGCCCGCGCCTCATCAACTGGTCGCCCGGCCTGAAGACCGCCGTCTCCGACCTGGAAGTGGACTATTCCGAGGAACCTGGCACGCTGTATTACTTCAAGTACATGCTCAAAGATTCAGACGAGTTCATCCCCGTTGCCACTAC
>JAFGRA010000328.1 GCA_016935415.1 Anaerolineales bacterium
CCTTGGTGGCCGGGATTGGCAGCAGCTGCTTTCGCGGGTGGGTTGGCCGGATTAAGCCTGCGCGGTTGGACGATCCCGACTGGCATCTTCCTGGCTTTGGATCGCGTTTTCTCGCTGGGTTGGCTGTACCGGCTGGCCGATCGATTGATCCGAGTGGTGGGGGCGCTGCTTTATTTGCCGATCGTGCTGCTTGAAAGCCGCGGTGGGGTTTTGTGGACACTCTTGCTGCTGACCCTGTTGCTCTCCCTGCTTTCTCAATTGAATAGTCTGGGAGGTGGATAGGTGAACTTCGAAATCCTGATCTTCCCAGCTTTGAGTATGCTGATCGTCAGTTCGTTGACGCTGTTCATCAGCCGCGACTGGCGCTGGAACATCGCTGCGCTGGGTTTGCAGTATTTAGGTGTGTTTATGATGGTCTCCAATTCTTGGCCGCCCGATTTGGCGGTGGTCAAGTTGGTGGCCGGTTGGATGGCGGCTTCGATCCTGGGGGTAAGCCGCGTCAATGTATTCGATACAGAGCAGCTGGAGATGGCCTGGCCCAGCGGGCGGCTCTTCCGGGTAATGACCACCTTGCTGGCGTTGCTGACCGTGTTGTCCTTTTCACCCAGTATCGAGCGTTTTGCGCCGGCGCTTAACTTACCGCAGGTGTGGGGGGGTACCTTTCTGATTGTCATGGGGCTGCTCAACCTGGGTTTCACCACCCGGCCGCTACGCAGCGTGCTGGGCATGTTGACCATCTTGTCCGGTTTCGAGATCATGTACGCCGCCGTCGAGTCGGCCATCCTGGTGGCCGGGCTGCTGGCAACGGTGACCCTGGGAATCGCCATGGTAGGGGCCTATTTGCTGACCGCCGCTGATCTGGAGGTAGAGGAAACCGCATGAGTGCCCCGTTCATCTGGATCGTGATCCCGCTGGCGGTGGCCGGGGTATTATTCGCCTTCCGGCGCTGGCGGCGGGTTGTCGCCCTGGTCGCGGCCGGATTTTGTCTGCTGCTGGCCTATGCCGCCTGGCAGTTGCCGATCAATGCTCCTTTAGAAGGTGCCTCACTCAGTGTGAAGATCAGCGATACCTTGAGCTTGTTGGGACGCAACTTCGTGTTGGGAGAGAGTGACCGCCCGTTCCTGGCCGGGATGTACTTGATGTTCGCCTTCTGGTTGGCGGGTTCGTTGTTTGCCCGCGTCAGCCGTTTGTTCGTGCCGGTGGCGTTGGGTATTTTCGTCCTTTTGATTGCGGCGCTGGCCGTCGAACCCTTCCTGTATGCCGCGTTGCTGATCGAAATTGTGGTGCTGGTCAGTGTGCCGCTGCTTTCCCCGCCCGGTCAGAAACCCGGACAGGGCATTTTTCGCTTCTTCATCTTTCAGACCTTTGGGATGCCCTTCATCTTGTTCGTGGGCTGGATGCTGGCCGGGGTGGAAGCCAGCCCCGGCGCCCTCGACCTGGTAGTGCGCGCCGCGGTATTGTTGGCGCTGGGCTTTAGTTTTTTGCTGGCTCTGTTCCCGTTCCATTCCTGGATTCCGATGCTGGCCGAAGAAGCCCATCCTTATGCGGTGGCTTTCATCTTCTTGATGCTCCCCGGCGTGGTGGCCTTGTTCGGCCTGGGCTTTCTGGATCGCTATGCCTGGCTGCGGGATTCAGCGGCGGTTTACGATCTGCTGCGCGTGATGGGGGGATTGATGGTCGTGCTCGGTGGGCTGTGGGCCGCTTTTCAGGAGAACCTGGGGCGTATGTTGGGCTACGCTGCCATGTTAGAGATTGGCCTGGCGTTGTTGGCGGTCAGCGTGGAGGGAATGACCGGTTTGGAAATCTTCTTCGCCTTGCTTGCGGCGCGCAGTACCGCGTTCGTTGTCTGGGGGATCATGCTTTCCCGGATGCGCTATTTGAGTCAGGGCGACTTGAGCTTTACAGGGGTCAGAGGTTTGGGCTTGCGTTATCCGTTTTTGTCGGTGACCCTGGTCTTGGCGCATCTCTCGCTTTCCGGACTGCCACTCCTGGCTGGGTTCCCGGTACGGCTGGCATTGTGGAATGCGCTGGCTCCCGATTATCTCGCAGCCGCAATTTGGATGTTGATCGGATTGTTTGGTTTCATGGTGGCTGGGCTGCGTACTTTGGGTGTGTTCTTCATTGGAACGGAAGCCGACAACGCCACTTTACTGGAAATGATCGATCAGGATCAAGGGCCGTTGGCGGACGAGGCCGCCTTGCAGGTGGATATTCCCCCGGCGGCATACAATTCTCCGGCCTGGTTCGTATTCTACGGTTTTACCTGGGTGGTTTTGTTCACGGTTGGCATCTTTCCGCAGTTGTATTTCCGGCTGTTGGCTGATTTGCCGAATATGTTTACACAGTTGTTGCCCTGAAGCTTTCAGCGAATAGCTGTCAGCATTTGCGTATGGGCTATTGCCCTGTCTCCATGTTTGCTTGCTTACTTTTGCTTGCCTCTAAATCTTTAGCTTCTTTTAATTTCCTATCCCCGCCTTGTATGGCGTTTATCATGCTATAATTTTTGAAATTAACAGCCTGGAATGCAAATCTGATCGCAGGACAGGGTTTTGTAGCCCTTCCCTGGCGTTTAAATTTTTGGGAGAGAACCATATGGATAACGAGCAGCTTACCCAACGCATAGAATGGCTCGATGAAGAGCGGCGCAACGATAAGACAATGATTTCAGAACTGCAAAAGCGGCTTGTGAAGTTGGAGGGGACACTCGATAAACGCAATGAAGAGATCAAGGAACTGAGCAGTGAAGTGACGCGTTTGAGCGTGTTGGTAGCGAAAGTAGATGATTTCAATGCCTCGTTGGAAGCCCATCGCGCCGAAGTAAAAAAAGAACTGGATGCGCAAGACACACGCCGCAAACGCCGGGAAAACGAGATCCAGCAAATGCGCGAGGTCGAAATCGAAAATCTCAATAAGAGCCTGGCGCAGTTGAACGAGAAGTTGGCTGTGCTGCCCAAGTTGGAAGATTCCATCCGGGCCCGCCAGGATGAGGAAGCGCGCTTGCAGCGCCAGATCACCGAGGTGCGCAAATCTGTTGATGATACCCGCCAGGGCGAAGAAGAGCGCATTCGGATAGTACGTTCTGTTGAGGACAGCCATCGCCAGGACGAAAAACGCTTGAACGACATGCAAGGGGAAGTTGCTGCCGTGCGTAAACGTAACGACGAACTGCGCGCCAAGCAGGACTTGACCGCCGATGCACAGCGAAAGCTCGAAACGCGCGTCACCGAGTTGATGTCTGCCGATGCCGAACGCCGCGAGGCACAGACGGCCTTCACTGAAAAGATCACCCACGACCAGATGGAGCGCGAACGCACCTGGAAAGAATGGACTGCTCGTTTTGAAACCTTTGCCGGGACAGCCCAGGAGATTTCCACTCGCATGCGTGAATTGGAAACCACCTCTCGCGAACTCGACCAGGCTCAGGAAGTTTTCCAGGAGATGACCGAACAGATCGACCGCCGCATCAATGAGATCACCGAAATGCAGCGTTTGGGAGAGGAGCGTTTCCGCCAGGAATGGTCGACCTTCAAGGCCGACGACCAGAAACGCTGGACGAACTATACCTTGACCCAGGAAGAGCAGCACCGTGAATTGACCCGTACGCTCGACCGGGTGACGGAGCAGCTTACCAATCTGGAAGATACCTTGCAGGAAATGCAAGACATCGTGCAGTACAACAGCGAACAGTCCGAGAAGCGTATTCAAGGTTTGCTGGGCGTGGTGCGCGATTGGGCAGCAGAAACCGATCGCTTTATGAGCAGCATGCGCTAGGCGCGGTCTACAGAGGAATTTCGTTTTGCGCGTTATCGGCACGGCAGGGCACGTTGACCACGGCAAGTCCACGTTAATTGAAGCGCTGACCGGCACCCATCCCGACCGCTTGCAGGAAGAACGCGACCGGGAGATGACGATTGTGCTGGGCTTCGCCTGGTGGACGCTGCCTAATGGTGAGGAAGTGGGGGTTGTGGATGTGCCCGGTCACCGCGATTTTATTGAGAATATGCTTTCTGGCGTAGGAGGCATCGACGCCGCCCTGTTCGTGGTAGCGGCCGACGAAGGCGTCATGCCGCAAACCAAAGAACACCTTTCCATCCTCGATATTTTGCAAATCCAGGCCGGGGTGATTGCCCTGACGAAAGTCGACCTGGTCGATGACCCGGAGTGGCTGGACCTGGTGGAAGAAGAAGTCCGCCAGGCCGTGCAGGGCACCGTGTTGGCCGACGCTCCCATCGTGCGCGTCTCAGCCAAGACACGGGTTGGCCTGGAAGAACTCGAAAGCACCTTGCAAGAGATGTTGGGTACCCGCCCGCCGCGCGTCGATCTGGGACGGCCGCGCCTGCCAATCGACCGCGTCTTCACCATCTCCGGTTTTGGCACGGTGGTAACTGGTACGCTCACTGATGGCAACCTGCGGGTAGGTGATGAGGTCGAAATCCTGCCTGGAGATGGGCGCGGCCGGGTGCGTGGTTTGCAGACCCACCAGACCAAGGAAGACCTGGCCGTACCGGGCAGCCGCACGGCGGTCAATATTTCCGGCGTGGATGTGAATGATGTGCAGCGCGGCCAGATATTGGCGCACCCCGGAACGCTAAAAGCTACCCGGCGGCTGGATTTGCGCTTCCGCCTGCTGCCGGATGTCGAGCAGCCCTTGCTGCACAATACCGAAGTCAAACTCTTCGTTGGGGCGGCTGAAGTGGTTGCCCGCCTACGCCTGTTGGGCGCGGATAGCTTACTGCCCGGTGATGCAGGCTGGATCCAATTGGAACTGCGCGATCCGGTCGTGACCGTACGTGGAGACCGCTATATTCTACGGCGGCCTTCTCCGGCAGAAACGCTGGGCGGTGGCGTGGTGGTGGATGCCCAACCGAAACGCCGCCATAAACGTTTCAACGAAGCGGTCCTGGCGCGCCTGGATGCCTTGTTGCAAGGTACCCCGGCCGACGTACTCGTGCAGGCCAGCCTGGCGCTTGGTCCGGCTCCCCTGGCAGAAGTGGTCAAGCAATCCAACCTGGAAGTGGAAACGGCCCAGGCCGCGTTGGACGAACTGCTCTCCACAGGCCGGTTGGTGATCGTGGACGGTGGAGCCGCCACGATCAATTCGAAAGCGCTGGTTTCTAACCGGGGCGTCTGGGAAAGCCTGGCCGCGAACGGCCTGAAAGAAGTAACGGCCTATCACCGGGCTAACCCGCTGCGGCGTGGTATGCCGCGCGAGGAATTGAGGAGCCGCCTAAAATTGGACCCTCGTATGTTCAATGCACTGGTAAGCGATCTCGTGCAGGCTGAACAACTTTTGGAATTCGGACCGTTGGTGTATTTGCCGGAGCACAGCATCCAATTCTCGGCTGCGCAGCAGAACAAGGTGGACGCGCTGCTGGCGCGTTTTGCAGCAGAACCATTCACCCCACCCAGCGTCAAAGAAGCGACTGAGCAGGTCGGCGAAGATGTGTTTGCTGCTCTGGTCGACCTGGGTGATTTGCTGCCGGTGTCCGCTGAAGTCGCTTTTCGGAAAACGGATTTCGAGCGCATGGTGGCTGAACTGCGGGCGCTAATTGAAACGAACGGCCCGGTTAGTGTCGCGCAAGTGCGCGATCACTTTGACACCACGCGGCGCTATGTGTTGGCTTTTCTGGAATACCTGGATGCCACCGGAGTGACCATCCGGCGGGGCGACGAGCGTATTTTGAAATAACAAAACCGTAAGTTGGGGGGAAATGAATCTTGGAAATTCATAGATAATCCATGATTTTTACAAAGAGAATACCAAGGATTCAGAGTACAATAGTCTGGAAGCGCGTGCTGTTTGTGCGCGTAAGCTACATTTAAGTGAAAAATATTTCCTACCAAAGGCCCTATAATTTGCTATAATTGATTAGTTTAGGCGAATTAGCTGCCGAGGTTTGGATGGATTAATTTTCTTATTACCCTATTATTGGCGTTTTCAGGTTTTTATTACATTTTTAGGAGAAGAGCATGCGCCACATGCCAATTCGTCACAGTTGGTTTTACACATTCAGGAGAATTAACGTGGTAAGTATTTTTGTCTTGCTCGCGCTCCTGCTTCTAACCAACGTCAATCTTGCTCAGGCCCAATTTTTGGATGGTATCTTTGGAGGGGCTGCTCTGCAAGCAGATGTTTCCAATCTATCCCCACAATCTTCTGGTGAGCTTTCGTTTCTAACTTCATCGTCGTTGGGTGAGTTGAGTTCGGCGTTTTATGTGCCTGGTGCCCAGATCACTTTAGGTGGTTTGGGCGATGTCTTGATTGGGGATACGGTTACGATTTCGGCGACCTTTACCAACAATGATGCCGACCCCGGTTATGGGCCGTATATCGATTTCTATTTCCCGGCCAATGGTGCTGATGGCCAAACTGAACCGGATGGCCTGAGCTACGTACCCGGCAGCGCCAATTACCTGGGCGCTTCGCTGGTCGAATATGTGTTGACATTTCCTGACGATGGCGGCGGATATGGCTGCGTCGACCATCCGGTTGCCTATAACGGCCCTTTGGGCCCGGGAACACTGGGTTCACCGCGCGAGGTTTGCGGCCCATATGGTGATCAACTCGTCGTGATCGAATTACCGTTCGGCTCTTTCGTGCCTGGCCAGTCGGCCACGATCGAATTGCAGGCCGATCTTTCGAACTTTGCTAATCTGTACGATGATGGCACCACTAACCTGTCCACACTCGAGGTGCGCACGCGCGGTGGTTATATTTACGGCCAGAATGAGTTGGATGACCCGTGCTGTGACGGCAGTTATCTGATCCCGAACGGTGATGACATTGCCAGTTGGCCGGTGACCGGTACGGTGACGCCCTTCTTGATGGAACTGAATAAAGAATATATTGGCCCCGAGAATGAAACCGCTACCGGGCCCAATTACCCGCGCCAGTTCCGGATCAGTGTCGATGTGGCCGAAGGACAGACATTGACCGGCATTCAGTTGGAGGATGTGCTCCCCAACAATATCGCCTATTTGGGTATCGACTCATTAAGTGCGGGATGTGCTGCGCTCGATGAGCCGACTGTGGGCGCGGCGGCGAACCCGCCCGACAACAACCTGGTGGTGCAGTGTACGGTTACCGGTGGCGCGGGTGCGGATGATATTGTCATCGTTTACGATTTCTTTGTGCCTCTCCTGGATGCCGATGGCATCCGCGTGCTGCCGACTACCGGCAGTGATAGTACCTCGCAAAATACGGTGCAGCCGATTGCCGGTACCTGGAACCCGCTCGACGGCGATGACGATCCCCAGCCGATCGACAACGGCCTTTGCCCGACCTCGTGCCCAGGCAGTGTTACCCTTTCAGACCAGTCGATTGCCATTCAGAAAAGTGCTGCACCGGTAGGTACGGTGGGATCCGGGACAACAGTGGTGTATACCCTGGAGATCCAGATCTCGGATTATTTTGCGGTCGAAGATATCATTGTTATCGACACGCTTTCCGATGGCCAGCATTTCGACAATGCCTTTCCTCCCCAGATTACCGTATACGAACACGGCACCCCGGATACTTTCGCCATGGATCCTGCCAATTATACGGAGACGGAAAATTGGACCGGTACCGGGCCGTTTGGCGATGACCCGCCCTTCACCGCCGCTCCTGACGGCACCACCGATCTCGAATTTCGCATCTCGGATGAATTTATAACGCAGGGCTTTGGCGTTGGTGGGCCGGGACAGTTGTTGGGGGCCTGTGTACCCGATCTGTCCGAACCCGTCCGCAATGAGGATTGCAGCATCTATAACGATGGTGCCCCTACGACCATTCAGGTTGTTTATCAGGCCATCATTCAGGATGAATTTACCAATCTGGAAGCTGACGTCAGCGTCGATCACGGTGATGTACTGGACAACAGCGTGACTGTCTCGGCCGATATTCTCAGCAACAATGACCTGACCGTGATTGCGACCAACGAGCCTGATGGCTCCGCAGATGGACTGGAGATCGATCACGGTACGCCAACCAAGAATATTTATGCGGTGACGCGCGCCGGAGTGACCACGGTCAACCCACCGGGTACAGTACAGCTTGCTCCAGGGGATGATGTCACTTTCCGAATCACGTACACCCTGCCCTCATCAGACTTTGAAGATCTTAATATTGTCGATTTCTTCCCCTTGCCTGTTTTCCGGGTGGGCGATCCGTATGGCGATGGTAGCAATGTTCCGTGGGCGTTTGATACGACCTGGCCGCCAGCGGCACCAGGTGCCATCCCGGCTCCAGGTGAGGTTGCTTTTGGGCCGACAGAGTCTTTCTATCCCTCCAATCCCGGATTTTCTGATTATGCGCCGACCCTAACCACAAATGTGGGTGAGAATACTTTAACGATATCCTATGGCGATTATGACGACCCGGCTAATCCGGCGACCACGATCGACCTGCTCTTTACCATGCGGCTTACCAATGAACCGTTTGCCGATGGTTTGTTGCTCACGAACCAGGCGCTTGTCAATGAAGGCTCGACCAACGGCACGGATTCGCAAGCCCCGGCCATCGTGCAGATCGAGATCCAGGAACCGGTGCTGCATATCAAGAAAGGTGTGGTTGATACCGACAACGCCGACGTGACCGGGGCCAATTACGATCCCAACCCACCGGCGCCGGTGACTTTCGATAATTCCGTGTCTCCTCCCTGGGCGGGTGTGATCTCGTCCGGTGACCAGGATATGAACACCAACCAGATCGATTCGAACCTGATCGTGAGTACACCAACCGGAGCGGATGGTTCCGACATCATGACCTTTGCGATCGTGATCGAAAACGTCGGCTCCAGCAGCCAGGGCGCTTTCGATATCACGCTGACGGATACGTTGCCCCCCGGATTCATCATCCCGGTGGGCGGCATTAACTTGCAAATCTGGCGCGGTGATGGTGTGACCCCGGTCGGCTATACACCGTTGGGGCCAGCTTTAGATGAAACCGATCTCTTTAACAACGGAATTGAATTGGACGACAGCCCCTTCCCGGGCGGCGTGTGTGCCGGTTTCGATGCCAACAACGGCACCAACATGGCGATCCTGACCTACGATCTGCAGATCGACCCGAATATCGAGCCGGGTGTGGAAATTATCAATGTGACCACACTCACCAACTACGCCGGTGAAGAAGGCGGCGAAAATCACGTTGGTCCGACCCCTTCGCCGCAACACACCGACGACGCTTCGGTCACCATCAACGAATATGTGCTGGAAAAGAACATTACCGATACCAGCCAGGGCTTTACGGCCGGGACCGAGGTCGTGATCGGTGAGGAGGTGGAATACACCCTCACCGTGCAGGTGCCCGAAGGCCAGGCCAATAACGTTACCCTCACCGATCAACTCGATGCTGGTTTAGAATTTGTTTCTGTGGATAGCATCACCGGGCCTGCCTCCGGCGATGTGACCACCAGCGTAGGGACTTTTGCCGATGTGATTACGGGCGCAGTCATCACACCCGCCGGCGACCAATTAACATTGAACTTCGGCACGTTGACCAACCTGGACACGGATGGCACCGGTTTGGAAACGCTCACCATCGTTTATACCGTGCTGGTGCAAAACGTAGCCGGTAACCAAGATACACCGGTCACCCTGTTGAACAATGGGGCGGCCTGGAATTGGGATACCGGCCATTCGGTTACTGCGAACGCCCCAGATGTTGAAGTTATTGAACCGATTTTGTTGATCCAAAAGGATGCTGTCCCGAATACCGGTGATGCCGGTGATACGATTGCCTTTACGATCACCATCACCCACGATGGCGCCACCCCGCCGGGATTCGACCTGATTTTCCAGGACCCGGTCCCGGCTGAATTGACCAATATGGCCAACCTGGATTGCACGACCGGTTCGGTTTTGCCCACAACCTGTGCCTTTGCCGGTGCAACCTTGAACATGACCTATGATGATCCGGCCGGTTTTGGTCCCGGTGATTCGATAGTGATGACCTTCGATGCCGATCTGATTGGGTCTGTGGTTCCCGGCCAGGTGATCAGCAATGCCGCCGGGGTAGGCTGGACGAGTTTGCCCGGCGCGTTGCCGAACGAACGCACGTACGACAACAGCACCTTAGCCTGGAACGACTACCGCGCCTCTGATGATGCCGATATCACCGTGGTCAATCCGACCATCACGAAGGAGATCATCGCCAGTTCCAACCCGGATACGGATACGGAAATAGCGGGTGAGGTCGTCGTGGGAGAAACCGTCACTTACCAGACGGCGATCACTGTGCCGGAAGGCCAATCGACCACGATCACTTTTGAAGATGTGTTAGATGAGGGCCTGGCATTCGTCAGCGTAGACTCGCTGGTTGCTTCTCCCATATTGACCACCTCAGTGGGAACTTTCGCGGATGTATTGGCTGGATTTACGTTGACGGACATCGCGCCTGCCCCGGTGGGCGACGCCCGCCAGATGAATATGGACTTTGGCACGGTCACTAACTCGGATACGAATAACGCTAACGCCGAAACCATCACAATCACTTACACCGTGGTTGTGCTGAACAGCTTTGCCGATACGGATGGCGATATCCTGGCGAACAACGTTGAATGGCAGTGGGGGACGACTGGCTCAGCCACCGGTTCAACTAACGTGAACGTGGTCGAAGCAGACATGCAGGTGACCAAAGACATCACCAACCTGACGGCTCCTTACACCGCGGATGCCGGAGATATTGTTACCTATGAGTTGATTATCGAGCACACCGGAGCTTCGAATGCGGATGCCTACAATGTGACCATCAACGATGCCGTGCCCTTCCCCGACCTGATCGTGCAGGCGCTCAGCTTGAACTGCAACGCCACCTCGGCAGTTACTGCCCAGGTGACCAATCTCGCTACAACCACGTGTACTTTTGGCGGCACCAATACGCTCAATGTAACCTGGGATGCTTTCCCGCAAGTGGTTGGCCCCGATCCGGCTGTCACCGTGATTACCTTCGACGCCGTGATTGCTGACACGGCCGAGTTCGATGAAACCATCGACAATACGGCTACCTTGCAGTGGACGAGTATGCCCGGTGACCTGACCACGCCGCAGACCGGCAATAACTCGCTTTCCGTCGAGCGCACCGGCGATATCACCGGCCCCGGTGAGATCAATGACTATGAGGACACCGACCAGGTCAGCTTCGACATGGGCGATATCACTATCGATAAATCCGTCTTTAGCACTTCGGTTGCGGATACCGGCGATGGCGAATATGATGCCGGTGATGAAGACCTGACCATCGGTGAAACGGTCGACTTCGATATCACCATTACTCTGGCGGAAGGAACCGCCCCCACGTTGACTGTGGTCGATAACCTGCCTACGGCTCCCGCGGGGATACTCGACGTGACTAACGCTGTTGTGGTCGCGCAGGGTGGCAATGTAAGCGTTGGTGGCACTGTGCTGACCATCACTGACTCGGATGGTGATACTTATGATGATACAGTGACTTTTGAGTTCACCGGTGTGACCAATGCCGCCGACAATGTTGTTGATGCCAACGACTACCTGGTCATCCGCATCACGGCCATCTTGCGTAATGTGGATGACAACAATACCGGTGACGACCTAGTCAACGAAGCTGAATTCACTGCCGGGACCGAGTCCGATACGGCCACGGCTGACGTTGATGTGGTTGAGCCGGTACTGACCCTCGACAAGACTTTTGCAGTCTCCAGTCCGGCTTCCGGGAGTGCCATCCTCGGCTCGACCATCGACTATACGTTGACCCTGGAGAATACCGGCACAGCGCCGGCATACTTCATGGTCGTCGATGATACTATCCCAACCGGTATGACGTATGTACCCGCTTCGATCACTGCCCCAGTTGGCTGGACAGCCAACGACGGCGCTGCGCCTGACCTGAACTGGACATCGAATGCAGGCACCAGCATTGCCGTTGGTGACTCGGTTACCTTCACATATCAGGTGACCATCGATACGGTTGGTTCGCCGACCGTCGTTGATGTTACCGACGCAGTTGCCCGTATCCTGGACAACAACGTCGAAGTCATCTGGCAATCGCTCCCGGCGCCGACCGGCGACGAGCGCACAGATCAGCCTGAAACCTGGGATGATTACACCGATACTACGGTTGAGTCCGTGGAAGTCATCAACCCCGACCTGCGTGTGGTCAAAGATGACGGCGGCGCGGCTGTGGCTGCCGGAGCGCCAATCCCCTATACGGTGACCTTCTTTAATGACGGCAGCGGTACAGCAACCAGTGTGGTGCTCACCGAAACCGTTCCTACCAATACGACTTTCGATACATTAAACAACGTTGACGGTTGGGTTTGTGTAGATATTATCGCTGGCAGCACCTGCACGCTGACCACGCCGGATGTCGGTTCGGGGGCGGGTATTCTCGCTCCAGGAGAAACCGGTTCGGTCAGCTTCCCCGTGATCATCGATAGCCCGCTGCCCGCTGGTGTGGCTTCGATCACCAATACGGTCAGGATCGATTACGATGAGGCCAATGACGGGCCGGAACCGACTCCGGCGAATAATGAAGACACAATTACAACCGGGGCAACGGCCTCGCCCGATCTCGCGATCCTGAAGGATGACTACATCGAAATCACGGCCCCGAACTCTGTGCTGCGTTATGAATTGGTTTACGATAATGTCGGTACGCAAGATGCCACCGGCGTGTATGTGCTCGAAACCGTGTCGCAAGGTACGACCTTCAACCTGGCGAACAGTACCGCCGGTTGGGAAATCGCCGATACCAGCGGACCGATCCCGGTCTCGACCGGCACACCGGCGACCGATGGACTGCCTGCCGGCACCGAACTGATTTGGACTGTGGGCAACTTCAATGTGGGCGACTCTGGGACAATCTACTTCGCCGTCACAGTTGACGCGGATATTGCCACTCAGGTGCCTGCCATCACCGTGATTACCAATGAAGCCACGGTGGGTGACGATGAGACCAACGGGCCGGATATCAACCCGGCTGATAATACCGATGATGATAATGATGTCTACGCGACCGACATCCAGAAGACGCTGATCGCCATCAATGAGCCGCTGCAAGGCCCGCCACTCCCGGCCAACAGCCCGGCTGCGATTGGTGCAATCCTTACCTATCAACTCGAAGTGACCGTCCCGTCTGGCGACGCAGGTTTGCTGCCGGCGCCGATCTCGATGACCGGCGTGACTGTAGTCGATGAACTTGAGCAAGGGTTGGCCTTCTTGGACTGCGTGAGCGTTACGGCCGATGCCGGGTTGGATACGACGATTGGCGCTTTTGCCGACGCGTGTACCCCCAATCCTGCCAATCCCACCGCAGGTAACCCGGGCTTAGACCCACTGCCGACCGGCAGTACTGATGATGCCGATCAGGCCCGCCAGGTCACCTTCGACTTCGATACGGTGACCAATAACGTGAACACCAACCAGACCATCACCATCGAATACCAGGCCGTTGTGCTCGACAGCCCCGGGAACGTGCGTGGAGTTGAATTAGAAAATGAGTTCACCTGGTCTTGGGATAGCAGTCCGAGCGTCCCGAATGCTGAAATCGGCCCGACGGGTGCTTTGCCGGTGACGATTGTGGAACCGACCATGTCTCTGGTGAAGACGGTTGCCCCGAACATCGTGATTCCTGGACAGATCGTCACCTACACACTTACTGTAGTGCATGACTCTGCCGATAGTGATGCGATTGCTTACGATGTCGCCCTGTTCGACACCATTCCGGTTGGATTGAGCCTGGTGCCTGGTTCGTTCGTGTTTATCAGCGGCCTGCCGCCAACTACAATTCTGGAAGGGCCGACCTTGCAGGCGACCTGGGATACCTATCCGTTGGATGAGACCTCGGTGTTCCAATTCCAGGCCATCGTTGGTTTCATCGCTTTGGATGATGAGATCATCAACCGTTCTAACGTGGAATGGACCAGTCTCCCTGGTCTTGTGGATACCCCGCAATCACCTTACAACGTGTTGTCTACCGAACGTGACTATGACCCGCTCAGCAATGTGGACGTGTACGCTGCCTTTGCCCAAGCAACCATCGCCCGCCCGGATAATCGCGATCGCAGAGGTGGCGCAGGCGCAGGCGATGAGCTTGGCTTGCCTGATACCGGCTTTGCACCCGACCAACAGACTGTGCTGCCTGACCAGCCCGCCGAATTGGCCTACCAGGATATCGGTGATATCTGGCTCGAAATCCCATCCCTGGGTGTGCAACTGCCGATCGTTGGCGTTCCGTTCACCGAAGACGGTTGGGATGTGACCTGGCTGGATCGGGAAGCGGGTTACCTCGAGGGTACGGCTGCACCTACCCAGAAGGGGAATACCTTTATCACCGCGCATGTCTTCGACAGCGAAGGACAACCTGGCCCGTTCGTCGACTTGCATAACCTGGGTTGGGGTGACACCTTCAGCTTACATGCCTATGGACAGGAATATGTCTACCAGGTTGTGGAAACCCGCCAGATAGCGCCCAATGACATGTCCATTCTGTGGCATGACAGTTACGACCGGGTGACCCTGCTAACCTGTTTGGGCTATGATGAGGAGGATGATACCTATCGCAGCCGCGTGGCTGTTCAGGCGATCCTGGTCGAGGTCGTCTCAGAATAACCGTTACCGTTACAAGCAAAAAGTGCAGCCTGGAGACAGGTTGCACTTTTTTTATCCCCTAAAGATTAGAAAATGATGAATTTATCAGTATTGTTGGCTGGTGAGCGGGACTTACAAAGAGATTACAAAGAGTTGCCGGGTATGATATGGGCGTAACACCGAGAGAAAAACTGCAATCGTCACACTGTCTTTCAAATCTCACTAATCGTTTCATTCATCGTTGCTCTCCGTGTTCGTGGTTCTAGGGCTGGGTGATGTCAAACACCCAGCCCGCTCCGCGGCAATGTTCGTTGTCGCCTTTAGTGGTAGTTTTTCTTTTGAGAAAGCTGATCAGGTCTACGCCTCAGATTTGATCAGCTTTTTCTGTTTTCTAAAGCTTCCTTATTTCGCTCGTACGAACAGCAATCCCCAGGTTGAAGTCCCATCTTTTGTGATGCAAGTTTGAAAAGTAACCCCCGACGAATACATGGATTTGAATAATCCCTTGGCAGAGATTTGTTTCCCGGATTGGGTATGAATGAAGGGAGCACTAAAATCTTGCGGATCACTGGCCTGGTAGCGATCAATCTTTTTGACGGTGAACGTCCGTACTCTGCCAGTGCCGTAAATGATCTTGATTTTCATGCCGGGAGTGAGTGCGTAGAATTTGGCCCCGGCGGCGTAGTTGTGGGCCAGCAGACCGATATTCCTTGCCCGGCCGTACTGCCCTACCACGTTCCATCCGCCTGGAACAGTGTTGCCAGTTTTAAGCACTCGGTAGGCGAACAAGTCTTCGACGTAGACCCCGGTAACTTGGTTGGAGCCATCGGACACCGATTCAACGAAGACTTTGAAGGGTGGAATGCCGTTTGCTGTTGAGGAGGTTGTTGCGGTCTGGCCGAGATTGGAAAGTGCGGCAGGGACCGTGCCGCCCGTAGGCGGTAGCGTGAAGGCCGAGGTGAAAAGGTTTAGCGCGATGATACTGATAATAAAAAACCGGTACGTTGCTCTCATCAGGTCACTCCTTTGCAAAGACAAACGATACCGGTTCGAGGGGGAATTGGATCATCCCAAAATGTGATACTCGTTTTCGGTAGCCTGGCAATCTCGGCGATTGGTTTGCAGTCCGTGTTCTGCATCGCCTAGATCCATGGCTTTGCGTCCCTACCTCGCGATAGGTTTGCCTTTGTCGTAACGATAATGTGTGTTCGTGGTTTTTGTGATTCTTGGTTAATAAAATCAGCCTGGCTTAAAAAGCCAGACCTAATTCCGTGCATGTACATCTTTCGGCGGCCTGGCGGTCATAGCAACTGGTTCGCAGTCCGTGTTCTGTGTTGCCTTAGACCCATAGCTTTGCGCCCTCGCCTTTCAACGAGTTTGCCTTTATCGATGATATTCGATTGCCATTATAGGAAGAAGATTTGTTCATGTAACTAAGAGTTTAGTACTGTTTATGTGGAACTAACAGAATCGTGAGTTTTTAATCTAAGGAACCGGTGGGGATATGTATCGATGCCTGTGAGGTCTGACAACCGTAAATGGGTGAAGTACGGTAAAATCGGATTAGAAATCTGATCCTGTGATATGTGTATGGCAAAAGACGGTAAAGATATCTGGGTAATTATTCCGGCATTTAACGAGGCCTCAGCGATTGGGGAAGTGCTAAGCGGCCTGGCGGATTATTCTTTTAATATTGTTGTCGTAGATGATTGCTCGACGGATGACACCTTCGATGTGATTGGTAGCTATCCCGTTCACCGCCTGCGCCATATCCAGAATCTGGGACAGGGTGCGGCCTTGCAAACCGGGATCGATTACGTATTGCAAAATCACCAACCCGACTATCTGGTGACCTTCGATGCGGATGGGCAGCATGTCCCGGAAAGCATTCCTCACCTGGTCGAGGTGGCGCAGCAAGGAGGGTATGATGTCGTCCTCGGCTCGCGTTTTTGCGATGAGTCCCTGGTGGAAAACATGCGCTTCAGCCGCCGGGTGTTGTTGTGGCTGGCAATCCTCTTTACCAATCTCACCACCGGTTTGAAACTGACCGATACACACAACGGCCTGCGTTTGTTTACGGCCGAGGCAGCCGCCAGCATCCGTGTCCGGCAAAACCGCATGGCGCATGCTTCAGAAATCTTACAACAAATTGCCCGTTACAAGCTACGCGTGGTCGAGGCGCCCGTGCACGTGCGTTATACAGCCTATTCGATGGCAAAGGGCCAGACCATGTGGGGCGGGATCGATATCTTGATCGATCTATTGAAAGGCAGCCTGAAATGACGATCTTCCAGTTGATCTTGTTGGTCGTATTCCTTTCGATTTTCTTCTATGCTTTCCGCTTCCGCTCGGTTTTGGTGGAGCGCATGGTGCTGATCGGGTTGGCGTTGGTCGGACTTGCCCTCACCCTGGCACCGGACTCGGCCACATTGATTGCCAATTTCCTGGGCGTAGGGCGGGGCACCGACCTGATCCTGTATATCTGGATTCTGGCCTTCATTGTCAAGGCGCTGCGCGACCAGGCCAAGTTCCGCGAATACGACCGGCGCATTACCGACCTCGTCCGTCAGATTGCTTTACGGGATGCCCAACCCGCAACAGGGGAAGAAGAATGAGGGGGCATTACATATGCTGAAACGCTGGATCGCATCGCTCAAATCGGAGCCTAAATACACCATTACTGCCGGCGTGCTTTTCCTGCTTGGATTGGCGCTGGCGATCTTTGGTTACACTACTTATGAGACCCGCGTAATCTCCCGGCAGGAACACGGCGTAAGCGTGTATTTCAAGGTGTCGCCGTATCCGATCTCGGGCCGCTGCATTGAATTGGATTGGGAAGTGGAAGGTGCAGCTAAAGTGGCGCTCAGTGGTTCGGAGACGAAAGCGAAGAAGCATGATTTCTGGTGCCTGGAAAATGAGATTCCGACCCTGACGGTAACCACTGCGGATGGGATGGTGCTGAACTACCGTATCGGCATGTATAAGGTAACCGTGCTGATCTTATTGCTGGGAATCGGGTTGGCCTTTGGGTTGGCAATTGCATTGGTGATCCCATGGCTGCGCAAAGGACTGTTTGCGGTTTTCGATTCGGCGCGGACGATCAACGGTTTTGACGTGCTGATCGGGCTGGCGGCCGTGTTGTTTGCGTTGATGTTCTTCCTGGGACACTGGCGCGGTATCCGGCCCTTTTTCCTGTTGGGCGGCGACGCGGCCAATATTGCCAGTTTTGCAGCCGCAACGAAAAACCCGGATATATTTGTTGGGGATGAACTGCTGGCCGACCCGGAGAATTTCCGTTTCTATTACACCATTCACGTACCGCTGTTGAATGCCCTGGAACCGTTGGTTGGCGATTATGGCACGGCTTTTATGGTGATGCTGCCGCTGCACTCGATCTTGCAGATCATCGGATTTTATGTGCTGGGGCGTGTGCTCTTCAAGGATCGCTGGTGGGCTTTGCTGCTGGCGGTCGTCAATATTCCTGCCGTCCGTTTGTGGAATACCTTCTGGGGGTTGGGCGGCAATCCGATCCCGCGAGTGAGCTTCCAGTCGGTTTTGCCGTGGGTATTGGCGGCAGCGATTGCCTGGCGGGATAAACCCAAACGCTGGCCGTGGCTGATGGTTTTTGCCGGATTGATGATCTACCTGCACCCGGTCAGTACCCCGGCCTGGGCGATGGCGTTGTGGCTGGGACTGTGGTTCTTCCAACCCAAAACGTGGAAATGGTGGCAACGGCTGGGCGTTATGTTCTTGCTGGGGATGATCTTCCTGATCGTGTCGTTCCCCTTCATGCGTATTTACCTGAGCAGCCACGATCATGGCGCGGCACCCAATTACGATCTGATCTGGGAAATTCTCAATTTCCGATTCATTACCCCGCTGCTGGATATACGTGTCGGTTTCAGGGATTTTGTAAATACCAACATGTCCAATGGTTTGCTGCCGCTGACCATATTAGGCCTGATTAGCATTTATCTCTTCGATAAGCAGCGTCGTGATCTGCTGCTCCTGAGCGGTATATGGGCACTGGGCGTGTTGTTCGTCTCAGCTTTTATTCCCTATGTCGAGCAGACCATCGCGCGTATCTTCGAACTGCTGCCGTTGGAAACCGAGTTGGTGCGGGGGATGCGTTATCTTTACCTGTTCTTTTACCTCTACATTCTATGGGGCGTGGCTGCCCTGGCGCAGCGTTACCGGGCAACCCTGGTCAAAGTGGGGACGTATGCGCTGGGCCTGGCCTTGGTGGTTGTGTGGGTGGTACTGCACAGCCAATTCACGGAACCGGTATTGTGGACCTGGGGCTGCTGGGAGAACAATCAATTTACATGCGAGCATTCTTCGATTACCCAGGCTTATGAGGATGCATTCGTTTTTCTGAAAGAAGGGGTGGAACCGGGGGCGACGATCATGACGCCGGAAGATATCGAACTGATCATCCGCTATGTCGGCCTGCATCCTTTGGTGTATGCCGAAAAAGACGGTGGCTCGTTGGGTTATGTTAACCATGCCGCCCTGGTGGAATGGTACCGGCGAACGCATGTTATGCGCGCGATCCGGGAATTGGAAGGCACTGCTTACCTGGACGCGCTGATCGCACAGGCCCAGGAATTCGAGGCGGACTACCTGTTCATGCGCCATTTGCCGGAGGAGAGCCAGGCTTACGTGCGCGAAATCGGTGGGGATGTGTTCTTCGATAACCGCTCATTCACATTGGTAGAAGTGCCTTAGGGGACAGTTGAAAGTATCAGTAGGTGGTATGAAGTAAGGGGGAAGTTGTATAGATATGCCAGGCATTAGCCCGGTAGTGGTGGAAAATTGATATCAAGAGTTATGGAAGCACCAGGGAGATTGGCGATATGAAAAACAAGATAATAAAAGCCATAAAAATTGTGTTGATTGTAATTGGCACTTTGTTTCTCTTGTCTCCGGTGATATTAGGAGTTGTTACAGGGATATTAACTTACAGACCACCACCAGAATATGGACCAAGAACCA
>JAFGRA010000329.1 GCA_016935415.1 Anaerolineales bacterium
AACTGCATCGCCTGGATTTCGATAAACTCGTAGCCGAGTCGCACGGGATGCGCACGGTGGAGACCATGCATCGGGTTGCGCCGCACCTGGATGTAGCAGCAGAAGCCCAACGCTTCATGGCAGGCGAAGCCGCCGACACCCAGGATATTTATGCGCTGCCCGGCGCGGTCAAACTGCTGGGGATGATCCCGGCAGGGGATTGGATCGTGGTGACTTCCGCCAACCGGCCGCTGGCAAAAGTGCGCATGCAAAGTGCTGGTCTGCCGCTGCCGGAAATGATGGTGACCGCCGAGGATGTGCAGCGCGGCAAACCCGATCCGGAGCCGTATCTGTTGGGGGCGGAGAAGATAAATACCTCCGTTGAGGGCGGCATCGTGATCGAAGATTCTCCGGCCGGGATTCGAGCGGCCAAAGCTGCCGGATTGCGCGTGATCGCCGTGGTCACCACGCATAAAAAGGAAGAACTTACCCAGGCGGATTTCATCGTCGAAAGCTTAGCGCAGCTGTGCGTCGTAACCAATCAAAATGAAAATCATCGGCTGACCATTCAAATTGAAGATTGATTCCAGGAGGCGATATGGATAACCCGATTATTATGACCGTGCGAGGGGCTATCAAACCCGAAGAACTGGGTGCGACCCTGCCACACGAACACGTATTGCATACTTTCGGCGAACCAGCTACTACCGCGCCGGACTACGATCCCGAGCATGTCATGCAGATCGCCCTCCCGGCGCTGGAAGGCATCAAGGCGTTGGGGGTAGATGCGTTGGTGGAGTGCACGACCGAATATTTTGGCCGCGACGTTGAGAAACTGCGCACGCTTTCGGAAAAAAGCAGCGTGCACATTCTGACCAATACCGGCTATTATGGGGCGGCCGAAGACCGCTACGTGCCTGAATTCGCCTACGAAGAGACCGCCGCTCAATTGGCTGCCCGCTGGGTGCAGGAGTGGGAGCAGGGCATTAAAGGTACGGGCATCAAGCCGGGCTTCATCAAGATCGGCGTGGATAATCCCGGGCCGCTTTCGGAAATCGACGCCAAGCTGGTGCGGGCGGCGGCCAAGACGCACCTGCAAACCGGCTTAGCCATGGCGATCCATACCCCGCAGGATGCTACCCTAGCCTGGGCCGAACTGGATATCCTGGCGGAAGAGGGTGTGCATCCCAGCGCCTGGATCTGGGTACACGCCGATACGGTCGAGGATTTCGACGCCGTGGTGGCGGCGGCGCGCGCCGGGGCCTGGATCGAGTTCGACAAGATCAATGCCGATAATGTAGCTCAGCCGCTGGCGTTGTGCTGGGAGATGAAAGCCAAGGGATTGTTAGGGCGGCTGTTGCTCTCACACGACGAATCGTCGTATGCCAAAGAACGCACAGCGCCGGAAGAGGTTCACGTAACGGTTTTTAGGGAATTACTGCCGAAACTCAAAGCAGCCGGTTTCATGCAGGCGGAAATTGAGCAGATCACGATGGTCAACCCGCGCGCGGCGTTCACGGTCAGAGTGCGCGCCGCTGGATAGCGGGTTATGAATTAGAATTAAGCATTAGGAGATTGACCACAAGACTATCGGACTAACGACTATCCAACTACCAGACTAAATGGGGCTTTTGTTATGGGGAAGAAAATTGTTTTGATGATCTGCGGTTTGTTCTTGCTGGCCGGTTGTGCGGTGCTGACGCCGGAGCCGACTGCCATGGTGCAGGCTTCCGAAACGCCGAGACCGCCTACGGTTACAGTTGCCAAGCCGAAGGAACCTACTACAGTTATGCCGACCGAAACGCCTACACCAGCGCCCACAGAACCTGTAGCGGTGGACTGGTCGGTTGATGCTGTGGAATTGGTTGGTTGGAGCACAGGAATCGCAAGCGTGCGTTGGCTTGATAACCATACGATTTTGGGGGAAGTCGGTATTTACGATTTTTACTTTGACATTCATTCCGAGAATTTATTGCGGGTTACGGAGCGACCCCCATATGACTATTTCCCCTGGTTGGCGGGTATACCGATATCTTATTCGCCGGAGCGAACGTACGCGCTGACCTGTCAGGAAACGAGTACAAATTTATATCGGCTTGCCGATATGCAGATGATCGCGTATAGTGATTTGCAGGCAGATTGTTATGCGGATTTTGCCGGTTTATTGGTCAGTTGGGCGGATGATGAATCTGCGGTGGCGTTCAATGTAGATCGAAAATTATACGTCTGGGAGTTTGAACAAGCGGATCCTAAACTGGTTGGGGATAGTACTTGTGTGCATAGTGATTGGTCGCCGAATGGGAGCAAAATCTTGTGCCAGGGTTTGCACTCGTACTATATAGCCTACCGGGATGGCAGCCCAGCTTTGGATGTGCCGGTGAATGTTGGCCCAGGTGATATTGCGAGATTGTGGTGGGAGACTGAAGAAATCTTGAGTCAAAGATATTTTGGTATGGTGGAAGATTTAGTCTTTTTCTATAATGCCGAGACAGGGAGAGAACTCACCGGCTACGAGATGTTTTATGTACCTGAAAATGTGCAACCGCATCTAAAATCTCCGAATGGACGCTGGATCGTTTTAGATAAAGCCTTTGGAAGGGAAGGCGATTACACTTTGTTTGATTTGCAAACGCAGCAGGAATACGTGCTGGGAAGTGCACCGGAAATCTTCTATTTCTTGGGCTGGTCTGATAGCGGTAGATTCTATTTTGCACGTCAGCCGGATTTTGACGCGGACACTTGGGAAGATGGGGAGTATGGCTTGCTGGCTTTGAATCCAGTTACCCGAACAAGTGAAATGATTATTCCTGGAGCGATGTACGTTGCCTGGGATGCCCAACAGCAGCATGTCCTCTCGATTGCGTGGCATCGTAACGACAACGGAAACATCTACACAGACGCAGCGCTATCCGATATTCGGGGCAACATACTGACAGAACCTGTGATCGTTGCCCGGCAGGTGCTTGAATTCTCGTGGGAGTTGCCACACCACGAGGGTTGGCAGGGGAAGCAGGCTGCCGGCTACCCGGATGCCTGGGAGTTGTCCAATTCCGGCGACAAAGCCGTTTTTGCGGATATGGATGGGAATATCAAGGTAATCGGTGTCGCTGGCTATCATGTGGTGTTGTTGGAAAATGCTACGATTGACAAATGGCCGTACATGCCGGAATTCCTGTGGTCACCGGATGACAAGCACATCCTGGTAACCTTCAACCAGCGCGCCTGGGCTGTAGAAGTACCAGATTAACATTCACCACCAAGCCACAAAGACACCAAGTTTTTTCTTTGTGGCTTGGTGGCTTTGTGGTAAAAACAATATACAAACGAACTGATAACAACTACAGGCTAGCCGACTATCCAACAACCCAACTACAAAACTACCCAACTATCCCTTATGTCTTCTCAAGAATTCCCCTTCCCTTATCCCCGGCGACACGTACAGCGATACTTTTTGCGCGGGCTGGCGTACGTGGTGTTTGGCTTGCTGCTGGATTTGCAGATCGAAGGCTGGGAGCATGTGCCCAAGCGCGGCCCGCTGTTGGTGGTATGCAACCACTTCAACGGGTTGGATGCGGCCCTGGTGGTGCGCGTAGCCCCCTGGCTGCTGGAATTCCTGGCCGATTTCGAGATGCCGAATGTACCCGGCTGGATGAAGTTCATCACCGACGTGTGGGGCACGTTCCCGGTCAACGAAAATAACGCCTCGCGTTCTGCCTTGCGAGCGGCTGAGGCTACCCTGGCACAGAACGGTGTGGTGATGATCTTCCCGGAAGGGCGGCTGGGCGAACCCGTGCTGCGCCCACCCAAACCCGGCGTGGCTTTCCTGGCGGCGCGCAGCGGTGCCCCGGTTTTGCCGATGGCAATCGTAGGCTCAACCGAGGTGTTCGCGGCCTGGCGCAAACTG
>JAFGRA010000330.1 GCA_016935415.1 Anaerolineales bacterium
GAACGGCTCTACTCTGTTGCGGTCAGCTCAGTTGACCCTAACGCCACCCCAATCCAATTCCCCAGAATGACCGTACTCCCCGATGGAGAATTCAATTTTGCCGACTTGCAAGAAGAAGCCAAGCACACCTCCCGCATGCGCGAACGCCGCGGTATCGCCGGCTATGTGATCGCTGAAGGAAAAACGATCACGGTCGATGATGTGGAAACAGATTCCAGATTTCTTGTGTCTAACACGACATCGGATATTCGTTCCATGGTCGTTGTACCGGTAACGAATGGCAAGAAAAGATTGGGCACGATCACCGCGGTAAGTACACTGCCAAATACATTCTCGAAGACAGACGAGCAACTGCTGGAAAAGCTGAGCGTTCAGGCGACAACGGCGATCGAAAATGCCCGACTCTACGAGGCGGAGCGTGTCCAACGTGAACTGGCTGAAGCGCAGGCTGAATCTGCCGCCATTTTGAACAGAACGTTGGAATTGAACCAGGTGCTCGAACACATCCTGCAGCAAACCATGCGTGCTGTGCCTTGCAAGGCTGTAAACATCAAACTGTTAGGGGAAAGCAATCTGATCGAAACCCACTACCGGCGTTACGTGAACCCAGCAGATCAAGAACTCGATCAAGACTCGCCCGCGACACCTTTGTCTTCCGAAGCGCCTTTGATCCAGGCCATGCTCAAATCTCGCGAGCCGCTGATCGTGGGGGATACTGAAAATGATCCACGCTGGATTGCTAACCCAAAATATGCTTGGATCCGCTCGTATGCGGGCATTCCGCTTACACTTGGGAACCAAATCATCGGTTTCCTGAATGTTGATAGCGATAAACCCCATGCTTTCAGTCAGGAAACGGTCCATCGTTTGAAATCCTTTGCCGATAACGCCGCGATCGCCATTCAGAATGCGCGCCTATACAACATCCTGGAAGAAGCATTGAAGCAGGAAAAGTCAACTCGTGCGCAATTGCTGCAAGCCGATAAACTGACCGGGATGGGGCGCATGGTGGCATCGGTGGCCCATGAATTGAACAATCCGCTCCAAACGATCAAGAACTGCCTATTCCTCATCGATCAGAACTACGCCAATGAGTCCGACGCAGAGTTGTTGAACATGGCACTCTCTGAAGTCGAGCGCTTATCCGACATTGTTGCCAGGCTGCGCGAAGTTTATCGCCCTCAACAACAAGACCTCATTCAGCCGATCAAATTAAAGCACCTGATGGCCGATGTGCAGATGTTGCTAGAAACCCACCTGCGGCGGTCGCGCGTCCGTCTCCGCCAGAATTTGCCAGAAGAAGATTTTGTGGTCATGGGGATCATTGACCAGCTCAAACAAGTTTTCCTCAACCTAAGCTTGAACGCCATCGAAGCAATGCAGCCAGACGGCGGGACCTTAAACATAGAATTCGTCTATGATGAAAGTAAACGTGAAATCGGCGTCGCTTTTCATGACACCGGCCCGGGCATCCCGGCAAATAACCTCCAGAAAGTTTTCGATCCATTCTTTACCACCAAGGAGACTGGCATGGGGCTGGGATTATCAATTTGTTACGACATCGCCCAGAACCATAATGGCAGGATCACGGTTGAAAGTGAGTCAGACGAAGGAGCAATTTTTACCGTGTGGCTGCCGCTGATTCCCGCTGAAAACCCTGTAAATCAAGCGATATAAAGGATAGCGATATCGATGAGCACAATTCTGGTAATTGACGACGAACCGAACCTGCGCCATACGTTGTCAAAGATCCTGCAAAACGAAGGCTATGTGGTGACTCCGGCGGATGGCGCCAATCAGGCGCTGCAATACTTGCAGGCCGGGGCCTACGACCTGGCCTTCCTGGACCTGATGATGCCTGGAATGGATGGGATTACCCTGCTGGGCGAAATCCGCAAATATTACCCCGACATGCCAGTGCTGATTCTGACCGCCAATGCCACCCTGGAATCCGCCATGGAAGCCGTCCGCCAGGGCGCGCGCGATTACCTGATCAAACCGGTCGATCCACCGCGCATTATCGCCCGGGTCAAAGAAATCCTCACCGAGCAACAGCAGCCCAAACGTCAGCGCGAGATCATGGGACAAATCCAAAACTTGGTCTACGAACTGCAATCCTTGGACTGCGGTGAGAAAATTTCAACCGACATCCTGAATACACTGCCACCCACCGACCCCGCCCGGTTCTTACAGCGCGGCCCATTCACCCTGGACCTGCACGCCAGGCACGTTACTTTCAACGATAAATTTGTGCCGCTCTCACCATCGAACTTCGATTATCTGGTCACCCTGGTACGACACAGCCCCCAGCCCGTTTCTTACGAGAACATGGTACGTGAGGCGCAAGGGTACGACCTGACCCGCATCGAAGCCCAGGAAATGGCGCGCTGGCGCATCCATGAACTGCGTAAAGCGCTCGAACCCAACCCCAAACGCCCGCGTTATATCATTACCGTGCGCGGCCAAGGTTACCGGTTGGTGACTTGATCCCATTGAAAATTATCCATCCTCGGTAAGGTTCTAATAATTTCCAACGAAAGTCAAATTTTAAACCCACCAATTTCACATAAAATTTATGATGAGTGACCAGAAAAGTAAAAATTTGATTCAAACTGTATTTGTGTTTATTGGCATAAGTATCAAAATTTCCGTAACTGATACGTAAGGATTTATTTATATGACAACAAAAAACCTACTCATCGTTGAAGATGAACATAATCTCGCCAGAACGCTTGCCCAGGCACTGCGGTTAGGCTCTGAAGGCAAGTTCAAAGTCGACTTGTGCGAAAATGCCGAGGAAGCCTTCGAATTGGTCGAAACCAATGACTATGACCTGGTAATCAGCGACTTGCGCCTACCCGGTCAGAGTGGTCTGGATTTACTTTCCTTTATTAAACGCAAGCAGGGAGAGACGCGCACGATCCTAATGACGGGTTTTGGTTCCGATGAAGTCGAGAATCAAGCCACGCAAATCTCCGATGGTTATCTCACCAAGCCCTTCGACATGCTGGATTTGCTCGTCATGGTACAAAAGATCATCCAGCCCGCAGGAAGCCGGAAAGCCACTGTTGAGGAAGAAGCCAATGGCAGTGGCAACGCCAAAGCCCGCCGCATTCTGATCATGGAAGACGATGTCGGATTGCGCCGTATTTATCAAAAAGCATTGAAGAAAACCGAGTATGAATTGCACCTTGCCGGTACCGTGCAGGAAGCCCGTGAGATGCTCAACGAAAATGAATACGAAATCTTCATCTGCGACATCCACATGGGACGCGAGCGCGGCACCGACCTGCTGACTGAGCAAAGCGACCGCCTGGCCAAGATCGGCACACAGGTCATCATGGTTTCAGCATATGGGCAGTATCGCACCCTGACCGAAGAAATGGGGGCGGATTTCTTTCTGGAAAAACCGATCTCATTGGGCACGTTGATCACCCTGATCAGCCGTTTGATGGAAAAGGGCGAAGACGAGATCATCGAATTCTAAGTTTACAGGTTTATAAGCAATGAATTTAACATGATTGCCCTTTTGACCGCGTCAGGTTGTTTTCGTATAATGTGAACGGGATTACATCGCTGCAATGATTAACGGTATCTGTAAAATCAACCTTGAAGAATACTACGAGAACTGGCGCGCAAAGAATCAAATGCTTGATCTCCAAAACTTGAATAAACAATTTGAAAATGCCGCGCCAGAAGACCTGTTAACCTGGGCGTGGCAGACATTTAACGGTCAATTGGCGATCACTTCCTCGTTCCAAACCCAAAGTGTGCCTTTGCTACACATGATCGCCCGGCTGATTCCAGAACTACCGATCCTGTTTATCGACACCGGTTTCCATTTCCCGGAAACGCTGGCTTTCCGGCACAGCCTGGCCGAAGAATACAGCCTAAATGTGATCGATGTCAAGCCACAATGGACCCGAGAACAATTCGCAGCCGAATACGGCGAACTGTATAAAGTCGACCCTGACCTTTGCTGCCGCCTGAACAAAGTAGAACCGTTAGAAACCGCGCTGGCGAATTACAAAGCCTGGCTGACCGGCATCCGCCGCGACCAAACCAAAACCCGCTCCCAATCCTGCATTGTAGCCTGGCTGCCACATCTGAACATCTATAAGATCAACCCGCTGGCGAACTGGACAGCGGCCGATGTCAATACGTACATTGAGAAACATGACCTGCCGGTGCACCCGCTCTGGGATCAAGGTTACCGCAGCATTGGCTGTGCGCCCTGCACTGCTCCAATCTCTGCTCAGCAGGATGAGCGCGCCGGACGTTGGCCGGGCATGGAAAAATCCGAGTGCGGGCTGCACATTCATCCGGTCGAATAACCCCCCAAAAACTGCGCTCCATTTTTAGTTGACAGTTCTATCGCTCTCCACTACACTTAATTCAACACGCTGTGACTATGCGCAGTTTCGAATCACAGATAATTGGAGAGTGCTCTATGTCTGCGGACGCATCAAAAGATACCGCCCATATTACTTCAGATACCCCGCTTGGCCCGGCGATCAACGCCTGGAAATACTACCTCAATGACCAGGGCAGTTCCCCCCATACAGTGAAAGCCTTCCTTGGGGACATGAACTTACTGGCTTCTTACCTGCCGCCCGATCGCACGATTGGTTCGATTGCCACTACCGACCTGAACAACTTCCTGGATTGGATGCAGAACGAACGCGGCGTGCCGTGCAGCCCTAAAACATTATCACGCCGCATTACTTCGATCAAAGCCTTTTTCCGCTGGCTGCAAGGCAATGGTGTCGTGCTGGTCGACCCGGCTGAAAAGGTCGTCCAGAAATCGGTCATCAGCCCGCTGCCCGAGGTGCTCACCCCGGACGAGAAACGCGCCGTGCTGGAAGCCGCCGACCGCCACCGCTATGGTGCCGAACCAGATGCCCGCGAATACACCTTGCTGGCGCTGCTGCTGGAAACCGGCATCAAGAAAAGTGAGTGTCTGGCGCTCAGCCCCAATCACGTCGACCTGGAAGCACCGGAAGGCCCCTTGCTCTTCGTACGCTATGCCAACCAGAAATACCGCTACAAGGAACGCAAAATCCCCCTGTCCGACAGTTGGGTGACCGCCTATCAGGAATATCAACAGCAATATGAAATCAGCGACCAGTTGTTCCCGTGGTCACCGCGCCGCCTGGAATACATCCTGGAGGACATTGGGGCCGAGGCTGGACTAGATAAACACCTGTCCTTCCTGATGTGCCGCTGGACGTGCGCCCTGGACGATTACGTCGGCGGAAAGGACCACGACAAGATCAGACAGAAGTTGGGCATTTCCAAGATCCAATGGCGCGAAGTGGGTATGAAGCTACGCAAGCTTTCGAAAACAGTCCCCAATTAATTTTTTCCCAACAACAAAAACTCCCCGGTAAATCAAGTCACCGGGGAGTTTCGATTTACAGCCATTTGACGACAATGTCGCCAATTGCATTGGCGGCCTGGTCGCCGCGGTCGGCCGCGTTGGACAGATGCCGGTAAATCTCACGTAATTTCAGGATGTGGATCATCCCGGCAAGGTCGTCGGGTTCATCGAACAGGCTGCCCAGCGCTTCGCGGTAAACGTGCTCGACGCGGTTTTCCAGCGCCTTGGCGCGCACGGCATGGTCGTTCGCCACGTTGGGATGATCTTCCAGGCGCATCACGCCGCGGTGGATTTCGACCGCAGCATCTGCCAGCAAAGACACAATCCGCTGAATATATTTATTGGGCTTGACCTTGAAGATCACTAATTCGTCCACAGTAGTGTCGGCGTAATCGAGCATATCGTCGATGGTCAACGACAGCGCAAAAATATCTTCACGGTCAAAGGGGGTGACAAAGGTGCGGTTGAGTTCGTCGATCAGGATGCGGCGCACCTCATCAGCTTCTTTCTCTAGATTGGCAACCTGGGCTGCCAGCTTGGCATCCGGCTCGCGCACGTAGGCCCGCAAGGCTTCCATGCCATCCACAGTATATTCGGCCTGCCGGATCAATAGTTCCAAGAAACGATTGGTTTTCTTTTTACGGGAAAACAACCCCATATAAACCTCCGACTTTCAAGAGTGAATCCCTATTATATGCCAGAATCCTCACTCTGTCTTAGTGGGCTTCCGCCTTTATCAAACATAACCTCACAACCTCCTCTGTTCCTCCCTGGAGCCTAAAACAGTGTGACAAACGGAATCCCGGCACCCAAACGATTTCCGATCCCGAACAGACCAACGGCCAGCCTGCGCGCGCCCTTTGGGGCAGCTTTTCATTAATGAAGAAATCCGCCAGCTTGAGCGTGTGACCGTCCATGCCCAAGGGGGCGAAGCGGTCTCCTGCTACTCTGCCGCGCACAAGCAGTGGGGTTGCCAAATTCCCAGCATCCACCCAAACCTGATATGGGTCTTGATGGTCAGCTAAGGTATCAGCAGTCATCGGTGCCGTTTCCCAATCGGCCTGCAACATCCAACCATCGTCCAGTTCGATCTCTCCGGGAATCGGTAATTGATACGTTTGACCCGCCTCGACCTGCGGCCAACCAACCGTCGGCAGGTCAGCTTCCCAGGCAGCCAGCCACAGCATATCGTCTTCAATCAACAAACGCAGCCCGGCCACCAGGTCGATCTGGTTGGTTTGCGAGGGGGACTGCCCGAATGCCACCGCCCGCCTAATGGCAGCGTAGTCGATGTCCCGGAGACCGGGGCGCAGTTGCGCAATTGCCTTGCGCCACACCCGGCGCTGTAGGCCAACTTGCAGTCCCATCAATACTTTGCGGCGCAACACCACCCAACCGGCCCCCTGGTCGGCCAGGCATTCCGGCCAATGCGCCGCTACCACGGCATCTATAGCGGCCTCGTCCCCTGCCAGTGTATCCGCCATCTGCCAGAGCAGGCGTTTCACCTGAGGATTGTAGCCTTCCAGGTAAGGGATCAACTCCCGGCGCAGGCGGTTGCGGTAGAAAGTGGTATCCAGGTTGCTCTGGTCGAACAGCGGATCGAGTTGGTTCTCCTGACAGTAGGCTTCCACCTCGGCGCGCCAGATCGAAAGCAGCGGCCGGATCAGGGCAATCTCCCGGCTCCACCCCGCGTTGATGCTGCGCGGCTGCATCCCGGTTAGCCCGGCCAGGCCGCTGCCGCGCAGCAGGTGCATGAGCACAGTCTCGACCTGGTCATCGGCAGTGTGCCCAACAGCGACAGCATGAGCATTTTGCTCCCTGGCGATGCGGTATAGGAAGTCATAACGTTTTTCGCGGGCCGCCTCTTCGAGCGATTTTCCGTTTGCCTCAGCATAACCGCGCACATCGGTCTCTTCCAGCACGAATTCCACAGCCAACTTCGCCGCCGTTTCCGCCACCTGGATGGCGTCGCGGCCTGCTTCCGGGCGCAATTGGTGGTTAAGATGGGCAGCGATCACCTGCACATCTAGCTGTTGCAGCAGGTGCAGCAGGCACAGGCTGTCCGGACCACCGGAGATTCCAACAATCAAGCGTGCCCCGGGTTCAATCTGGCAGGCATTTGTGAGCGTTTCACGTGCAATTTCCAACATCATGCTCCGATTATAGCGTATTGCGGTGCAAATTGCAGAGAGCAAGCGGCAAGATGCAAGGTGCAGGATGCAAATTACAAATTGCAGAATCGAATCTCGATTCGCGAAAACCGATTTTCAGCCCTCGGCTCGTGTACGCTCCCCTCGTTGGCTGGTTACCGATCACTGATTACGTTTCACAATTCTCATCGGCCCAAAAATTGCATCTTTTCATAAAAATCGACACCTTTTACACGCTTCCTGATGTCCAAGCAGATTGCTTGAATCAAGGGCTTGCTCAACCGCCCGCTTTATGCTAGACTGATAATTGCAAAATGGGATGCATAGATTAAGGAGCACGCATGGCCAACAAAATATTGATCGTAGATGACGACATAGACACCCTCCAATTGGTCGGCACCATGCTTGAAAGACAGGGCTTTCAGATATTGGCGGCTAATAATGGTTTAAAAGCTATTGAACTCGCCCAAAAAGATAAACCCGACCTGATCCTGCTCGACGTGATGATGCCGGGTATGGATGGTTACGAGGTCACCCGCCGGCTCAGGACCATGGAAAACACAGCCTTCATCCCGATCATTATGTTCACCGCCAAGGCTCAGGTAGATGATAAGGTCGAAGGCTTTGAAGCCGGGGCAGACGATTACCTGACCAAGCCCACTCATCCCGCTGAATTGATTGCGCGGGTCAAGAAAATCCTGACGCGTCCCAAAACCGGGGCATTAACGATTGAAGACACATCCCCCACCCTGGCAACCGGCCAACTGATCGGCGTGATGGCCTCGAAAGGCGGCCTGGGCGTTTCCACACTGGCGCTAAACCTGGGTGTGAGCATCCACCAGCAAACCGACCAGTACGTGACAGTCGCAGAACTGCGCCCCGGCCAGGGCGACATCGGCATTTACTTAGGCTATTCCCAGCCAGACGGGCTGAGCAACCTGCTCAAGAAACCGGCCGCTGAAATTCGCCTGGAAGATGTCGAATCCGAATTGATCACCCACGGCTCCGGCATCCAGCTTTTGCTTTCCTCCTCCCGGCCGACCGACATCGACCTGATGCAGGCCACCGACCAACTCGAAGCGATCACCCGCCACCTGATCAACCTTTCCCCGTACACAATCATCGACATGGGCGTTGGGCTACCCACCGCAAACCAACGCATTGCCAAATTATGCGACACGATCGTCGTGATCATCGAACCAAGTCGACACTCAATCACACAGACCAACCTGCTCCTGTCCTCTCTGGAAGATCTGGGCGTCTCGAAAGATAAGGTCAAAGTCGTACTCATCAATCGCCAACGGCTGGAGATCACCATCCCCGCCAACCAACTGGCACAGCAAATCGGCATTCAATTGGCCGGAGTGCTCACCCCCGCTCCCGAACTCTTCTACCAGGCTGCGACCCGCCACCAACCAGCTGTCAATCACCAGCCGAACAGCCTGGTTGTCAACCAGATCAACAAACTTGCCGACGGAATTGCGGCCCAGGATAAGGAACAGACAGCCCAGCGCACATAAAGTCCACCCGCCATGAAAGTCAAGCAAGCGGCTGACCTGATCAAACAATCATCCAATACAATTGCGCTCACCGGTGCCGGCATTTCCACGCCATCGGGTATTCCGGATTTTCGCTCGGACGACAAGGGCTTATGGGCCAATGTCAATCCAATGGATGTGGCCTCGCTGTCGGCTTTCAGGCAAAACCCGCAAAAATTCTTCGATTGGATCAGGCCGCTCTTATGCGGTATTTTTAACGCCAGTCCAAACCCAGCGCATTTTGCACTGGCAAAACTGGAAGCCGCGGGATACCTCTCCGGCATCATCACCCAAAATATCGATAACCTGCACCGGCGCGCAGGCTCAAAAATAATTCACGAAGTACACGGCTCGATCAACACGCTTACTTGTGTAAGCTGCTACATCACTTACGACTCGCGCGATTTCTTCAAAGCCTGCTCCGAATTGGGTTTGGTGCCGTACTGTGAAAAATGCGGTCACATCCTGAAACCAGATGTGATCTTATATGAAGAGCAACTGCCGTATAAAATCTGGCAAGCTTCCGAAAAGGCCACCCAGGCCGCAGACTTGATGATCGTGATCGGTTCTTCGCTGGTGATCACGCCAACCGCCGCCCTTCCGGTTGCTGCTTTGAACAACGGCGCAAAATTGATCATGATCAACAATTCCCCGACATACATTGATGAACGCGCCGAAATCGTCATCAACGAAGATATCGGGCAAATTCTACCGCTGATTGCAAAGGAAATCCTCGGCGAAGATGGATAACCCCTTACTCGACCGTTACATCCGCATGGTGGAAGTCTCCCGCGACATTGCTTCCATCCTTGATCTCGACGTGCTGTTATTCCGCGTCGTGCAGGCCGCCGCAGACGTGACCGAAGCCACCGCGGCTTCGATCTTGCTATATGATGAAAGCAACAACCAGCTTTATTTCCAGGCTTCTACGAACCTGGATTCGCATGTGATGCGCGGGCTGGTTGTCCCTGTAAAAGGCAGCCTGGCCGGAACGATTGTCACCTCGCGCGAGCCCCTGATCGTGCAGGATACCGACACCGACCCCCGTCATTTCGAGGGCATAGGCCAGACCACCAACTTCGACACCAGCTCCCTGCTCGGGGTACCGCTCATCCACTACGGCAAGGTGATCGGCGTGCTGGAGGCTCTTAACAAACGGGACGGCACGTTCAACGCCGAAGACATCGAATTGTTATCCGGGCTGGGCGCGCAGGCTGCCATCGCCATCGAGAATGCGCGTTTGTTCCAGCAAAGCGACTTGATCTCTGAAATGGTACACGAGCTGCGCACGCCGCTGGCCTCGATCAACACCGCCGCACACCTGCTGATGCGCCCGGAAATATCCGCCGACCAACGCTCCATGATGACGGAAACCATCCAGAAAGAAACCCAGCGCCTCTCGGAAATGGCAACCAGCTTCCTCGACTTGGCCCGCCTGGAATCCGGACGTTCGCAGTTCCAGGTGCATCCCTTCGAACTGCGCCCGATCCTGCTCGACTCGATCAACGTCATGCAGGGACGCATCACCCAGAAGGGGCTTAGCCTGGAACAATCCATCCCCGATGAACTACCCCTGCTGCACGGCGATGCCGACAAGATCAAACAGGTCGTGCTCAACCTGCTCAGCAATGCGATCAAATACAACCGCCCCGACGGGGTGATAACCCTGACCTGCCGCGTCGAAGACGAGCATGTACTCTGCGCGGTGGAAGATACCGGGCGCGGCATCTTGCCCGAACACATGCAAGGCCTCTTCCAGAAGTTCTACCGGGTACCGGGTTCGGAGCAGATCGCCGAAGGCACCGGCCTGGGGTTATCGATTTGCAAGAAGATCATTGAAGCCCATGGGGGCGAGATCAAGGCAGACAGCGAACCGGGCGTGGGCACTACCTTTTCCTTCGTCTTACCTTACAGTTCCCCTGAAACACTCCCAGCCTGAAATAATTTAGCGCGCACCCTTACGCCCAAACTGGCGTTCCAAGAGATCGATCGACAGGTGGATCATAGTCGGGCGGCCGTGTGGGCACGTGCGCGGTGCGTCGCAGGCTTCCAGGTCGGCCAGTAAGGCCTTTTGCTCCTCCATAGACAGTACCTGCCCGGCCTTTACGGCGGCGCGTTTACACACCCGGGCCACGATCTTGGCTTCGATCTCATCCTGCAAGGGCGTTTCATCTTCCTCGAAATCCTCAATTACCACCCGCAAAGCCGCAGCCGGATCACTGGAGGCCAACAAGGCGGGCATGGCACGCACCACAAAAGTATTCGGCCCAAACGGTTCTACCTGAAATCCCAACTTACCCATCACCGGCAGTTGCTCTTCCAGCAAGCGGGCGCTCTCCGGGCTGAGCTGCAACGTCTCCGGGTTCAACAAAGCCTGGGAGGGAATCTGTGTATCGCGCTGCGCCATGAAACGCTCGAACAGCACGCGTTCGTGGGCGGCGTGCTGGTCGACCAGATACAACCCATCCGGTCCCTCGGCCACCAGGTAAGCGGTACCCACCTGCCCAATCAGGCGCAGTAGGGGTACGCCTGCTGTCGCCGCCATTTCGGGCTGTGCGGTGGGTGTCTCAACTGAAGTATCCGCCGGAAAACCGCGCTCGTCCCTGCGCTCCAGGTCCGGCGTTTGCCAGGCCGAATTTGTGGGCGGCGCGCTGCGCATGGTAGGCGGCATCCAGCGCATTTGGCCGGCCTGCTTAGGAACGGGCGTGTAGGCCAGCAGTGCGCGGCGCACAGAGCGCTGCACACCGCTGAAAGCGACATCCCGCTCATGGAAGCGCACTTCGGCCTTGGCCGGATGCACGTTCACGTCGACTTCTTCCGGGGGAATTTCGAGGAACAGCACAGACATGGGATAGCGGCCGACCATAATCATGGTGTGATAAGCTTGTGTCAATGCGGCCGTCAGGCTGCTGTCCTGCACCCAGCGCCCGTTGACGAAAAAGGTGATCTCGTTGCGGTTGCCGCGCGTCAGCCCCACCGGGCTGACAAAGCCGCGCACCGACAGGTTCTCATATACCGCGTTGACTTCCAACATCTGGCGGGCAATATCGGCCCCATACAAGGCTGCCAAAACCTCGCGGCGATCGCCGTTTCCGCTGGTCTGCACGCTCACCCGCTCGTTGTGCGAGAGGAAGAAACGCACTTCAGGATAAGCCACCGCGTAGCGCGTCACCAGGGCATCGATATGGCGGCGTTCGGTGGGGTCTGTCTTCAGGAATTTCAAACGGGCAGGCACGTTATAGAACAGGTTCTCCACCCGGATCACGGTGCCCACCGGGGTGCCAATCGGCTGCACTTGCCCGGCCTTACCACCTTCGACAACCAGGCGCGCTCCCGTTTCAGCCTCAGCAACGCGGGAAGTGATCGTCATGCGCGAAACCGAGCCAATCGAGGCCAACGCTTCTCCCCGGAAACCGAGTGTACTGACCCGGAAGAGGTCTTCGGCGCGGCTCAGTTTGCTGGTAGCGTGGCGGGCAACGGCCAGCACCAACTCTTCCGTGGGGATACCGGCACCATTATCGGAAGCCTCGATCAGGCCCTTGCCGGCCTCTTCCACGATAATGGAGATTTCGGTCGCCCCGGCGTCCAGGGAATTTTCGACCAATTCCTTGACCACCGAAGCGGGGCGCTCGACGACCTCACCGGCCGCGATCTGGGATGCAACTTCATCCGGGAGAATATGGATAGACATGTGGCAATTATAGTGGTTCTAGGCGCGCGGCGCAACACACAGCGTGGAGCAGTCAGCCCAAAGCCGTCAGCGGCCAGCTTTCAGCCGTTCAAACGAGTAGGGACAGACGTCCCTTGTCCGGCATATTCAAATCTGCGATAATGCTGGTAACTGACCATTTGCTTCTTCGAATATTTCACCAAGGTGATGGACGCGGTCAGTTCCTCGTATATCGTAGAGCTTATAAATTATTGAGGGTAGATGCAAGATGAAAAAATATCCGTTGATGAAACCGGGAACCCGGGCCTTTTTCCAGGAAGCCGACCAACTCCCCAATTACTCGCTTTTCGACCGCATCCACGGCTACGTTTATGGCCGCTGGACATACCACTACATCGGGATTGGTATCGGTGAACATTGGATCGCCAAACTTTTTCATAAAATCACCGCTTTCTTGCGCCCGGCCAAAACACAGCCAGCCGCATCCCAAACCAACGGCGGAGGCATGGCCAATACCTATCATGGCAAAGTCGTCCCGCTGGAAGCCGCCAAACAACTGGTCACGGTGAATGAGGAAATTGCCATCCCTGACCTGGAACAAATCATCCCCTACCCACATGCCCGCTCATTGATCCTCAAGAACCCCGACCAGATCGCAGTGATCGACTGCCCATGCCGCTCGGCGCGGGCCGAACCATGCCTGCCGCTGGACGTTTGCCTGATCGTGGGCGAACCCTTCGTCAGTTTCGTGCTCGAACAGCACCCCCGGCGTTCCCGCCGCATCACCGGTGAAGAAGCGGTTGCCATCCTGGAAGCGGAAGATGAACGCGGCCACGTCCACCATGCATTCTTCAAAGATGCCATGCTGGAACGTTTTTATGCCATCTGCAACTGCTGCGAGTGTTGCTGCGGCGCAATTCAGGCCCAGCGCTCGGGCACACCGATGCTGGCTTCTTCCGGGTATATAGCCACCATCGATGATGAAATCTGCATCGGCTGCGAAACCTGCGCTTCCTACTGCCAGTTCGGTGCGCTGGGCCTGGCCGATTATGCCATGAGTGTTGACGTTGAGATGTGTATGGGCTGCGGGGTTTGCGTTCCCAAATGCGATCAGGACGCGATTGTGCTGGTGCGTGAACGGAGCAAAGGTGAGCCATTGGAGCTTTTCTCCTTGATTCACGGTGCATCGTAAGGTGGGCGGCCACGGATCATCATTCTGATGATCACGTCGCCCGTGCATTTCAAAATAAAGGCGCTGCATCCATCAAAAACCATCAACTCAATAGAGTGCAAACAAAAAAATACAACTTTCCCTCGAATCAAAAACAGGCTGCCAATTGGCAGCCTGTTTGTTACTTTATTTCGCTTCAACCTAAGAAATAGGCTGCTTCTCGATCATGATCACGCAATTCGGGTCACCCATAGCGACACACTCGGTCTCCTGAATGCGGTACTTGTGTCCGCCGGAGGCCCAATTCGAGGCGGCGTTCAACACACCAACTGCCAGGTGGCAGACCGGTTCTTCAGCCTTGCGCTCCCAACATACCGGGCAACGCTCGATGATCCATTTCCAATGCGTATCATCCTCTTCGATGTGCACGACCTGGTCACTCACGGCGTTGAAGAATTTGCTAAAGAACACGATTCCAGCCTTCATGCGCCCTTCCATAGAACCAATCGCCATAGCCGCCTGAGCGGCTTTCTGCACCTTGTCGTACTTGCTCAAGCTGTGTTGGAAGGTTTGTTCGCCGCCGCGGGTGGCAAAAACGCGCGCGCCTTTGGAGCCATACATATCCCAGAGACCCTGCTGGATCTTGGCAACGTGGGAGAATGGGAATTCCTTCTTGATGTTATCTGCAGGGTAATTACCGATATACTGTGTTAACCCCACCAGATTCAAAAGCGCGTTCACGCCTTTATCCCCGAGGATTTCTTCGGCAGAGGTCAGAATGCTCCGCCCCCAGATATTAGGATAGAAAAATTCATCACTCATGAGTCGTCGCCCAAAATACCCTTTCTATGCATGAGAATTTGTATGCTGCCCCTGACATACTAGCTTTTCCCAATTGCAGGGAATTACCCGACAATTCAAACAGAAAAAACTGGTAAATTCCGCACATACAGGTTCTCTTTGCTCAATGTCTCTTCGTTATTATACCAACGTTCTGCGTTTGGGCTAGTAAAAGCGAACTATTATTTTTGTAATGTCGGGCGTCAGTTTTGGCACGTTATTTCACGATGCCACCCTCCGTGAGCTTACGCAAATCGCCCAAGGCCGCCTCGATTTCCTCAATAGTCACATTCCGGTCGGCGCGCACGTGCGGCAGCGCCCCGGCTTGGGCTTTTTCAACAGCAACCTCGCCCACAGTCAACTCCCGGCGCAGTGCCTCTTTCACCAGCGCGGCCCCGGCCTGATAACCGATCACAGGATTTAGAGCGGTGACGACGATGGCATTACGCGCCAGCCAGCCTTCGGCCTTCTTGGCATTGGCGGTCAGGCCAACCACGCATTTTTCGGTGAAAGCGCGCAGTGAGCCAATCGTGACTTGCATCATCTCAAATAGATTATGGGCAATGATCGGCATCATCACGTTTAGTTCGAGCTGCCCGGCCTGCGCCGCCAACGAAACGGTGGTGTCGCAGCCGATCACGTGGAACATCGCCATATTGGTCATTTCGGCCAGCACCGGATTGACCTTCCCAGGCATGATGCTCGAACCGGGCTGAACGACAGGTAGGTTTATCTCGTCCAGGCCGGTGGAGGGACCTGAAGACAACAGGCGGAAATCATTGGCAATGCGCGTCATGGTAACGGCCAGCGTACGCAAAGCGGCCGAGAAGTCGATCATATCGGCCATCGACTGCATCGACTCGAACAGGTTATCAGAGGATTGCAGTTCCAGGCCGGCAAAGCTGGAAAGTTCGGCCACCATGCGAGTGTGGTATTCCGGATGGGCATTCAGGCCGGTGCCGGTGGCCGTGCCGCCGATTCCCAGGCGGCGCAGTCCTTCCGCTGCCCGCCGGATACGTTCCCCATCACGTTCCACAGCACGCGCGTAGCCGCCAAACTCCTGTCCCAGGCGCACCGGGACGGCGTCCTGCAAATGCGTGCGCCCGGATTTGACAATGTGGTCGAATTCCACAGCCTTATCCTGCAAAGCAGCGGCTAATTCGTTGACCACATCAAGCAACTCTTCCAGCCGCCACAAACTGCCCAAGCGGATAGCCGTGGGGATGGTGTCGTTGGTGGACTGTGCCATGTTAACGTGGTCGTTGGGATGCACGCCGTACTCCCCCAACCCGCCGCCCAAAATTTGCGTGGCGCGGTTGGCGATCACTTCGTTGGTATTCATATTATGGCTGGTGCCCGCTCCGGCCTGGAAGGGATCGACCACAAATTCAGCATCCCACTTCCCTTCTACGACCTCCGTGGCCGCCTGGATAATGGCATCCGCTTTCTGTGGGTCGAGCAAGCCCAGGTCTTTGTTGACCTGTGCAGCCGAACGCTTGATTACCGCCATGCTCCAGACAAAAGCCCGCCAGGGTTTCAGGCCGGATACCGGAAAGTTCAAGACTGCCCGTTGGGTTTGTGCACCATATAAGGCCCCCGCCGGGATTTCGATTTCTCCGAGGGAGTCGCTTTCGATACGTGTTTCGCGTTGATCGTTCACTTTTTTGCCTTTCATGGATCGAGATATTTAGGATTTATTGGATAAATATTATACTAAATATAACCAGAAATCTCCCCTCATTCCCCACCGCCTACAGTACATTTTTTGATCTAACCTGCCTTTTATCAACACTTGCGAACAAGAAGGCACTATAATAATAAATGTACATTACCACACTTCGCAGCCCGCCCAACCCAGAACCCACTGCATCATTCCCCATAGCCGCCAGATCATTGAGAAATGCACATCATTTGATCCAGCATTTTATCTTTCGCCGTTCACCACTTGATATGTGCAATTCATTTACAAAACATTGACAATCGAAAGAAATTAGTCTATAATTAAAGAAATTAGGCACAAATTATGTACAGATTTTCTACCTAAGTGCAAATCTCGATGAAAACAATCGTATTTCCTAAAGTTTCTGGGAAAAACCTAAAGCGAGAAAAGCTGGTTTTTCCAAAAGACTTCCCGGCCAAATACAACCTCGTATTGATGGCGTTTTACCGGCATCAACAACTGGACATTAACACCTGGCTGCCTTACGCCGAACAACTCGAAGACAAGTTCGTCGATGTGAAATACGTTGAGCTACCAGTCATTTACAAATTAGGACCGATCAGGCAATTTTTGCTGAATGAAGGCATGCGCGCCGGCATCCCCGATCAAAAAGCCCGGGAAAGAACGATCACTCTGTATCTGGACAAAGCACTTTTTTTCAAAAAGCTGGAGATTACTTCCGAAGACGAAATTCAAATCATGCTGGTCACAGCCGAAGGGAAAGTTCTCTGGCGGGAAACAGGCATATTTTCGAAAGAGAAAGCATCTTCACTTACTGAATTATTGCAAAATGAAAAATTTTTATTAGCGACTTGATAACCAAACAATCTGAATATAAGCGCACAAAAAGAGGAGACATGCAATGAAAAAGATCACAGGAAATCAAATCATCACAATCTTGGCAACTTTACTCACCGTTGTTGTTAATGTATTAGCTAATGCCCTGCCTCTAAACGGCCAGGGCACGGGCGAAATCTCGGACCGCTTCGATATATACTTTGTCCCGGCGGGTTATGTATTCTCGATCTGGCTCCTGATCTACATCGCATTGGGTGCCTACACCATCTACCAGGCTTTACCCGCCCAACGAGATAGCACACTATTCAACAGAATTGCCCCGGCATATTGGGTCAGCAGCCTGGCCAATTCGATCTGGATCTTCCTATGGCATTACGAATTTTTCCCACTCACACTGGTTCTTATGCTCATCCTTCTGGCGAGCCTGCTTTATATTTACCAGCAATTCCGTACGAGCAGCCTCGACCAGCGCCAAAAGCTATTCGTCAAGCTGCCTTTCAGCATCTATCTGGGCTGGATCTCCGTCGCCACGGTCGCCAACGCTTCGCAGGTGCTCTTTTACCTGAATTGGGGCGGCTGGGGCATCTCGGCAGCAGTTTGGGCGGTGGTCATGCTGGCAGTTGCCACGGGGTTGGGACTGTTGATGTTGTGGCGGGAGAATGACATTGCCTACATCCTGGTGCTGGGCTGGGCCTTTGTAGGCATCGCCATCAGCCAGGCGGATACTGCCCTGGTCGTCAACACCGCCTGGGTCACTGCCGCCCTGCTGGTTTTGGCTGCGATCCTCATTCCCTTGCTACGACGCGGTACAAAAGCATGACCATTAAAATCATTACCGACTCAACCTGCGACCTGCCTCAAAACGTTATCCAAAAACTGGGTATCATCGTCATTCCGCTCTATATCAACATTGGTGATAGCGGCTACCTGGACGGCGTAGAGATCAGCCGCAAAGAATTCTATACAAACTTACCGACCTATCCCGTCCACCCCACTACCGGCACACCGGGCCGCGATGCTTTCCTCCAAGCCTATGCCAAACTCACCGCTCAGGGAGCCACTCAAATCCTCTCCATCCACATCTCGGAAAGCTTGAGTGCCACTGTAACCGTGGCCCAAAGCGCAGCCCAGGAATTCGACCAAATCCCCGTTCAGGTACGCGATTCCGGCCAGCTCAGTTTAGGCACCGGCTTCCAGGTGGAGTTGGCAGCTCAAATGGCTGCGGAAGGCAAAACTATGCCGGAGATCCTGGCCGCGCTGGAAGACATCGCTGCCCGCACCTACGTGACTGCCGTGCTGGACACGCTCGATTACCTGCGCCGCAGCGGCCGCATGAACGCCGTCGTGACCGGGATAGGCAGCTTACTGCAACTGAAGCCTATCCTGACCATGCAAAATGGGCAGCCGGGTTCCGAACGCGTGCGCACTGCTGCCCGAGCGCAAGCTCGCCTGGCCGAAATGCTGGCCGAGCGGCAGCCAATTGAACGCTTTGCGCTGCTGCATACCAACGCTGCCGCAGAAGCCGAGAGCTTTTATCGGCAAATTGCGGATCGCATCCCGGCTGGCGAAGTGTACTCGATGGACATAACTCCCACGATTGGGGCGCATATTGGACCGGGCGCAGTCGGTTTTGCCATCATTTCCCAGAAAACGGCTAGAAAGTAATAAGGAAAAGAAAATGGAAAAGAATAATAATCGTTCGTTGCTTGCCATCCCCATCGTAATTCTGGTTGCCGCCGGGCTGGCCTTTGCGGGCAGTCAAATGGGTTACCAGGTGTTCGGCATACCTATTTTTGCGTTATCTGTCGCCCTGGCCTTCATCATCCAATGGATTGCCTTCATCCCGGCCTTCAGCCTGCAAACCGAAAAGTTCTTCGACCTGACCGGCAGCCTGACCTACATCACCGTGGTCGTGGTGGCCGTGATTGCCACCCCGGTGGTCGACACACGCGCCCTCCTGCTGCTGGGCATGGTATCGATCTGGGCCATCCGGCTGGGCAGTTTCCTGTTCGCCCGTATCCACGCCGCCGGTGAAGACCGCCGCTTCCGGGAGATCAAACCCTCCTTTGCGCGCTTCCTGCTGACCTGGACCTTACAGGGTCTGTGGGTTTCATTCTCATTGGCCGCAGCCTTGGCGGCAATCACGACCACGACCCGGCAACCGTTGGGCTTTTTTGGTGGTTTTGGCTTACTGGTCTGGCTGTTCGGCTTTGGGATCGAGGTGATTGCCGACCGCCAAAAAAGCGCCTTCAAGGCCATGCCAGAGAACAAGGACAAATTCATCCAAACCGGTTTGTGGGCCTGGTCGCGCCACCCGAACTACTTTGGTGAAATCGTGCTGTGGATCGGCGTTGCCATCGTAACGTTGCCAGTTCTGCAGGGTTGGCAGTGGCTGACACTGATTTCCCCCATCTTCGTCACACTTCTGCTGACCCGCATCAGCGGCGTTCCCATGCTGGAAGCGCGCGCCGATGAGAAATGGGGCGGACAACCGGATTATGAAGCATACAAGGCCAACACGCCAGTACTCATCCCCCGCCCACCGGCGAACAAATCATAAGGAAAAGCACATGCAGATGCAAGTTGCAAAAATCATCTCCGCCCTCGGGCTGCTGGCAATGACGGCCGGATTGATCTACGGCTTCACTGCCGGAGATTTCGGAGCCGATGGGGCTGAATTGCTCAAGAACCCCTGGGGCATCGTTTCCATGGTCGATCTCTACACCGGCTTTATCCTGTTCTCGGCCTGGATCGTATACCGCGAGCAATCGCTGGGGCGCGCCATCGTCTGGGTAGTTTTGATGATGGTGCTGGGCTTCTTCACGGCCAGCTTGTATACCCTGCTGGCCTTATTTGCCAGCAAAGGCGATTGGGGTACATTCTGGATGGGTGCACGCGCCAGTGAGCAAGATTAAAGAACTGCAAGCCGAATTCCAGGCTGTTTTTGTCGGACGAGGCACGCAGTTGCTGGATTCGTTCCTGCCCTTGCTGATTTTCCTGGCCGCCAATCTGCTGTTTGGAACCAACGTCGCGCTGTGGGCTGCCTTGGGGGTAGCCACCCTGCTGGCCGCATACCGCATCTTCCAACGCCAGAACCTGGTCTATGCACTTGGCGGTCTGGGTGGGGTTGTGCTCGCAGCGGTCTTTGTAAAGCTCAACAACTCCGCCGCCGGTTTTTTCCTACCTGGGTTGATCTCCGGCGCGATCACGGTAATCTTGTGTGTGGTCAGCGTGGCGCTCAATCGGCCAGTAGTAGCCTGGAGCAGTTTCATCGCCCGGCGCTGGCCGCTGAAATGGTATTGGCATCCCAAGGTGCTCCCGGCCTATAATGAAGTTACCATTATGTGGGCAGTGGCTTTCGCGGCGCGTTTGGCGTTGGAATACTGGCTCTACCAACGCCAGGCAGTGGGCGCGTTGGGCGCTATCAAAATCTTTCTGGGATGGCCTTACACCATTCTCTTGCTGATCGTCAGCTACCTCTATGGCGTATGGCGTTTGGGCCAATTGCACGGGCCGAGCGTTGAAGAATTCATAACCGATCAAGCACCGCCCTGGGAAGGGCAAAAGCGCGGCTTTTGATACCATCAACCAAATTCAAACAAAGGAGCGAACCATGCGACTTTGGACATTACACCCCCAATACTTGGATCGTCAGGGCCTGTTAGCGGTATGGCGTGAGGGATTACTGGCCCAGGCTGTGCTGCGCGGCCAGACCAAAGGCTATAAGAATCATCCACAGCTCGACCGCTTCAAAGCCCACTCCGATCCCCAGCAAGCCATTGCCTACTTTCTAGCGGGCGTGCTTCAAGAAGCGCGGGCGCGCGGCTACAACTTCGACGCCTCCAAGATCAACCCGAACGGCACGGCGCCCCAAATCCAGACCGCGGCCGGGCAGTTGGATTACGAGTTCAGTCACCTGCTGGCTAAATTAGAAAAACGTAGCCCGGCCGACCACGAAAAGATTGCCAAATTGAAAGCGGTTACCCCTCACCCGCTATTCCAGATCGTACCCGGGGAAATCGAAGACTGGGAAAGAGTGTAGTCGGTCAACGAAGATACACACCGCGCGCGTTGTTACAATACGGGGAAATTGCTATAATAGATACAACTAACCAAATTTAGGATGAGAAATACTATGGGTCCTCCTGGACATCTCGCCATCGGATTTGCGATGAAACCTGCCGCACCCAAAGCACCGCTTTGGGTTTTGTTGATTGCCACAGAAGTGCTCGATGTTTTATGTTTCGGTTTCGATGCGCTCGGAATCGAAGAATTCGGTATAAGTCAAACGGATATCCACCAGGGAGTCGTCATCCTGAGTCCAGCATCGATCCCCTGGTCGCACGGGCTTTTTATGAGCGCCGTCTGGTCTTTTATAGCGGCGGCAATTGCTTATCTTATATACAAAGATCGTCGGGCGAGCGCTATTATTGGATTAGCAATTTTCAGCCATTGGATCCTCGATTTCATCGTTCATCTCCCCGATTTGCCGCTCTTCTTTGCCTGCTCACCATTATTGGGACTTGGCCTGTGGGGTTCAGGTCCCGGGCTAATACTCTCCGGCATTTTAGAGTTCAGCCTGCTCGCCGGTGGAATCACAATCTATCTGATAAACAGAAAACGAACTTCCGAAGCGTTGCACCCATAGTGTAATGGAAACAAATCTGCGCCATGCTCTGACTCACGTTCTATGGATCGGCGGGGCAACTGATTCGGGTAAAACCACGATCGCCAGGTGTCTCGGTGAGCAATATGGCTTGCAAGTTTATCATTACGACCAGCATGACCAGCCCCAAGTACAGCACCTGGCGCAGTCCAATCCAATCTATCAAGAATTCCTATCCGGTTCATTGGAAGAGAATTGGGTTAATCCCTCGCCGCAGGAGTTAGTTGAAAGGACGTTACATACTATCCAAGACCGCTTTCCCCTGGCGGTAGAGGATCTACTGGCGCTCCCCCAAGAACCGCACATCCTGGTAGAAGGCTTTGGCCTCACCCCAGAATTCGTTCACCCTTTGTTGACCAGCCAAAATCAGGCTATCTGGCTGATCCCATCACCACGCTTCAAGTTGAATTCGATGTTGCAGCGGGATAAGCCTTCATTTAGAAAGCATGTCAGCGATCCCCAAAAAGCATATGGGAATTTATACAGGCGGGATATGCAACTGACTAAAATCATCAAGGGACAAGCACAGAAAAGAGGATTGCCCACGATAGAAGTCAATCCATCCATATCGCTAGAGCAAATGGTTACCTGGATAAGTCAGCACTTTGAACTATAATTCAAGCTGCAAAAATCTGAGAATGTACGCTCACATTTGGGGCAGAGGCGCATTCCAAAAATAGCAGAGGAAAAGTGAGAGTTCGGAAAGCAACCATCATTGACAGCGCCGGGCTGGCAAAGGTACAAGTAGACAGCTACCGCATTGCCTACGCCGGAATCCTGCCGCAAGATTACCTCGATCTATTCACCTACGCGGAACAAACCCAGGACTGGCGCGAGCTGCTCTCCAACCGGATGGATGACCTGCTGTATGTGGCCGAAACTGAAGCAGGTGAGATCACCGGATATGCACTGGGGCGGCCGGGCGTCAGTGACATTCCAACATATGATAGCGAATTGGTGGCGCTGCATGTGCGGCTGCCCTGCCAGGGCAAGGGCATCGGCCGCCAGCTTTCGCAGACGATAGCAGCCCAACTCAAGGCAAGCGGCTGTACTTCGATGATGCTGTGGGTGTTGGCACAGAACCAGCGCGCCCGGCAGTTCTACGAAGAATTAGGCGGCGAGCTGCTCGACCAGACCAAGCAAAGCGGAGCTGGTGCCCTTGAGGTTGCCTACGGCTGGGACGAACTGAACAGCTTAACCTGACTATCAAATTATCCTGGGATGGTTTTACCTGTATTCATGAGGAACAACGATGCGCAAAGCAACTAAAAATGTAGCCATTGTATTTGGGATTGCTGCCGGAGCAGCAGGGATAGAACATGGCATCTTTGAAATTCTGCAGGGCAACACCCGCCCCGCCGGGCTGATGATCGCCTCGATTGGGCTGCCCTGTGTGCCTGAAGAAATCTGGAACGCCTGCGAACCGGCCATGACCGTGCTGCCCAACTTCCTGATCACCGGTATTCTGGCGGTGATCTTTGGTTTGCTGATCCTGGTCTGGTCAATTGGTTTTATCCAACGCAAGCGCGGCGGGCTAATCATGATGTTACTTTCCATAGCTCTGCTGCTGTTCGGCGGTGGCCTCTTCCCACCCCTGATCGGCATCATTGGCGGAGCGGCCGGAACGCGCATCCATAAGCCGCTGCCGGATAAACAACCCGGCGGAATTTTGCGCCTGGCAGCCAAGCTGTGGCCCTGGCCACTGGTGCTTTTCGCAATATGGGTGTTTGGGCAATTTCCGGTTGGTACCTTATTCAACGATTTCTTGCAATCGATCATGGGCTTTGGGGTGCTGCTGATTCTCTCCATGATGCCGCTTTCCGTTTATACCGCTTACGCCTACGATCGCCTTACAGCCACAAATTCAGATTGATAACCTCTTTACAAACAACAACCAGCACACCAAAATCTTGCTCGCTTCGATATAATCACATGCAAGTCAAACAGTGAAATACGCTTTGGAGGAAATATGTGGTTACGACAAACCCGCCTTTTGGTAAACAATTTCGATGCCTGTTTTCGGTTCTACCGGGACGTATTAGGATTCCTAGTGATATGGGGAGAAGCAGGCGGCGGATATGCTTCTTTCTCTAACCCAAACGACAATGCTCCTATCCTCGCCCTGTATAAACGCGATCTGATGGCCGAAGTCATTCACACGACAGACTTACCGGCCGATGCCGTCTGCCAGGACCGGGTGCTGCTAGCGATTGAAGTTACCGATGTCGATCAGTTTGCGGCCACCCTGGTGGAACGCGGCATAGAACTGATTACCGAACCCCACAACCAGCCAGACTGGGGCATCCGCTGCGCGTTCTTGCGCGACCCAGACGGCAACCTGATCGAGATCAACATGGGCCTGACCAGCGATGAGTGGTCTGACGAGTTGCGAGCGGAGAACGAAAAGTATGGGAGCGCGGTCTAAGCGGTTCATGTTACAATCTCGCCAGCAAGTAAATGCCCGAAGATTTCGTCATATAAATCTGCTCACAAGGGCATTGACAAACGGAACTGACCGTTTATTGCCTTTGAATATTCTAGGGAAAAATCGTTATCAATTCGCCACAGACGGTCAGTTACGCAAATCCTGAAAGCGAGAACCGGCCATGCCAATTGGTATCCCAAACCTCCCCAAACTCAGCCTAATCTTAGTGTTGCTCACCGCGATCACATTGGCATCTTGCAACCTCGGCACAACGCCGGAACCAACACCCCAGGTAGAAACGGTCGTGCATACCCTGGAAGTCACCCGCGAGGTCGAAGTTGAGGTTGAGGTCACCCGGGTAGTGGAAGTTCCGGTTACGGTAACACCTTCGCCCACGCCGGAGATCAGCCCGACAACGACGTTGACGCCCACGATCACGCTGACGCCAACCATCACGCCCACTGCCGGGCCGCCGCGCGCCCGCGTGATGGAACAGACCAACTGCCGTTATGGGCCGGGAGCCGCTTACTTGTACAAGTACGGCCTGTACCCTGGCAACCGCATGGAGATCATCGGGCGCAATGAATTGGGCACCTGGGTATACCTGCAAGCCATCGGGGGCAATAATCCGTGCTGGGCCAAAGCCGACCTACTGGAAATCGATGGCGACCTTTTCAGCGTCGCCCCCTACTACAACCGCCTGCCCTATTCCGAACTCTACAAGCCGCCCACCGGGGTGAGCGCGGTGCGCGCTGGCGACCAGGTCACCGTTTCCTGGGTCGCGGTCTGGATGACGGAAGACGACTACCGCGGCTACCTGATCGAAGCCTGGGTCTGCAAAGAAGGGCAGATCGTTTTCACACCGGTGCACATTGACGGCACAGTTGTAGCGATCACGGACGAAGCTAGTTGCCAGCAGTCATCCAGTGGGCGCTTATACACCGCCGAGAAACACGGCTACACCGGCTGGGTAGCAATCCCCTGGCCGGAGCATGAGTGAAAGAGAGGCCGGATGCAGGAGAAGCCTGGGTGGCGGGCAGTGAGCGCCTCTACGAGCAGCGAATGCAAGATGCAGATTACAAATTAGCGCCGCCCATTAAAATCGCTGGAAATAGATGCTGGGGAGATCGCAGCGTTTAAGATAATAAATTACGGCTCACGATTCCTGCTGTAACTGCTGGAGATATTCATTTACTAATCCCTGGTCCAGATTGAGCCATGTGCAGGCTGTATCGAAGTTGGCAAACACGATCACATTCATCCCCAACGGCTGCACATTTCTTTCATACATTTTAGCTTCCTTGAAAAAGGCTCCAGCCAGCATCGCAACACGCACGCCATTGACCTTATCCTGATAGGTTTCATAAAAATCGACGATCTCGTCTACATTCTCAGGGCCAATTTTGAACGCGCTGACTTTGCGAGCATCGATCAACATTTTAAAATTCCGCGGTAAATTGGGGGCTTCCATGACCTGGCGTTCAGCAATGAGCCAATCTTCCAAAGTGATTTCCCCTATCCAAAGCTTGATGACGCAGCGATGATCATTGTCAATCAAATAATGGATCGGCATTCGATCACTCTTTCCTGTGTAATTAACCTTACATCATTGAAAGCACCTTGAAAATCATCTGCAAATGTATTATAATCACATTGATGCACGTTGGGGTGCCCCCCTCACCTCAGCGTGTATCTTTTTTATTTCTCAACTACCAATATACCCTTTCTTATCTTCAAAATGGTTCACTTGCTGGGCTAGTTCACTACATTCTTCAAGTATGCGTGTCATAATCTGGAATGGGTCATTGCCATCCCGAAAACACCGATTCAACCCATGTGCAATTGACAATACTTGACCAAGATCCATGAACGTTTATCCTAAACTACTTTGCCATATACAATATCGCGTCCACTAAATCTTTCGATACCTTGAAGGTATTCTCTCCTTCTTCTCTTTCTACGCTCACAATATAATGTTTATCTGTCTCATCAATGAGCAAGATCCACTCTGTGATTCCTGGCTTTATCATCGAGATTCCTAATTCGGTCAGTATAGCCATTTTGTCCTTATCCCCTGCCAATCGCACTGGAATTAAGACACCAACGCCAATCGGATCTAGCGCGGTTGCGGCCGAATGCCTGCCATAGTAATAACAAGAGTAATGATATATCTGAGCAATGAAGGCTAATGTCCCTGCAAATACCGCCTGGGCTGTCAACAGCAGCGAGTAAGCATCCAAAGCCAGACTCATCAGTTGGCGGATCAATACCATTTGTGGAAAGATCATGGTGACAGTACCAGCTGCCACCCAAAACCACCAACGCACTAAAAATGAATCCGAATTTTTTGGTGGCTTCGACCAAAGGTATAACAGAAAAACTGAAGCCCCGATTGAGAGGATATTCAGAACCTGCGGAAACATGCGGTGATTAATGTACTGCACCAGAAAAAAAGCCGGAACCATTGCAAGCACGATAATACCGGCTGCATAGAGCAAATAGATGATCCCGACAACCAGATATTTCACCTTGAGGATCTGATATTCTGTAATTCCCCGGCGCGCAAGATTCAGATTGACGACCAGACCTCCTATGATATACGTAATTCCCAAGATAACCGCACTTGCAGAAGCAACTGCCTGGATCACCTGAATCATTCAACCACCTCATTCCTCTATCCAAAAAACAACAATTTACAGTCTCATTATAGCAATTCCACACCCTCAACACAATCAATTTGGATAAAAAGAGACGACGCCGTAAGCGCCGTTCTTTCGTTAAACAATCAATCTTCAAACTCCGGTTCTGGGGTGCCTTCTTCCAGTTCTTCGGGCGGCACACCCACATCCAGTTCGATGTTCTCATCGGGCACGAAACTGAACGGCGGCATACCCCGCAGGCACTCGGCGCGTGGTTCGGTGCGCGGCAGGTCAATGAATTCACCCATGATCTCAAAAGCGCAGCCATCTTCATTGGTAAGAGCATGACCGTAACCGGGGAATTGGAAGAAGAAATGCTGCTGGAAATTGGGCAGCGCAGCCTGCGCCCAGGCTGGCGGCGTGAGCGGGTCATATTTGCCGGAGAGCACCAACACCGGGATGCTGGTCTGCACAGGGTTGTTCTCGTGCACCACCGCCGCACCCGCGCCCCAATCCACACAGATCGCCAGGGTCAAGCTGACTTCGTCCAAAAGCGGGCGAACCACATCACGGGGATAATCTTCGGTCAAAGCCTCAGCTGTTTCTAGGGCATTGAAGAAAGCCTCTTCCTTACAGATCGCCGAATAATAAGCGCCTTCGCTGAAGGGCTGCGCTTCGGCAAGCGCCGCAGGTTGCGCCTGAACGTCTCCCACTTCCGCGGTGGCGGGGACTTCTTCTGTCGCCCCGACTTCTTCCGTAGCTGTCACAGTTTCGGTTACAGAGAACATATCGGTCGCTTCCGGCTCGGGAAATTCTTCTTCATCATCAAAATCCGGCAGTGGAGCGGCAGCAGCAGAATCGGCGGGCAGGGCTTTCCCAATCGTTGCCAGGGCGGCATTATAGTCTTCCGCGGCCAGTAAAGTCCAGAATCTAGGCACCAGCGGGAGCAGATCTTTATCACTCAGCGCCTCATTGGTCAGGTCCAGGATATCAAGTCCACTCAATTCTGAACGCACGACCAATCCAGTTGCAGGCTGGACCATATCAAACACGACTGCGCCATCCCCCAGGCGCGAAACGGCTTCATAGAAGTCTGTCTGAAGCTCGGGATAAGACTGCGAGCAGGCCCGGTCGTTGGCGCAATCAGAAAATACGCGTTCGGCAACAAGCATCACATTCATCGCATATTCATCCAGGGCATTTACTTCAATGGGGAAAAGCGAATCGAACATCGCCGAACGCACGATGTCGGCATGGTCGCGCATCACGGTCAATGCCAGGCGCGAGCCGTAGCCCACAGCCACCAGGTTGAACTGCTCGTACCCCAAGACCTGACGCAGATCGGCAATATCGGCTGCGCTGTTGCCGCTGTCATACAAACCCAGGCCCAGGCCCTCGGCCTGCAAGCGTTGACTGCACAGCAAAGCCGCACCGTCTCGGTCTTCACCCACCACGCCTTCTAGTTCGGGGCAGTCCAGGCTGGGGCTGGAAAAACCCACCCCGCGCGGATCGAACAGCACAACGTCCCGCTTGGAAAGGAAAGCGGTTTGCAGCCAGCGTTGCTCGACATCCACAATACCGCCATACCCCGGCCCATCGGGTAAATACAGCACCGCGTCGGGGGCAACCACGTTGGAACGCCCGTGGATGATGACCACGGCCAGCGACAGCAGCATGTCCTGGGTACCGCGGTTTTGCCACACGATCAGGTTGCCGCACTCGATCTGGGGTGTACTGGTCGGAAAGAAACATTCGGCCGGCTCGAAGCGCGGCACGGTGGTAGAGGCTTCGGTGGTTGCGGGAGCGCTGGTTTCGGTCGCTCCGGCGGCGCTTTCCCCTTCGCCTTCAGCCGCCGCAGGCGCGCTATCCTGTTCCGGCGGGCTGAGGTTTACCTCGAAGGGCAGGTCGCAGGCTGCAGAAACCAACACGATCACCATAAAAAACAGCAGCAATTTGTAAGGATGGAAACGTTTTGCCATATATTTTTCTCCAGAAAACCAATTAGCTTTAGCTTTGTTGTCCCCTGCGCCCGATCAGGCGGTTCAGGTCGCGCAGGAAGGGGTTTACCGCTTCCGGGGTGAGCACTTGCAGCGAAGCATCCTCACGCACCAGCAGCAAGCTGATGTTCAGGTCGAGGAATATGATCGAGTTGGAATATTTCTTCAGGGCACGGCGATAGGATAGGTCCAGCCCGTTTTCGGTGGAACTGAACGGCAGCGCCACCGCCATAAAGACATCCTGTTCCAATTGTGTGTTGGTGCCAATCAAACGGTCGATCGCGCCGTCGAAATCGTAGAGATATTGCCATTCGTCCAGGTTGTCACCAATTGCCGTGACCAGCCAGCGTGCTTCCCCCCGGATGGCGCTGATATCCACCCGCCAGCCAACGCTGACTTCCACCTCTTCATCAAGGTCATAATCCTGATCGTTGAACCATTGTTTACAGCTCGCCAATACCTGTAATTTATCCATGCCCATATTGTACACGTTTCAAGGCCAGAAAACCTGAGAAATCCAACGTAAATTCCTGGCAAAAGTACCGCTATAATTGGTAACTGACCGTTTGCTTTTATAATATTTCCGAAGTCAAAGGAAAACTATGCCGCTCGCTCACGCCATCCTCAAACACGAGACCGCAGACCTCAACGAGATCGTGGAACGCTATATTGCCGAGATTCACGCTACGCTCCAGGATAACCTCTTAGGCATCTACCTGCGCGGCTCGCTGGCAAGCGGTGATTTCATCCCCGCCTCCAGCGACATCGACCTGCTGGCGGCAACGGTCAAACGGGTAGGTCCGGTAGAATTCACCGATCTTTTGGAGATGCACGCCCGCATCGCCGCCCTGCCCAACGCCTACGCCAACCGGGTGGAGATCGCTTACATCGAGCGTGAGGCGCTCAAGCAGTACAAACCGGGCCAGACCTTCCCCACCCTGGGGCAAGGCGAAGAACTCACCTGGAGCGAACACCCTGCCAACTGGCTGTTGGAACGCTGGATGGTGCGCGAGCAGGGTATCCCCCTGTACGGCCCCGACCCGCGAACGCTGATCGACCCAATTTCGACCGCCGAGATCAGGCAGGCGATCCGCAGTTTACTGGGGTACTGGGAGACATGGGCACAGGAACCAGACGACCCTGATTGGCTGTTGGTAAAGGGGCATCAGGCTTACGTGATCGAAACCATGTGCCGGGCGCTCTACGCCCTGGAAAACGGGGAATTGGCCGGGAAAGCCCAGGCCGCGGCCTGGGCCAGCGCTGCGCTCCCGGAGCCGTGGCGTACACTGGTGGCCGCATCACAAACCTGGCGTACGAGCAAGCAGATCGATGAGGACAATGCCAAGGTGATGCTGGCCTTCGTGCATTGGACGGCGGAGCAGACTATCGCAGGCTAGTGATGCTCACTTACAAAGCAATTCAATATCGAATTCGTTCTCTACGCCGGATAGGATTTCAAAATCGGGCAGCACAACGTAATATCCAATCGCCTTGAAATTTTCCTCGCCTAAACTTTCAACCAGCAAAATGGCATTGGTCAAGGAAACATTTTCGATGGTCATGCCCTTACCACCCTCAAACTCAACCCCCAAACGCCAGGCAGCATCCTGCAGCGTAATATCGTCACACCCCGGGATCATCGCAGTCTGCTTTGTAATCAGCACCCAGAGCTCGTAAAAACCCGGGTCCATATTTACAATCTTGTAGCTGCCATCCGCGGCCGTTTTTCCACTATAAAAGGTTGCCATCGTTTCCGCTGCGCGCAAATAAAGCGTGGCCGGGAAAGGTGCATCCGTATCGGAAGACAGGGTTACAAACCCGGCAAGCGAGGCTGGTTGAGGGATTTCGGTCTCGGTCGGGGTCGGCGTGATCGTTGGCGTAGATGTGATGGTCGGTTCAGGTGTTGGGGTTTCCGTCGGCGTGGATGTTGGCGGGCGCGTTTCCGTCGGTGTGCGCGTGGGTAATGGCGTTACCGTGTGCGTTGCCGTGGGCGTCGGGGTAGGTTCGAGAAACGGCATCTCACAGCCCGCGGTCAGGCCCAAAATCAAGATAGCCATCAAGATCAAATGGATGCGTTTGTTCATGATATGCTCCCTTCCTATTCAACAAACAAAACCTAATAAACCAAAGCGCTGCCTGGGCAGTTACCTCTGCTCGACGACAAGAACAAAGATGACATTTTTAAAGGAGGGTACACTTTTGAACGTTACATGCTTCCCGGTTCGGCGTGCACGTCGAGTTCATCCGACCAGCGGTACTGTAAAGCCACGATCTCGCTGACGATGTCCTCCGGCAGCGGCTCAATAGCGGCTTTGGCAGCCAGGAATTCGTTCAGGTTATCTATTTTGCTGGTTGCGCCCACCGTAGCCACCACCTGCGGGAGGCTGTGCGCAAAACGTACACAGAACTCCGTCCAACTCTCCACGCCGGAACGCTCGAAGATCGGGACAACTTCAACGGCGCGCTGCTGCAAATACGGTTTCCAGGCAAAGCCGGGCACGTCGCGCAGGCTGTGCACCGGACCACCGGCGACGGTGCGCATGGCGATCACGGTCTGGTCCCGGGCGACGATCTCGTCCCACAACGCATTGGCGGCAAAACGCTGCAAGGGGTTGAGGTAGAAGATGAAACCCTCGACAATATCATCAAGGTATCCGGCGCGCAAGGCTTTGAGCGGCGCTTCCGAAGTCCAGGGGAAGACCTCGACCACGTAACCCTGCACCAGACCCTCGTCCTTGATCTCCTGGAAGACGCGGTAGCAATCGCCGCCATTGGCGAAGTCTTCGGCTAACTGCCCGCCCAGGCAAAGCTGCCCAAGCTGCATACCGTCCAGGCCGAGTGGTTCAAGGTTCTCGGCGATCACGTCGCGCAGTTGGTCGGCGCTCTGCCAACCAATCTTGACGATCAGTTTGGGGATCTTGTTCGGTTCGGCGCTGAAGGCTTCATGCAGCACTTCGAGCGCGTCGCCATAGCCCCGCGAGGTGTGGAACCACACCCCGGCGCCCATCGCCGCCCGGGCAACGGCAAGCCGCCGTTCATGTGGGATGCTTTCATCACCAAGCCGGGTGGTGCCGTAGATATAGGGTGTAATACCATTCAATGCTAATGTGTTGTTTGTCAAAGCAGAGTCCTTTCAGATCGATTTATGGCATCGGCCGCCAAATGCCCGCCGTGCCGCCTAAATACTGTCCCAATATTTCATGTTCATTTGTTGTCAAATCGAGCACTGCCAACCGCGGTGTACTTCCATCGTCGCCACCAAAGCCGCGCGGTTCAAGATGCATGGCAACATACCTGCCATCCGGGGACCATGCATAATTATGTGCGAGATCACCCGAAGAATAATAATAATCAAAGGGATCAATCGGGCATTCAATTTCGCGGGTTGCGATCGCGATCAGGCAAAAACCTCCTTCGTGATGGCCGCTAATATCTACGACAGTTGAGTACGCATAGCTGATCTGCTGCATATCGGGAGACCAGGCATAATTCAACGTTGAGGCTCCAGAAGGATGATGGACATGCACTTCATTGAAACAGGTCGTTTCTCCAGTGAGCAGATCGAAAATACAAGGGACATTGGGCTGGTCGAAGCGGAATGGCTTTTGCGTGTGCAATAGTTTCGCCCCATCCCGGGACCAGACAACGTAAGACATATCTTCATATGCCCCCACCAAAACCCCTGTGCCGGCATCGTATATTTGTAACGTGTAATGGGCATAGTGATCGACAAAATTCGTTTCAATTAAACCGTCGCCTTCGGCAAAAGCGAGGTACGGCATAACCGGCGACCAGATGTGATACGCATCGTACTTATCATCATCAAATTCCGTTAGCTGGAATTCCTCCCCCGTCTTCACGTTAATAATTGTTGTCGTATCATCCAGTGAATATTTACCTTCTGCGACAAGATAAATATATTGCCCATCGAAGGACACTCTTCCGGGGTCTGCCAGCACGAAATCGGATGGGTTCGAAGGATCGCCAAAGGCTACCATTCTTTTCGGGCCATAATAACTTCGATCCCTAACCTCGTAATAGAATATTTTTTCAGGGGCCGGATAATGATATACTGCGCCAGTCCCCAGGTCTACGATTGCCATTGCCCTTCCATCTTGAGACAAAAGCCCAAAACCGGTGCCATCCTCCAGCCAGAAATACGCGCCTATATCTTGAACGTTCAATTCGTATCGTTCCCCACTGACGGGATCGATCAACGCTAGATGTTTAAAACCATCATCATAGTTTCCAATGGGAACAAATAAAATATTTGTCTTCGCATCCGCCATCCAATCCGGGAGATCAAGTTTATCAAGCGATACGAAATCCGGGATCATGGGCGTTGGCGTGAGGGCTAATATATCGAGCCAGGCCTGTTCAGTGGCGAGTTCTTCGGACCGGGCAGTCGCAGCCTGTGCAGATATCACCCGGGCGGTTGCCTGGTTGTTGGCGAATTCTGTGCGCCTGGCAAAAGTAGTTACCTGGGCAATTTCTGCCGGTGGATAGGTTGACGATGGCGTCGGCGTACCCGGCACCGGCGTTGGCGTTTCGACCGCTGGCTGTGGTGTATCTGTGACCAAAACGCCTTCAGCTCGATCTCCAACCGCACAACTTTGGAGACCAATAAACGTGAGCAATAATAAAATCCAAATGGGTCTGTTCATAATTTAATTACACCCAACAGAAAATAGAGTACAAAACCTACTTGAAAAATTATACACGGAAAACGAGGGAAAACTTTGTAGGGGCGACCGGCCGATCATGCCCTCACCCCACATCCTTGACAAATCGCAAAGCGATTTGCATAAGAAAAATCAAAGATTTTTCTCCGAAACTACGTTTCTACGGATGTTTCCCCTCTCCCAGTGGGAGAGGGGCTCGGCGCAGCCGGGGGTGAGGGGAAAATCTGCTAATACAAAACGGACAGGCAACGACCACCTGTCCGCATCACTCTTTATTATTTGGGGATTATGCTTCAAGCAACCCATATCCACTCTCAACCAACTCGCGGAATTGGTTGACGAAGCGCACCATCGGAGCGCCGTCGACGATGTCGTGGTCGATGCTAATGGTCAGGTCGAGGTATTCGCGGATTTCGATGCGCTCTTCGACCACACCCGGTTTGCGGGCAATGCCGCCCACGGTCACGGTCAGGGTGAAGTTGGGTACGGTAATGCCCCAACCGCCGCCTTTGCCGAACATGCCAATCGCAGTCACGATCACCGAACTGGAATATTGGCGGAAGAACTGCGGGACGCGCATCACCAGCCAATAGAACGCCCGGCGGATGAAAGCAGGCAGCACCAGGAACCACTGCATGAAGTTGACTTCGTCGGTCTCGCTGGGTTTGTTCTTGGCATTGCGGATTTCGTTATGGATATCCAGGTAAGTCTTGCGGTTGACGGCCTTGAAAATGTAGGGCACGGGAATGCGTCTGCCGTCGCGCTCGATCTCGACCATCGAATTGATATTGATGTCTTCGAAGATCACCAACTGGTTGCGCCAGTTGCGATAGGCATGCATGTGCGGGTTGCTTTCAATGGCCTTGCCCAAACAATAGATGATATACCCCGTAAAGGATAAGCTTTCCCCGGTGTCCGCCTTGTACTGGCGCATGTGCTCGCGCACCTCGGTCACATCGACCTCGATCAAGCCGTGCACCATGTGCCTGCGCCGCCCAAGATACCCCGCGTCCAACGAAAAGCGGCGCATCTTGGGAATTGATTCTAGTTTATATGCTTCCTGATGGTCAGCCATCGTTCCTCCTCATTTTTAGGGCGAATGCCCTCTCCAGACCGGATGGCGCCGAAACTTGCGGTCATTATAACCAGATTTCCATTATAAAAGTTGCTTTAATCACGGACTTGTAGGGACGCACTGCGTGCGTCCAGGGCGTATGCAATACGCCCCTACAAAACCCATACCCGACAAAAAAACAGACGGGCTTGCGCCCGTCTGTTTCAATTCTTACCAAGCGTGGAGGACGCTTTCAGCGTTCACCTAAAAGTAAGTCAACCGAAGATCATAAGCGTGGAGAAAATCGTAGGTTTTCTCCTAAAGGTTAGGAAACCAGAGGTTTCCTAACCGCATCCACCACCCGCCGGACCACGCTTCAACTCCAATTTGATCTTGGGCGTGAATTCCAATTCGAAGTGCTCGGCATTGGGATAAGCGGCCTCATGGCGGGAACCCACCGCGGAGTCGAAGACATACGCCAGTTGGTCGTCGCCTGTGGCGGCTGTTGTTGCCATCCCTTCACCATCATGGTCGAAGGTCGCCAACCAGTTGTTGATGCCGCCTTCCAGGATGTATACATTGGGTACTGCCTCAGCCACCAAGAGCTTCCAGGCTTCCGTAGCAGCAGCCTCATCGTTGCTCATCACCACGAAAACGGTATTGGCCGGTTCCAACAACATGTCGGGGACACGGTCGAGCACCTGGTCCAGCGGGACATGTTCGGCGTCCAGCAGGTGGAAGACGTTGTAATCCGCCTCGGAGCGCACGTCCAGCATCACCAGCTTGAGTTTGGAGTCCTCGCGGGTTGCCAGCAATTCGCCAGGATGAATTTGTACTTCGCGCGCATCCAGTTGAAACTGCCTTTCAGCGGAAATGGACTGCCACTTCTCGGCGTTGGTCGGTTGGCCGATACCCAGCGTGACCAGGGCAAGCACGATCAGGGCCGCAGCCCCGGCGTAGCGCACCTTGGGTGCTTTAGCGGGGTCTTTGCCGCCGAAGATTTTCTCCAACTGCTCGCCGCCCCAGAACATGAACAGCGCCATCAGGATCACCAGTAGTACCACCCAGCCGGTAGGCAAACCCAGCCACTGCGGCAGGGTGAAGCGCCCCATGTAGGAGGAGTAGAAGAAATCATTGAAGCTGCCGACGGTTTCGCCGAAGACAAAAATGCCGAAGAACACACCCAGGACGAAGAGCACGGCGTCGATTTTGCCGGTGGCCGCGCCAACCAGCGAGGTGCCGGGGCAGAAACCGCCAACGATAAAGCCCACACCCATCACCAGGCCGCCGACGATACCCGGCCACAGATAGGTCGGGTTGACGTAGACCAGGTTGTAGTCCAGCAGGCCAACCGCAGCAGACAGGAAGACGCCCGTCATAGCAACGATGATGGCCATGAACATGACCTTGAGCACGGTCAGGTCTTTGAAATAGAACTGAGCCGCCAACAATTTCGAATTACCGAACCCGGCGATCTCCAGCACGTAACCGAAAGCAAAACCGATCACGCCAAAGATGATGTAGGCCAATACCGGGCCAAGATTTTGAACGAGGTTAACGGGAAAAGGAGCCATCATAAACCTCCACTAATTCCAGAACTTGCGCAGGAAATACGCCAAGGCGTACGCCCCGCCAAAAACAGCGAACATGAACGCCCAGCTGCCGACCGAAAGCACCGCCCCACCGGACAGCGCCTGCCCGGAAGTGCAGCCGCGCGCCAGGCGGGCACCAAAGCCCATGAACGAGCCACCCAGAAAGGCCATGAACAAGCGCGTACGTCTGGTAATGTTGGGGCCTTTGTTGGTTTCGATCTTAACACGCCCGTTCAGCCAGCCGGAGGTGAAGCCGCCCAGCACGACGCCGATGGTCACGAAGACGATCCAGCTATCGAGCGGGTTACGCTCTCCACCGGCCATCTCCAGCAGATAAGGCGTGCGGTCGACGTGTTCAGGGACGACCAGGTCTTCAACGAAGACCAACATGCGGTTCAGGCCACCCGAAGCACCCAGCCCGCTGCCGGTGATGAAGAAGGATGCGAACAGTACCAGGCCGAGCAATGCCCCGGCAAGGTACGGGTTAACGTAGGCTTTCTCTTCGCGCTTGAAAATACTGGTCTTGGATTTACTCTTCGAAGCAACAGGCTTGACAGTTTGCGTAGAAGTAGTCATCATTCACTTGCCTCCTGGGTTAGGTCTCCGGCGTCAGGGTCGAGTTCCGAAGGAACTCGTTCTTGAGATTGCGCCGGAGGCGCAATCTCAACCTCGTCCCAACCATCAATCATCGCTTTCATACTGGTAAGTGGCTTATGGCCGGTGGTGGTCAGGTACACGTGGGCAACGATAAAGGCGGCAAACAGCCAGGCCACCAGGCTGTGGAACGGCCCCAAGAAGGGCAGCCCACCCAATGCAGCAGAGATGTCCGGCCAACGCTGCGCGCCCCACATCAAGATCCCCGTAAGCACCTGCAAGGGCAGCAGTACGTTGAGGATACCAAAATAAGTGATCCTTTGCAGCGGGTTGAGCTTGCGTTCACGCGTCTTCTCAAAGGGATGTTCTTCCTTGCGGAAGATGCCACCGACGTAGAACTTGGCTTGCGTAATGGCCTGATCGAAGAAGCCGCGCGGCTGCGGGATATACTGGCGAATTTCACCGCTGGCGAGGTGGTAGAACAGCGAGAGGAAAGCGTTCGCCACCAGGATGAAACCGAGGATGTTATGCAACAGCACCACATAACGGAAACTGAACATGCCGAACATATCCGGTTTGTGGATAATCAGACCAGTAAAGATCAGCAGCAGGATAACGGTGGTTTGCAGCCAGTGCCACAGGCGTTCGTACACGCCATACATGTAGACCTTCTCCAGTTCGGGTTCGACGGCGTGCTGCTGGCGTTTGGCGAAATAGTAACGCAGGCCACCGTGGACGGATACGCCGCCGAGTACACCCAGGAAGAACAGGATACCCAGCCAGTCGACCCAGGTCACGTTGTTATGCCCGATAACGTACAGGCCATCGGCCGCGGGATCGGGCTGGTAATACAGCATACCATTCTCATCCTGAACAACATCGCCACCAATATTGGTATTTACGTTTGAAACGAATTCGGGCAGCACACCACCGGGCGTGTAGGCAGACAACGCAATTGGCTGTGTGAGCCGGGAGTTCTCGCTGTGGCAGGCCTGGCAGTCGCGCGTCGCCCACTCGGCGGTGGTAACGTTGTGGTTGATGCTGTAAGGCTGCACCTCACCAACAATGCGTGGGTCTTCCAGACCAAGGGCTTGCAGTTGCTCCTGGATCAAAACTACGTGATCGCGGATTTCCAGAATGAACAATTCATCTTCGGTGAGGATACCATCGCGGTTGGCATCAAGCGCTTCAACGATCTCCGGCTTATATGTATCGCCATCCAGCCAGGCAGCCTGCAAATCGACCTGGCTGACCGGGCGGGCCGGGTCACCGTAGACCCAGTACCAGGCGGTGATCAAGTTGTACGGGGCCAGCGATTTATTGCCATCCACATCGGTGCGCTGCAAGACAACCGGCTGGTAACCCGTCACCAGCACATTGACCGAACTCGGGTTATCGCCTTCGATACCGCGATAACTGATGCGCGGTTCGCCGTCAGCATAGGCAACCGTCCAGTCGACTTCCTGGTAAGCGGGGGCGTACATCTGCGGGATATGGCAGGATTCGCAGCTTACCGCGTCCACGTGGCGGTCTTTATAAGGCAGCCAATCGTGGGTATTCTCGATCGAGTGGCAGGACTCGCAACGCCGCATCGTGCCGCGCAGTTCGGGGGCCACATTGTCCTGGGCGCTTTCACCACGTGCAAACTGGTGCAGCGGCTGGTAAAGGTAATCGCCAAAGCCCAGGCGGCGCGGGTCGAAGATCAGGTGCTCGGGTTGGTCTCCCCGATCCACCGCCAGCACGGGATTATTAAGGGAGAAGTGGCAGTCCACACATGCCACCACACGTTCGCTGTGTACGTCCCAGGAACGGGTCAGAACGTCTTTATCGGCCAGGTTCATGCCGGAATTGGCAATGCGCTGCGGAGAAACGATCTGTCCGGTGGTCAGCGTTTCCCAATTCTCAGCGGTGTATTCCGGCGCAGTAAGCACTTTGTTGGGGTCATTATGAGTCATGCCGTGGCACAGGCCGCAGTTGTCATTGCTGGGGTCCTGCACAGTCACAAACTCACCAGCCAGTTCGCCATTCTCCTGGAAAGCGGCGGCGTTCCAGGTCCATTCGTCACCATCCCGGGTGACGATACCACTGCTCACCAGCGTGGCCGTATTGGCCCAACCGAAATCGCCAGCTTGCAAGGTCTCTATGCGAGCAGCATTGTCGGGGGTTTCGAGGTGGCACAGAAAGCAGTTCATCTCCACTGTGCCGGATTCAGACCAATCCCAGGCCACCAGTTCGCCGGTTTCCGGGTCATGTATGGCGGTCTCGACATTATCGGCGTCGGGGGTCAACTGCGCCAGGGCGCGGCCATCGCGGTCATATTCGGCCGGGCCGCCGCCGACGTGC
>JAFGRA010000331.1 GCA_016935415.1 Anaerolineales bacterium
TGATTGAGCAGGTCAGAAATGGCGGCTCCCTTGAGCAGATCTGCGGCCAATTGGCTTTATCTAATTCTTAAAGTGCAAAGTTAGTAAGAAGATGTTGGCTGCGGGAATCACGGTGGAATTCTATGAATACCCTGGCGATGACCACAATATTTCACAAACATTTGACCTGGCGATGGAGCGGTCGTTAAACTTCTTTGAGGTCCATTTGAAAGGCACAGGGAATTAAGCACTGAAAATCATCCTGCGATCAGGCATAAACTGAGTTAGAATTAGCAATATGGCAAAGAAAACAATAGAACTGAAACAGCAGCCGCGTGACCGAACTTTCCTGGTAGGCGTAGAGTTATATGGCGAAGAACAGCTTTTGTCGATGGATGATTCGCTGGCCGAGCTTGAAATGCTGGCGCACACTGCCGGGTTGGAAATTGTGGGGCAGGCGATCCAGCGCTTGAATCGCCCTAACCCAAAAACATTTATCGGCAGCGGTAAAGTTGAAGAGATCAAGAGTCTGGCGGAAGAGTTCGATGCTGAAGTGATCTTGTTCGATGATGAGCTATCCCCGCGGCACCAGCGTGAGTTAGAGCGCCTGTTCGGTGAGAAAATGCGCGTGTTGGATCGTACTGCCCTGATCCTGGATATCTTTGCCCAGCATGCGGAGACACACGAAGGTTCCCTGCAAGTCGAATTGGCACAGTATGAATACCGCCTGCCGCGCCTGACACGCGCCTGGACACATCTTGCCCGCCAGGCTGGTGGTGCGGGCGGCCGCGCCGGTGTTGGTGGCGTGGGACTGCGCGGCCCCGGTGAAAAGCAGCTCGAGGTCGACCGCCGCGAGATCCAACGCCGCATCGATTTCCTTAAAACTGAGCTGGAAAAGGTGCGCGCCCACCGCGAGCGCTACCGCGCCCGCCGCAAGAAATCGCGCATCCCGGTGGTGGCCCTGGTGGGGTATACCAACGCCGGTAAATCGACGCTCCTGAACAGTCTGGCGAAAGCGGATGTGTACGTTGCCAACCAGTTATTTGCCACGCTCGATCCGACTACCCGGCGGGTAGAACTGCCCGGTGGACATGCGGCCTTATTCACCGATACAGTCGGTTTCATTCAGAAGCTGCCGACGCAGTTGGTGGCCGCATTCCGCGCTACGTTGGAAGAGATTGCTGATGCCGAGTTGCTGCTGCACGTGATCGATGTGACTCATCCCAATGCCCAGGCACAGGCCGAGGCTGTGCACCAAACGTTAGCGGAGATCGAGGCTGACCATATCCCAATTCTGACGGTGCTCAACAAGATTGACCGTTTCGGCAATCCCGAGATGGCGAATGTTGCTTTGGAGAACTTCCCGGATGCGGTCGCGATTTCGGCCTTGAAAGAACAAGGCTTTGATGAATTATTGGCGACGATTACTCGCAAGCTGTACGAAAATTATGTCGAAGTTTCGGTGGAACTGCCCTACGAACAGGGCGCGTTGATTGCCTTGTTCCACGAGCAAGGCCAGGTTGACCGGGTAGAGCACACCCGCCTGGGCGTCGAGATCGACGGGCGTATTCCCGGCCGCCTGCTGGCGCGCTACCGACCGTTTGAGGCTGGTGATATGATCGAGGAAGAGGTAGATTGATGTTGAAGAAATTATCAGAACTGCTGGATTGGTTTTCCGAATTCCTCGCTTATCGTAAGGGATTGCTGCCAATTACGGGGATTCTGTTGGTCGCGGCGAATTATGTCCTGCGGCTGTTTGCCGCCACCAGCTTCCTAGCGACAACGGATTTGTTCCTGCATCTGGGCGTCGTGGTTGCCTTGCTGGGTGTGCTGTTGGCCTGGGCTTTGTAAACGTTAAAATTTAAATTCAATGTAAAACGAATGTCGCCGAAAACTTGGCGGCATTTTTCTTAGCGAAATAAATCGAGGTCATAAGCATGTCAGAATACGTGATGCCGGAAGTTGCTAACGAAATCTCAAAACAGATCGCCGGTGAAGTGCGCCTGGACCCGACGACCAAACTGCTATACAGCACAGATGCATCCATTTACCAGATCGAACCCTTAGGGGTAGTTTTTCCGCGTACGCTGGATGACCTATCGGCGGTAGTCGAGATCGCGGCCAAGCATAAAGTGCCGATCTTGCCGCGCGGCGCCGGATCGAGCCTGGCGGGGCAGGCGGTGGGTACGGCGCTCGTAATTGATTGTATGCGCCACCTCAATAAGATTATTGAGATCGATCCGGAAGCTGAACGCGCCATCGTCGAGCCGGGTGTGGTATTGGGCATCTTCAACCGGCGGACGCTAAAACACGGCTTGCAGTACGGCCCCGACCCGGCTTCCGCCGACCGGGCAACGTTCGGTGGTGTGTTGGGCAACAATGCTACCGGGGCGCATTCCATCGCTTATGGCATGGCTGCTGACCATATGATTTCGTCCGAGGTGATCCTCTCGGATGGCAGCCAGGCGACCTTTGGGGATGTGACCGTGGAAGAGGCGCAGCGGCTTGCGCAAGCGGATTCCATCGAAGCGCAGTTGTATCGTTACGCGCTGCGCTTACGGACCGAAAAGGCCGACCTGATTCGGGAACACTGGCCGCGTGTCTGGCGACGGGCTTCCGGCTATAACTTGAATTACCTGATGGCATGGGCGGAGACGCAGCCACCGCGCTGGGCTGCCTACAATCAGAGCGATTATCCGCCTTATGACCCGCAGTGCATCAATTTCAGCCCGCTGCTGGTTGGTTCGGAGGGTACGCTAGGTGTATACCGCACGGCGACCGTGCGCCTGGTGCGTAAACCCAAGCATCAAGTATTAGGCGTATTGGCTTATGACAGTATCGCTGAAGCCTGCGATGCGGCTCCGAAATTACTGGAACTGGAACCCACGGCCGTGGAATTGATCCCGCGCTCGCTGATCCAACTGGCGCGCACCGTTCCGGCCTATGCTGCGCAGGTCTCGTTTGTGCAGGGTGATCCGGCCGCGTTGCTGGTAGTGGAATTCTCCGGTGATGATCTGGCCGAGGTGATGGCTCAAGTGAAGCAGTTGGGTAGTGAGGCTTTGATTGCCGAGAGCGCTGAGGCGCAGGATAATATCTGGGCGGTGCGTAAGGTTGGCTTAGGTCTGTTAATGTCGCGCGCCGGGGATGTGAAACCGCAGCCCTTCATCGAGGATGTGGCTGTGCCGGTCGAGCGCCTGGGTGAGTTCGTGCGCGGGGTAGAACACATTCTGGAATCGCATGGCATTACGGGCGATTTCTACGCCCACGCCTCGGCGGGTTGCCTGCATATCCGCCCGCTGGTGAACGTGAAATCTGCGCTGGGTGTGCGCCAGCTGCGCGAGATTATGCGGCAGACCGTGGAGTTGGTCTTCGAAGTGGGTGGCGTATTGAGCGGCGAGCACGGTGACGGGATTGCGCGCGGCGAATGGTTGGAGCAGTTGTTCGGCGCAGAGATCACGCATGAATTCCAAACCTTGAAAGCGATAGCCGATCCGCACAATTTATTAAATCCCGGTAAGCTGATCGGCCCGCTGCCGATGGACCGCAACCTGCGTTATGGGGCCGAGTATAAGGCCAAAGGCTGGGAGCCGGTCTTCGATTTCAGCCGCCAAGACAACCTGGAAGGGGCGATCGAGATGTGCAACGGGGCCGGGGTGTGTTTGAAAGAAGGCGGTGTGATGTGCCCATCGTTCCAGGTCACGCACGATGAGATGCACAGTACACGCGGGCGTTCCAATTTGCTGCGGGCGCTGATCTCCGGACGCGGTCCGGCCGGACACCAGCGCGAGAATGCGGTGCGTGAAGCCCTCGACCTGTGTCTGGAATGCAAGGGTTGTAAATCCGAATGTCCTTCCTCGGTGGATGTGGCGAAACTCAAATACGAGTTCCTGCACCATTATTACGCTGGACATGCAAGGCCGCTGCGCGATTACCTCTTTGGTTATATCGGGGATCTGGTGAAGCTGGGACACCCGTTTGCTTTCCTGGTGCGTCCGCTGATGAAGGTCAAGCCGCTGACCAATTTGGGGACGCGGCTGATGGGGCTTTCTGATAAGCGCAAGCTGCCGGTGCTGGCGCTGCACAAGCCGCGGTTGGCCGGGACCAAAATGACAAAGGATGATGCCAAAATTGTGACGGAAGCCGAGGGCGTGATCTTGCTTTCGGATGCCTTCTCTGAATATTTTTACCCCGAACTGGTCGAAGCGACGCATCGGGCATTAAAAGCGATTGGCTGCAATGTCTATATTTTGCCGGTGTTGGGAGCAGGCCGAACCTTCATTTCCAAAGGCTTTCTCGATCAAGCCAAGCGTCAAGCCGAGCGTGTGGTGGACGCGATCTTCGCCCATGATCCGGAAGGTAAGCTGCCAGTGGTGGGGATTGAACCGTCCGAAATTTTGACTTTCCGGGATGAGTTTCTGGAATTTCTACCCGGTGATGAGCGTGTGCTTGCCCTAGCTGAACGCAGCTTTATGCTGGACGAGTTCATGCTGCGGCCGGATGCCGGCGGCGAGCCACGTATGGCACGCTTGAAGGCTGTATTGCAATCCACTCCCGAAAGGGAAGCTGTGCATTTGCATGGGCATTGCTACCAGAAGGCGCTGCCGCCTGCTACCGATGGCTTTCCGGTGGGGGTGGGGGCCAGCGCGCAGTTCTTGCGTGAACTGGGCTACGATGTAGGAGTGATCGATTCGGGCTGCTGCGGGATGGCGGGGTCGTTCGGCTATGAAGCCAAGCATTATGACATCTCGATGCAGATCGGCGAGTCGCGTTTGTTCCCGGCGGTGCGCGCCGCCGGTGAGGACGCGGTCGTTGCACCGGGTGTTTCCTGCCGTGGGCATATCGAGGACGGTACCGGGCAGATTGCCCAACATCCGGTGATGTTGTTGGACGCGTTGTTGTAGGGGAAGGTTGTGAAAATTTCTACCACAGAGCCGCAGAGCCGCGGAGGGTAGAAATAGGATGATTTCTATAAAAAAACCGAGTTTTTTCAAAAAACTCGGTTTTTTGTTTTCAAAGCTTAAACTTCGTGGCTTTGTGATTTGGTGGTCAAATCAGTAGTGGAAATTGATACTTAGTCCGCGGCGGATTTGCTGGTGGCGCTTTCGTCGGCGGCAACCAGCTTGAAGGGGTCACCTTTCGATTTTTCCCAATCTTCATCACTGACCAATGTGATCACGCGGTAGGATTCGGCATATGCCATTTCCTTACCCTTGCCGCTGTTGGCTGCCCATTCCTTGATGCGCGGTTCCGGGTCCCAGCCGCTCATCTGGCTGACGTGGGCGCGCAGGGCGTTGATCTTGGTGTCGATAGTCTCGGTGATGTTGATGAATAGATCGGTCTGGCCCCAACCGCTGACGAAGACCTTGCGGGGTTTGTGAGCGGTGACACCTTCCGCTTCCAGTTCTTCGAACAGGTTGGGTTGCCCGGCGGCGGGGAAAACGGCGTCAATAGCGACCTGAGCGGCGGCGCGGTGGTCGGGATGGTTGATGTAGGAATCCCCAGCCCAGACCACGGTCGGGTCGCCAGTAATGACCACTTCTGGTTTGTAGCGGCGGATCTCGCGCACCAGCTTCTTGCGTAGTTCCAGAGTGGGTTCCAACATGCCGTCCGGCTCGCGCAGGAAAACAACATCATTCACACCGGTAATGCGGGCTGCTTCACGCGACTCGCTTTCACGGATCTCGATCGCCTGCGCTTTGGTCATGCCGGGGGCGGCGATGCCCACATCGCCGCTGGTGCAGAGTACGTAGACGATCTTGGTGCCCAGTTTGGCCCAGCGAGCCATCGTCCCGGCGCAGGAAAATTCGATGTCGTCTGGGTGAGCGTAAATGGCCATTGCACTTTCCGGAACGTAAAAATTAGAATTAGCATTCATACAGATAATATCTCCACAGTTAATTGATTTTGGTATGGTGTTCGATGCCGTTTTCTCGGGCGACGATCACGTCTTTGACCAGGTCGAGGAACAGACCGTGCTCAACAATCCCGGCGCGGGCATTCAGCTTGGCGGCTAGAGTATATACGTCTGCAATCGGACCAAAGGCAGTATCCAGGATGAGGTTGCCCTGGTCGGTATAAAAAGGTTCGTCCCCAGTATCCAGGCGCATCTTGGGGTCGCCGCCGATGCTTTCCAGGTAGGCGGCCTGTGATTTCCAGCCGAAGGGGGTAACTTCGATGGGCACGCGCCAGTTGGTGCCAAGTGAGTCTGAAAGCTTGGTTTGGTCAACGACGATGATCTCACGTTTGGTGGCCTGGGCGACAATCTTCTCGCGCAGCAGCGCGCCGCCGCCACCTTTGATGACGTTGAACTGCGGGTCGACTTCGTCGGCTCCATCGATGGTGATGTCGATGATGGGGTGATTGTTGAGGCTGCTGAGCGGGATGCCCAATGCCGTGGCATCGGCTTCGACATGTTTAGAGCAGGGGATGCCAACGATGTCGCGCAGCTCCCCGGATTGCAATAGTTCGGCGATTTTACGAACCGCGAAGATGGCTGTGCTGCCATGTCCCAACCCAACCACCATGCCGGATTGCACAAAGGTTACGGCCTTTTCACCAGCTTCCTTTTTTAGTGCCTGTTGATCCATAATTACAGCGCTTCGATCAAGGTCTCGATGGCGGGGAGGGCGTTGGGATTGGTCTCGAAGGAGATCAGGCGGCGGTCAGCGTCTTTGAGGGCCTGGGCATCACCCAGCGCCTGGGCTTGCTTCAGCACGCCAAAGGTGATTGCCGAAGCGGGTTTGCCGGCCTCGTCTGGGATGGGGACTTCCTGGCCTGGTTTGGAAACGATTTGCACGAAGAGACCGTTGCCGCCGTCGCCTTTGTGCAACTGGCCGGTGGAATGCAGGAAGCGCGGCCCAAAGCCAACGGTGGTAGCCAGTTTGTACTTGTCCCGCAGTTTGGTTTGCAAGACGTGCAGTTTTTCGGCAGCCGCGGTGGTGGGGGTGATGTAGGCTTGCAGCGAAATGTAATCGCCTGGATTCGCCTGTTCCAGGAACTCAACCAGCTTTTGACCGTCGACGGGAATCTGATGTCCGGCGGGAAGTTCGCCGTCTTGTGTGTAGGCGGCAACCATTTTGCGGGCGGCTACTTTGGCGGATTCAACGTTGGGCTGGTCGAAGGGCTGAATGCCAAGGCCGTATCCGGCAAAGGCAATAGCCATTACCCAGGTGAAGTACTGTGTGCCCAGGTCGTACTTGTCCTGGAGCGGGATATGGATAACGGGGTGTCCGGCTTGATGTAGAGCTTCCAACGCCGCATTGCAAGTGTCGTCGCCTTCGAGGTGTAGATGCAGAAAAACACGGTCATTGCCATAGGCTTCGGGTGCGGCCAGTGGTTCTCTGACTACAGGTAGGATGCCGGTGCCGTCCTTGCCGGTGCTCTCGGCGATCAACTGCTCAACCCAATCGCCATAACTCTGGATGGATTCGGAGATGGCGAAGGTGACTTTGTCGCGTCCGGTTTTTGCCAACTCAGACAGCGCTAACCCCAGGCGCGCGGCAGGGTTTTCTGCAACGGGGATGCATGGCCCGCAGGCGTGCAAGGCTTTTCCGGCGCGTGCCAGCAGCTTGGGTAGATCAACGCCGACCAAGGCAGCCGGAACCAACCCGAAATAGGATAGTGCTGATGAGCGTCCGCCGATGTAAGGATTGTTTAAGTAGGTTTCGCGGAAGGCGAATTTATCGGCCATCTTTTCCAGGCGGCTGCCGGGATCGGTGATGGCGATGAAATGCTCGCCAGCCTGTTCCACGCCCAAATTATCGCTGATCCAATTATAGAAATGCTTGAAGAAAGAGAGCGTCTCGACCGTGCCGCCGGACTTGGTGGCTACGATAAACAAGGCAGTGCCTGGATCGAGTTTGGCGGTCAGCGCGGCGACCGCGCCAGGGTCGGTACTGTCGAGCACGTGCAGGTCCAAGTGACCATCGGCTACTCCGAAGGTCTTACGGAAAACCTCTGGGGAGAGACTGGAGCCACCCATGCCGAGCAGTACGGCCTGGCGGTATCCATCAGCGTAAGCTTTGTCGGCTGTGGCTTGTAAGCGTTTGATGTCTACCAGTACTTCCGAGGGTGAATGCAGCCAACCTAAGCGGTTGGTGATCTCGTTGGGCTGCAGTTTCCAGATGGTATGGTCGAGCATCCAAATGCGGGCGGGAATTTGCGCTTGCTGAGCTTTGGCAATCGCCTGGTCGACCGCGGTTTGATAGGTTCCTAACTCACTGATCATAATGGTTCTTACTCCGTTCCTTCCTTGGTGTTGAAAATTGGGACTATTTTATCAGACTCATCCAGAGATTCAATTGTTTCAATTTGTCTCTGCGAAAAGGTGGGCGTTGCCTTGTTTGCCGGTTATTTCGAGCAAGCCCATCTTGCGCAGGCAGTAAGTGATCTTGGCAGCGTGGCCGCGCCTGAGGTGGAGGGCTTTGGTGAGCTGGCGGTTGGTGAAAGGGCGTTCCAGGTCAGCAGGAATGGCAGCGAGGAAATCAGTGGGGGTAGTGTATTCGATGGTGTCAATGACCTCGAGAAGTTTGCGGTCGCCGATGCTCCAACGTTTGCGCCGCCAACTGCCCTTGCCATCGTTGATCCAGAATTCTTCCTGCTGGGTGAGGACAACTTCCAGTGTAAAATTGGGATGGGCGATCAGGTTGGGCATGCGTACCAGTTCGTAAAACAGATCTTCGGGGCGGCCGGTTTTGGGCGATTTGCGGCGGCTGACGATGGTGTCATCCGTTTCAAGGCGCACGATCCATTTATCCTGGGCGATGGGGTAGACGAGTTTGAGGCGATGGTTTTTTACGAGTTTGCGCAGCTTGCTGCGGATGGCGGTGAAGTTGGCGGTCTGAATTTCGATCAACAGGTCAGGTCGCACGATGTCGACAACGTAACCATCGACCAGCGTTTCGAGCTGGTCGCCCTGCATTTGGTAGTGCGCTTTGAGAGTGGCGTGCAGAGAGCTTTCTTGCAGCGTGCCGATCTGGTTGTGGTTTGTGGATTCGGTAACCATGACAGTGATATTGTACTCCTAAGTGCTGGGAAGCGCGACTTGAACTAGATTTAAAGATGTTGATGCGTATGATAATGATGCATTTTTAATGAACAACGATATTTTTCTGGATGCTATAATGATTGTATCTCACGTGAGGTGATGCCTATGTCTGCGAATCCAAATCCATCCGCTGAACCGATTTCTGCCCAGGAAATGGCCAAGTTAAAGGCTGAGTTGATCCGTTCCCTGGCGAACCAATTGGAAATGAATACCCCTCAGGCCGAGAAATACCGGGAAACGTTGGCGGTGTGGCTGGAGCAGACCTATCTCCGCATGGGGGTCAACCTGCCAATCAACCAGCGCAACCGCATGTTTCGGGAGATCATCAACGAATTGGCCGGTTTTGGGCCGATTCAGCCGTTGTTGGAAGATGATGAGATCAATGAAATTATGGTCAATGGGCCGGAGTTGGTATTCGTAGAACGCAAAGGTAAACTGATCGAAACCAATATTCGTTTTGAAGACGACGACCACATCCGCCGGATCATCGACCGCATGCTCAGCCCGTTGGGTCGCCGGGTCGACTCCGATCACCCGGCGGCCGACGCGCGCCTCCCGGATGGCTCGCGGGTGAACGTGGTCATCCCGCCGGTTTCGCACCGCGGTTCATGCATCACAATCCGTAAATTCCTCAAGAATATGCTGACCATTGAGCAGGTCATTGAATATAAGACGCTGACTGACAAGATGGCGAAATTCCTGGAAGCCTGTGTGCGGGCGCGCCTGAATATCCTGATCTCTGGAAATACGAGTTCGGGCAAGACCACGCTGCTGAATGTGGTGGCAGGTTTTATCCCGGATACGGAACGCATCATCACCATCGAGGACGCAGCTGAATTGCAGCTTTCACAAAAGCATGTGGTGTCGTTGGAGACCAAGACGCCCAATACCGATGGAAAGGGCGGCGTGGAGACGCGCGACCTGGTGCGCAACGTGCTGCGCATGCGGCCAGACCGCATCATTGTTGGGGAGGTGCGCAGCGGGGAAGCATTGGATATGCTGCAGGCGATGAACACTGGACACGATGGCTCGTTGACCACGCTGCACGCTAACTCCCCACGCGATGCAATTTCACGTCTGGAAACGATGGCGATGATGGCCGGATTCGATATTCCGATGATTGCCATTCGCCGACAGATTGCTTCGGCCATCGATCTGATCGTACATCTGGAACGATTGCAGGATGGCACGCGCCGTACGGTGAATATCACTGAAGTGGCCGGGATGGAAGGTGATGTGGTTACGCTGACCGACGTGTTCAAATTCGACCAGACCGGCACCGGGCCGGATGGGGCCATCCAGGGCGAATTGGTGCCGACGGGGATTCGCCCACTGTTCACGCCCAAGCTGGAAGTGGCCGGTTATAAATTAGGAGGGGATATATTTGGGGCCGGGTATCACTGATCGGACTCGCCACCGCGATGGATGGCCGAATCGCCAAAACGTGCTTGCAGTTCCTTGACCGCCTGTTCCAGGCGGTTTTGTTTTGCGTAGTCCTGCGTGTCCCAGAGTGAAAGTTGGCGAGTGGGCGTTTGCAAATTGCTGACACCTACGCCGATCAGGCGCACCGGCGTGCGCGCGTCCCAATTCTGCGCTAACAGGACTTCGGCAACCGCCAGTATCTCGGCACTGTTGGCGGTGGGTTGGGGAAGTGTGGCCTGGCGAGTAATCGTCTCGAAATCATGCCAGCGCAATTTGAGCTTGATGGTTGAGCCGGTCAGGTTGGATTTTTTCAAATGGCGGCTGATACTTTCGCTTTGCTGACGGAGGGTGTCCTTGATCTTGCGAGCATCGCTGACGTCCTTGGCGAAGGTGATTTCCTGGCTGATCGATTTGGCTTCCCGGATAGGGATAACTTCACGATTGTCGATGCCGCGGGCGCGTAGGACGAGGTCACGGCCAGTTTGTCCAAAGCGGCGTTCCATTTCATCGGCGTCCTGCCGGGCGATGTCGCCAATGTAGTGGATGCCCATCTCTTCCAAGCGAGCGGCGGTTTTTGGACCAACACCCCACAAGGCTTCGGCAGGCAGCTTTGCCAGGAAAGCAGCTTCATCTCCGGGTGGGACAATCTGAATGGCGTTGGGGTATTGACCTTCAACGGCCTCTGCTTTGCCGACTTCACTGGCAACCTTGGCGACCAGTTTGTTGGTAGCGACTCCCAAGGAACATGGCAGTTCGAGTTCGGAACAGATGCGAGTTTGCAGTTGCTGGGCAATTTGCAAGGCGGATTTATCGAGCGCGGTTACATCTAGAAAAGCTTCGTCGATGGAAATCTGTTCGACCAAAGGAGTGACTTCCCGGAGGATGTCCATAACTTTGCGCGAGAGTCGTCTGTATTCACTGCTATGGTGGGAGACGATCAGTAAGCCGGGGCAAAGGCGCAGGGCTTTATACATCGGCATAGCGGAGCGCACACCGAACTTGCGGGCCGGATATGAGCAGGAGGCGACTACGCCGCGCTGCTCAGGTTTGCCGCCGACCGCAAAGGGCTTGCCGCGCAGATCGGGATTCAACTGCTCCTCTACTGCGCAGAAGAAGGCGTCCAGGTCTAAATGGAGGATCTTGCGTGTGTCTACTTGTTCCAACTTAGCTCTGCAAAAACGGGTAAATGGTCAGAATTTGTGCGTTCGCCTGTCCAGGCATCCAGTGCGATGAAGTCGTCCGAATACCAGATGTAATCGAGGCGGTTGGTTTTTGGGAACCAGGCTGGGATTGCATTGCCATAGCGTCCGGCAGGCCAGGTCAGGCCGAGGCCCCAACCCGCTTGACGATATGCATCGGACAAGCCAGTTGCGTGAATGAGGGCATAATTGTCGCTTTGATCGGTGGTGTTGAAATCACCAACTAATAAGAATGGGTTGTCCGACTGGATGCGATCCAGCAGGCGTTTGTATTCTTCGGCAATGTCGGAGTTGGAACGATAGCTGATAATACCGGCAAGTGGTGGTGGGTGAGCGTTGAGCAGGGTGAGTTCTCGGCCGTCTGCTGTGAGTGTTGCTTGAAGATAAGGCAGATCCATACTATAAAGATAAAAAATTTCTGCATCTCGGCAGGGATATTTGCTGAGTAATCCAACCCCGGGAATGCCGCCGCCCTGGAGGATCTGGCATGGGTAAAGGGATGATAAATCCTTTGCGATGGCAACGGCCTGTTCGTCGGCGAGCTCTTGGAGGGCGATGATGTCGGCATCTGAATGTGTCAATAGATATACCAGCTCATCGGGTGATACGTTCAAGAATTCGATGTTGAAGGTCATCACTGTGAACCCCGGCGCGGCGTTGTCCGGCGCTGACCTTGGTAAAAAGCGTGGCCCATATATCCAAGCGAAACTGAAAACAGCAATGCTCATCAAGGTGATACTATGCCAGCGGCGTAGGTAGAGGGCGAGGGTGAGAAAGAGAAAAGCGGGTAGAAGGAGGATATGTAGAAAATGGCTACATAACGCCACGAAAAGGAATTTGCTACCGTTCAGCAAGCGGATGAGGAAATATGCCAGCACGAACACACCATAAACGTCGATTGCGGCCAGGAAAAAGCTGCTTGCTTTTTCAGAGATTCGGCGAAGAAGGTTAGCGTCTTGTGGTGCGGTTTGGTTTGGTGACGACATCTTAGCGGTAGCACCTGCTTTCGGTACAGATTCCTTTGATGAAAATGCGTTTTCATTATACCTGAGTAAGCCAGGTGAACTTGCCGATAATCGCCCTAGTAAAGTTTGCCGGAGATATGATAAAGAATGGGTATTTTGTACTGTCTGCTTGGGAAACATATAGACTTAAAAAATGGGGGGCGCTATATAATTTTAGCGTAATACAGCTAATAAAGTAGGTGAGCGATGAGAAAAATTGTCATATTATTGCTAGTGGCTTTGTCCCTTTCTGCCTGTGGGGAACTAGAAGACATCGATGAGATCTTTTTAGGTGAAGATAAATGGGAAACTGAGGAAGCGTTGAGTGAGGTTGATCTGCCAGTTGAGGGCGTAGAGCAAATACAATCTGAAGAAGCTACAGCACCGACGGAAGTTCTGTCTACCCCGGAGGTTTCTGTTGGTGCTGGCGAAACAACTACAAAATATGATCTTTGGCGCAGTGAGCAGACTTTGCTGCGGGGTGCCAATATCTGGCAGGCGCTGGTGATCCCTGATCTGGATGGGCCGGAATTCAAAGGGGGTGGTGCGGTTGGGCCACCTATTACGCAGGCTGATTTCGACCGGCTGGCGGCGTTAGGTGCCAATTACGTAACAATTTCTGGGCCTGGAATATTCACAGAGCGAGCACCTTATCAGGTCGATGCGAAAGTGGTCGCGTTGTACGATGACTTGCTCCAAAAGGCAGCCAATGCTGACCTGTTTGTTACGATTGCATTCCGCACCGGCCCCGGTCGAAGTGAATACGGTTTATGTTGTTTCGAAGAAGATTGGGCGAGGCCGTATCTTAATGATCGTGTATGGGAGGACGATGCTGCTAAAGATGCCTGGGTAGAAATGTGGCGTTACGCGGCCGAGCGTTACCGGGATAATCCGATCATTGTCGGCTATAAATTAATGGTCGAGCCAAACGATGCTGATATCCTGCTGGACATCTGGGACGCCGAGGAATTTTACCCGCAGCATGCCGGCTCTAACTATGATTGGAATGTATGGTATCCGAAAATTGTGCAGGGAATTCGCGCGGTGGATGTAGAAACGCCAATCCTGGTGGGTGGGATGAGTTACAGCCGGGTTGCCTGGCTGCCTTATCTGGAGCCGATGGATGACCCCTACATTGTTTACGTGATTCACCAATATGCACCCGCGGAGTATACACAGCAAGAGCCTGGCGAGAATATCAGTTACCCGGATGAAATCTGGGGAGAAACTTTCAACCAAGCCTGGTTGGAAAACTTGCTTTCAACTGTGGATGATTTCGCTGCTGAAACAGGCGCGCCAGTAGCCGTGGATGAGTTCGGGGTTGTGCGCTGGGCGCCAAATGCTGTCCAATTCATGGATGATAGCATGAGCCTGTTCGAGGAACGCGGCATGAACCATTCTTTGTGGGAATGGAGCGCATCCTATGAGCCGTTCGTTAGTGAGGTCAACGCGTTCACTTTTGGGTTTGGTCCCGAAGTTGGAAATACAAATAACGTTCCAAATGGTTTAATGGATGTGATTGTAGCGCATTGGAGCCAGAATACGATCCGTCCTTCAGGTGTGGACTGGGGAAAGTGAGAAAGCTGCTTTACAAAATGGTTGAGAATAAAAGGCGGGCGCTCAGGACCAATAATAAGATCTTGACCACGATTTGGTAGCGTTCGCTGGGGATGCGATTGTGGATGATGGTTCCTAACCAGATGGAGAGTACGACGACTGGCAACGCCCATAGATAGGTTTTGGCCTCCGCGAGGCGGATGTTTCCGGCAATCAGATGGCCGATGATGGCAAAGACGTTTGTGAACAGGGCGTAACTTTGGATGGTGGCCCGGAAGTGATGTGAGTCCCAATTTGCCAATGAGCCGTAGAGGACGACGGGTGGTCCACTGATGTTATAGGCCCCGCCGAAAACCCCGGAAACCAGCCCGAAAATATAGGCTGCGAAAGGACTTTCTACGCGGATGCTTTTCAAGTTTATTAAACTTAGGAGTGTGAAAACGATCACGGTGGCAGCCAGAACGATCTTCAAGATGCTTCCATCCGTATTCTTCAGGAAAAGGATGCCGAAAGGAATACCCACAAAGGCGGAAACGATCAGCTTCCAGGCAGCCTGTATCTGGATGTCACGCCGGTTGCGAATTACGATCACGATCGCAATCGTGGCCGAAAGCATGGTCATCAAAACGGTAGCGAATTTGACTTCTACGAACAGGGCCAGCAGTGGCAGGGCAACCAGCGCACCACCGAAACTAAAGGTGGACTGCACCAGCATAGCAAGGAAGATGATGCTGAGAATGATGGGGAGATCGGGCATTTAGAAGAGGATGTAACCGTACTTATACGTGCGCCTCTAGCCAATCACCAACATCCTGCGCGACCTGGGCGGCGTCTTTGTCATTGTGTGGTTCATGGTAGCTGCCAGGATAAATCTTAATGGCTTTGTCCTCGGAAGTGATCTGTTCAAAATAAGCTTGTGTGCCTGTAACTGCATTGAAAGGATCGTCGCTGCCGTGGATGAAGAGCACCGGCAGGTTGATTTCATTGGCACGTGGCAAAAACCAGGCCAGCGTTTTCATTGATTCTGCCCCCCAGCGAGCGGAAGAATCGCCATGTACCAATGGGTCCTCCTTGTAGGCCTGCACAACGTCTGGGAGGGTGGAAATACCTTCTGGATCGAGACCAAGTTGCAACTTGAAGGTGGGGATTAGGGCTGAGAGCACGCGCGCGATTATCTTTAACAAGGGGTTGCCGACACCAACCGGATCGATGACTGTGCCGCTCAATATCGCACCGGCCAAGTTCGCCGGGTCGCGTAGAATATAATCCAGAACGATCATTGAACCCATACTATGGCCGAAAATGAAGATGGGTGTATCTGGGTGGGAAGCCTGCGCCATTTGGTGGATTGCGCGCACATCATTGCGATATTCGGCCCAACTATTGATGTGACCGCGCTGGCCGGGCGATTTACCATGCCCGCGCTGATCGAAGCTGTAGACCGCAAAACCGCGTCCCGGCAGGTGCTCGACGTAGGCTGGATAACGTCCGCTGTACTCACCAAAGCCGTGCACGATTAGCAAGATGCCTTTGAGGGTGCCTTCCGGCAGCCAGGCTTGATAATAGAGTTGAATATCTCCTGAGCCAGAGAATGTATCTTCGCGATGTCCCATGTTATCTCTCTTCTCGTTGATCTATACTTTAACGTGGTACAGGTAGCGGCAGCCCTTGCGCGTAAGGTAGCGGTTCGTTTCGCGGGCGTTGGCTTCGTAGAGTATTTGGTTGTTTTCGGCGTCGAACTGTGCCTGTAATTCATCCAGGGTGGTAATGGCGCGTTCCCAGAAACGATTATTCTCAGCGGTGAAATCGTGTGCTTCGAAATCCAAGCTTAACTCGGTTAGGGCTGCAGCCAGGCGCGTATTTTCCGGCAAGAAGGTTTCGGCGGGGGAATCTTTGGGTAGCCAGGTTTCCCAGAAGATTGCCATTTGGCCGCCAGGTTTGAGATAAAGTTTCATGCGCCGCAGAATTTCTTTGAGATCATAGCCAATATGAATGGAATCGATGGCAAGGATGGCGTCAAATGAGTTGGCCGGGAACTGAATCGTGTTCATATTACCGACCAGGAAATCCAGGTGGTCGCGCTGTTTGGCGGTACGTGAGAGGGCATGGGCAATCGCCTCATAGGCTACGTCGATGCCGGTCATGTGTGCGCCGGTCTTTCCGGCAATATGTTCGGTAATGTAGCCGGTACCACAGCCTAATTCCAAGACGCGGTTGCCCTCATCCAGCTTGAGGATGTCCAGCAGCGCGTGGAACTGTTCCATGTCCATCTGGCCTTGCTGGCATAGGTTTTCCCCATAGAGGCGTGTGCAATAGGTGGCGTGCGTTGGGCTTTCCTCGGCGCGCAGGTACATTTCGTTATAGAAGTACAACCAGAGCGGATGTTCGCGCTGGATCAGGTTGGCATACATGATCCCGGTTGTAGTCAGCATATATTGGTTGCCGCTTTCTTCTAACAGGCCTTTGTCGATGAGCGCCTGGTAAGCTTGTTCCCAATCGACCAGGTAGCGGAAAAAATTCTTCTGGCCAAAATTCGCCAACGCGGTTTTGTCGGCGGGGTCGCGGCCGCGCATCCCGCTTAATACAGCCGTCAGTAATTGACGCTCGCTTTCGGGGAAGGATTGCATCGGAGCCGGGTTGGCTTCGATCTTTGGAGCCAATGCAGCAATTTCTGCTACTACGTTAGCAATTGTGTTTTGGGCAGTCTGAATATCTTCCGTTGAAGCTTCCGGCGCCTCTTTGGTCATTTCCTCCCAATAGTAAAGCCCTGATTTTGCCAGCCCGCGATAGAAGGCTGCCTTAACCTCATCGGGCGCGTATTTGAGGGTGGTTACGAAATCAGGATAATAATCCCCCGGCAGCAGACGGATGGCATCAAAAAAGCTTTGGCGGGCTAGGCGGTTGAAATCTGCGAGCGTGCGGATGGGGTGCGCCATTTGCGTTTATGCTTTCAGGGCAACAGCCACGCGCTGCAAACGTTGCAATGCCTCGTCGGCAACTTCGACCAGGGCCGGGTTATCGGAGAGCGGAGGGATACTCAGCATGGCCTTGGGATTGACGATTTGCACGAGCGAACCTTCCTCTGTGGCTTCAACGGTCACATTGCAAGGCAACAACCCGCCAACAATGGGCTCGTTGCTCAGCGCTTTGTGGGCCAGTGGCGGGTTGCAGGCACCCAGGATAATGTAGGGATGGAA
>JAFGRA010000332.1 GCA_016935415.1 Anaerolineales bacterium
CTTAGCCTGGGCCACTTCCAGGCGTTTGTCGGCGAAGATTTGCTGGAGAATACTCATCGATCTCCTCTTAGGCTGCCACGGCCATGCGCTGGCTGGCCTGTACCAAAGTGTCCAATTTATACAATGCCGCCCCGCTCGTTAGGGACGTCTCGGCCTTTTCCAGGCTGGCCTTGAAATCACCTTCTACAGTGGCGATCGCTGCGGCGGCGTTCAGTACCACTACGTCCCGGCGCGGACTTTCATCTTTGTTTTCCAGAATCGCTTTCAGGATGTGAGCGTTCTCTTGAGCGTCCCCGCCCGTCAACTCCTGTTTGCTCGCCGGGCGCAGGCCGTAATCTTCGGGGTTGAAGTCATAGGTCTCTACCTTGCCGTCGCGCAGTTCGCTGACCTTGTTGATGCCATCGGTGGCGAATTCGTCCATGCTGTTGTGTCCATGCACGACCATCGCACCCTGTACACCCAGTTCGCCCAAGACAGTCGCCATCGTATCTGTCAGGGCGGGATCGTAGACGCCGATCAGCTGATGGGTGGAGTTGGCCGGGTTGGTGAGCGGGCCGAGGATATTGAAGATGGTGCGCTGGCCCAACTCGCGGCGCGGGCCAATGGCATGTTTCATGGCTGGATGGAAAAGTGGAGCGAACATAAAGCCGATGCCGGTCTCTTCGATGCACTGCTGTACCTGAGTGGGGGAGAGCTTGAGGTCGACGCCCAGCGCTTCCAGCACATCGGCGCTGCCGCATTTCGAAGAAGCGGCGCGGTTGCCGTGTTTGGCGACTGGCAGCCCGGTTCCGGCGATTACGAAGGCCGCGGCGGTGGAGATATTGATCGAGTGTGAACCGTCGCCGCCGGTTCCGGCAGTGTCCAGCAGGGGAGCATCTACAGCCGGGCAAATCTGCTCGGAAACAGATCGCATCGCCCGGGCGCTGCCGGTGATCTCATCCACGGTTTCGCCTTTCATGCGCAGCGCCACCAGGTAGGCGCCGATCTGAGCGGGAGTGGCCTGGCCGGTCATCACGATCACCATAGCCTGGAAAGCCTCATCTTGAGAGAGGTTTTGTTCGCTAATCACTTTTGCAATATAGGGTTTCAACATTTTGATTTCTCCTTCTACTAAAACGTTGGTACTTTTAGGGTAAGAAAATTTTTCAAGATTTGTTTGCCACCCTGGGTGAGGATCGATTCGGGGTGGAACTGTAATCCGTAAACGGGGTATTGGCGGTGCTTGAGGCCCATGATCTCGCCTTCGCTGGTCTGGGCAATGACTTCGAGTGCTTCCGGTAAGCCGTCCTCTTCCACGATCAGGGAGTGGTAGCGCGTGGCTTCAAAGGGGCTGGGGAGGCCGTCAAAAATAGCATCCGCCTGGTGGTAGATGGGGGAGGTTTTGCCATGCATCAGGCGAGGGGCGCGTTCTACCTTGCCGCCGTATACTTCTCCCAAGCATTGGTGCCCCAGGCAAATCCCCAGCACGGGGATATTCGGCCCCAGTTCAAGGATGACTTGCTTGGAGATTCCGGCATCGCCTGGTTCGCCCGGCCCTGGTGAGATGACGATAAAATCGGGGTGTTGGGCACGGATTTCTTCCACGCTGGTCTCATCGTTGCGTATCACGTGGATATCGGGGTGCAGTTCGCCAAGATATTGCACCAGGTTGAAAGTAAACGAGTCGTAATTGTCGATTACGGTAATCATTTAGATTCCTTTCTCCGCCATTGAGACAGCTTCTGCCAGGGCACGCGCTTTGTTGATGGTTTCTTCGTATTCCCGGGCCGGATCGGAGTCGGCCACAATCCCGGCCCCGGCCTGTACGCTGATCTGTTTGCCGTGCAGCATCAAGGTGCGGATGGCGATGCAGGAGTCCATTGAGCCGTCGTAGGAAAAGTAGCCGACTGCTCCGGCGTATGGGCCGCGTGAAAGCGGCTCCAACTCGTTGATGATCTGCATGGCGCGAATTTTGGGCGCGCCACTGACCGTGCCGGCCGGGAAGGTGGCTGCCATCAGGTCGAAGCCGTCCAGGCCGGGTTTTAATTTACCCTCGACCTGAGAAACAATATGCATCACGTGGGAGTAGCGTTCGACGACCATCAATTCCTTGACGTCAACAGAACCGAATTCGCACACCCGCCCGAGATCATTGCGCCCCAGATCGACGAGCATGATGTGTTCGGCGCATTCCTTGGGGTCGTCTAGTAAATCCTGCTCAAGTTCGAAATCCTCCGAGGGTGTGGGGCCGCGCTGGCGGGTCCCGGCGATTGGGCGCAGGGCGGCGACTTCGTCTTCCAGGCGCACGTGCAGTTCGGGTGAAGCGCCGATCAGGTAGAATGGTTCGTCTCCGGCCAATTCACCGAAATTGAAGAAGAACATATAAGGAGAGGGATTCAAGCGGCGCAGCGCCCGGTAGATGTCGAAGGGGGCAGCGTTGGTCTCGCGTGTCAGACGCTGGGAAAGTACCACCTGGAAAATGTCCCCGGCAACGATATATTCTTTGGCTGCCTCGACTGCGGTCATGTAAGTCTCACGCTCGATGTTGCTCTGGAATATTTCAGATTCTTCGAAGATATCTGTCTGCGTGTGCTGCAAAGGCTGAGCCAAACGTTTTTCCAGATCGTCCAGGCGGGCATGTGCTTCGAGTAAAGTGGTTTGTTCGTCGCCGTGTTTCTCGGCCACGGCCAGCAGCAGGATGCGGCCAAAGGCATGGTCGAAGGCAATCAGTGTATTGGCGACCAGATAGATCGCTTCCGGTAATTCGTCCTGGTAATCCAGCCCAACCTTTGGCTCGAAATAATTGATTACGTTGTAACCCAGGTAACCGACCAATCCACCAATGAAGCGCGGCAGGCCGTGCAGCCCGCTCAATTTACGGGCGTTCATGTATTCGCGCAGTACGGCAAAGGGATCGCCACCTTTTTCGATGGGGTAAGTCTGAGAGCAATCTTTGTTTTGGTGAACGACCTGTGAGTCGGCAATCACGAAGGCTTCGTTCAGGTCGACGCCGATGAACGAGTAGCGCGCCAGGTGTTCGCCACCAGTGATGCTTTCCAGCAGGAAGGCGGGTGCTTCCCCGGCCAGCTTGAGGTACACGGAGGCTGGCGTTTCGAAGTCGGCAGGAAGTTCACGCGACACCAACAATAAACCTTCCTGCTCGACCTGGTATTGGGTTGAAACAAATGAATTGACCATAACATCTCCTTGATAATAAAAAAGAGTCTTCTCTGTCCACGAAGGGACGAGAGAAGACTCCCGTGGTGCCACCCAGTTTAGGCCTGCCCTTAACAAAAAATTGCCACGAATGTGGCAAATGTGGTTAGGGCCAGCCTCACTCAATCAGATACGCCCAGAAAATACTTGGGAAATACCCGCTGCCTTGATAACGGTGGCAATTCCGGCTCAGGCTAATTGTTATGGTCACTTGTGACCATCGTTCGCCTTGCAACTCCGAGACCCATTCAACATTGATGTGTGTACAAGGTTCACACCAGTTCCTTGCTCTCTGAAACACCAGGTCAATGTCTACTATTTCTCATCACAGTCTTTATGTGTGATTAATTGGCGTAGTTATATCAAAGTTCTGTTGTCTGGTCAAGCCCTGAAAATGAGAATTTTAAACACGAATAACGCAAATTACGCCAATCGCAATAATGGGGCGTGATAATATTGGATTGGAAGCGCTCATTTAGAGGTTAGTATTTGATTTTGTAGTTGGATGAGTTATGGCTGAAAGACATCGATTTCACGGCGACCCGCAGCGTTTCGAAGTGCTGGCGAAGTTCATCTATGACCGCTATGGCAACAGCGTGCAGTACATTGCCGATGTGGCCGGTGGGCGGGGGATGTTGTGCCGTATCCTGCGCAAGAAATACAATTATGACTGCGAGGTGCTCGACCCGCGCGGTTGGACGCTGAAAGGTGTCCCTGGGCGTGCCGAAGAACTCGATCCAGCCAAGGCCGGATATTACGACCTGATTGTGGGTTTGCACCCTGATGAGGTCACCCGCGCGGTGGCCGAAGCCGCGCTTGTGCGTCCGGCGATCTTGGTGCCTTGCTGCAACTTCTGGTCCGCTGAAAAATTGGGGCGCGATGAGTTGGTCGAAGCGATTGAGAGTTATTATCAGGCGCAGGGGGTTCGCTACGAGCGCGTGACCTTTCCCTTCAAGGGGCCAAAGAATATCGGTATCGTTTCTGAGCCGCCGAGTAGGTGAGGGAAAGCTAACGCTTTTTAAAAGACGACCGGCGGGCATTACAGCGCCGCCGGTCAGAAGTGGAAAACAGTCGGTCGTGTCAATTCTCCACGACCCAATTTTAGCATGAATAACCTAGATAGAAACGTACAGGCGTGGGTTGAATTTCGGTGGCGTTGGGTTTAATATATTTTATTCGGTTTCGATTCCAAGCGCATTGAGGCCGGTTGGCATCATTTGTTTTGTCTTGATGAGATGTTCTGCGCGTTGTAGGTTTCGTTTTGATGTTGTGCCTTTTGCGCGGCGAGGTGAAAAACGCTGTAAGTACGATTTCTCATCATACTTGCTCCGTGTACTTTCGCTCCACCCAAAACATAGTCCTTGATCTAGAACTTCTTCAAATGCGACTGTTTCCACCCCGGAATGTTTTTTGTAAATTCGTAACCAGATACCTTGAGATGTGGTGTGATTTTCCATTAGCCAATTACGTAAATCTTTTTCGGATTTGAATGTAAGAATTGGTAAATTCTGGTAAGTTGACACGATAACCTTTCTTATTAAAAGAGAAGTGGCGAGGGAGAGACTCGAACTCTCGACCAAGGGCTTATGAGTCCCCTGCTCTGCCAGCTGAGCTACCTCGCCAAAACTGCCATATCAGACAGCGGCAGAAGTTTACTATGCCATCGTGATTTTGTCAACGATTGAAGCGCAAAAATCGTGCTAAAGTAGGGGAGTGGTTGCCGCTTGCAATACTCTTTCTGGAGTGAATGGAATGCCACGCAGCCGGATGCCGCTGGCATTGAAGACCGCGTTGGCAATTGCTGCCGGTGTTGGCCCGGTGGCGGCTTCGCCGCTGCCCAGGAAGGGCAGCCCGGGGCGGTTGAGGATCACGGTCTGGATGATGGGAACGTCAGGGAAACGCATGATTGGGTAGGATTTCCAATCGGTGCTGGTAATCCCGTTTTCATCATAGGTCACTTCTTCCAATAAGGTCATGCTGGCAGCCTGAACGAAGGCACCTTCAAGTTGGTTACTCAGCCCATCCGGGTTGACAACCTGCCCGGCATCGGCGGCGATGACCGCTCTTTCCAGCTTGATCTTTCCCGTTTCCATGTTCACACTCACCTCCACGCCAATTGCAGCGTAGGACGCGCTGTTCTTGTAGCGGGCGAAAGCGATCCCTTTCCCGTGACCCTCTACGCTATGCTCCTGGGCGCTTTCCCAGTCGATCTCCTCTGCCGCTGCCAATAGCACGGCTCGGGCGCGTCGATCATTGAGGTAGCGCAGCCGGAACTCGACCAGGTCGACGTTCGCAGCGTGAGCCAGTTCGTCCAAGAAAGATTCAATAGCAAATACGTTGGCGAAAGCGCCCAGGCCGCGGAAAGAGGAAATGCGCAGCGGGTGTTGTCTGACAACATGTTTGGCGATGCGCCTGGCCGGGAAATTGTAGAAGGGGTCGGCGTTGCGGTGGGAACCGCTGTGCGTGCCGGTTCCGGCGCGTGGCTCGGGTTGCTCGAATGCGTTTTCCAGCCGCCAGGCGGAGATCAATCCAGAGGTTGCTCCGGCCGGGTTGGGGCGGCCGAAGTGGGGCGGACTCCAGATGTCATGGTTCCAGTCGAGCAAGTTGGATGCGGCGTCCAGGCTGGCCTGCATTTCGATCACGGTGGCCGGGCTGTAAGGTTCCCAGCGATGCTCGTCTTCCCGGCTCCATTTCAGCGAAACCGGGTGACCGGGCAGCGCCGCGGCGATCAGCGCGGCATCAAAGGCGGCGTCATCAGCACCATTGTGACCGTAGCAGCCCGCGCCTTCTACGTGGATGACGTGAATGTCCGCTTCCGGCATGCCCAGCGCGTGGGCGATATTGGCGCGCGGTGGGAAAACGCCCTGGGTCTGCGCCCAGACAGTGAGCTTGCCATCCTTTAGCCAGGCTACCGCCGCCGACGGGCCGAGTGAGGCATGCATGTGGTAGGGTTTGGTGTACGTGGCGTGCAGCGTTTGGGCGGCTTGTGCTGGTGTGCCGATCTCCGGAATAGGCACTTGCTGGGCAGTGCCATCGACGACCAGGTAATCCTCACTGGGGGCATGCCGTAGGGTGGTGTAGAGGTCATCCTGCTCGGGGGTAATCGGTTCTGCTTTCCAGGTACAGGCCGCTTTAAGGGCTTCATGGGCCTGGGCGGTATCGTGCTCGCGCGCGGCGGCAACCGCCAGGAAGCTACCATCTCGCACAACCTGGACGCCTTCCGGCAGTTTGGACAGCATTTCTGCGTTCACTTCAACCAGCCTGGCGTTGTACGTTGGCGGATGGATGACCAGGGCATGCAGCATGTCCGGCAGGTCGAGATCGTGGATGAAAGTGAATGTTCCGGTGACTTTCCCGGTGATCTCGAGCTGCTTTTCAGGCTGTCCAACCAGGGTGTACGCCGCAGCGGATTTGGGCTGGGTTGCTCCGGTCACATTGACGCCAAATTTCTTGCCGCCGAACAACTCCCAGTAGGTGACCGACCGGCCAGTCTCCGGATCGGTGATCCTGCCTTCGGCTACCATCAACCGTTCCAGGGGTGCTTCCAGCTCTTCGTAGGCGATGCGTAGTAGCTGCTGGCGGGCTTCGGCGGCGGTGTAGCGGATAGCGTTCCCTGATGTTTGCAGCGACATGCTCCCGGCCGTGATGCCTTCATCCGGTGTCAGGGCAGTATCGGCCATCTTGATGTTGATCTGAGCAAGGCGTACGTCCAATTCGTCGGCTGCAATCTGCGCCAGGGCGGTTTTCAGGCCTTGGCCGATTTCGACCTTGCCGGAAAACACGGTGATGGTTTCTTCGGGGTCGATGCGAATCCAGGCATCCAGCCCGGGCGTGTGGATCAATGGGCTGGGAAGCTCGATATTTTCAGCAGGGGAGATGTCCGTCAGCGTTCTGACTTCGAAAAGAGGCGCTTCTGGCCGACCCACACGCAGTTTGATCGCCCGTCTGACGCGTTCGTATACACCACAGCGGCACAGATTACCCGCCAGACCTTCGCGGATTTGCTCGTCAGTGGGGTAGCGGAATTGATTCAATAGTCCCTGTGCGGCGACGAGCATCCCTGAAGTGCAAAATCCGCATTGTCCAACCTGCTCTTCGATGAAAGCGTGCTGCAAGGGATGAAGTTCTTCAGGTGTTCCCAGGCCTTCGATCGTGATGATAACCGTGTCTTGCAGTGCTCCGATTTGCACGTGACAGGAAGGCGTAGCGCGGCCGTCGATGAGCACACTGCACGCACCGCATTCTTCTTCCCGGCAGCCTGCTTTCACGCCAGTAAGGCCCAGTTGGCGCAGGGCGGTAAGTAGGGTGGCTTCGGGTGGTAAATCAACCTGGATTGTGTTGCCGTTCACGTTTAGGGGGATAGTCGAAGGCATGAGTAAACTCCAATCAAACAATCATTTAAGTATATTGTACCCAATCCTGGCATTCGCTGTGACGATAGGGTGGGGGAGGCGTACTGATGTGATATGATGATTTGAAATCTTATCTAATAGAGGAGGTTGGTATGCACAGATGGAATGCGGGCGAAGTGGTCACGCATGGAACTCGTTTGCATTATTATCGCACTGATGGGGGTAGGCCGCCACTTGTGCTCTTGCATGGCTTTTCGGACGACGGGCTGTGCTGGACGCCGGTTGCTGAGGTGCTTTCTGAGGATTTCGATGTAATTATGGTTGATGCGTGTGGGCATGGCAAATCAGAAGCGCCCGATCAAGGCTATGGCCAGCGTACAATGGCAACCGAAGTCGCCGGATTGATCGAAGCGTTGAGTTTAGAAAAGCCGGCGATATTGGGCCACTCAATGGGGGCGGCTACGGCGCTGACGCTGGCCAGTTTGTACCCGGAATTACCGCGTGCGATCTTGCTGGAAGATCCACCCGCTATCTGGAATGCTGCTCAAAACGCTCAGGGAGCCGAGCGGCGCAATTTCTTTATCGGGTGGATCGAGCAACTCAAGCGTAAAACGCGCGATGAGTTGCTTACAGAGGTACGCGCAGATAATCCTGTCTGGTCCGAAGCTGAATTAGGCCCCTGGGCTGACTCCAAGCATCGGTTAAGTACAAAGATCATTAAGTTGCTAACATCATCAGATGAAGAAGATGTTGGCTTGGAAAGACGCGTACAAGGGATTCACTGTCCGGTGCTGCTTATGACTGCTGATCCAGAACGCGGAGCCATCGTCACTGAAGACGATGCGCGTTTATTAAAAGAATTGATCCCAGATCTACAAGTTGTCCATATTGCTCGCGCCGGACATTATGTCCAGCACCAGCAATTCGACCTGTATTTGCAAGCAATAACAGATTTTCTGGTGAGGAGTAGATAGATGAAATAGATGGGGCAGGGGGTGGTAAGGTTATTATTGGTATTTGTCTTAAGGAATAAAAACTGGGATGCGTTGTTCTACTCTGCTCTTCCCAGTTTTTTCTTTTGTATAACGTTTGATGGAAAAATCTGTAAGGGGGAGTGGTTGACAATACTAGAAATCCTTGCTATTATATAAACAACTTTATGGTTAGGACAACAAATATTATCCTAACCATATAACGAATGCAATATATATTGAATTATTGAGGACTTTATGAGCAATTCTGATTTATTCTTGTATCAAGCAATTGAAGAATATCTAGATACTTTGCCAAAATCCGAACGCACCATCAAGGGTTACCGGACTGGTTTGCATTACCTGTGTGTTTCTCTTGATGATTTGGAAGACTTTACGATTGAGGAAGCGTTGAAAAGCGCCTGGAAGCGGCCGGTAACCGATCTTACTCCGGACGTGATCGAATCCCTCTTGAAACAAATGCGGGATAAGCGCACTGGCATTTCGGCCGCTACTGAACACGTCTATTTGATCGCTATTCGCGGTTTTCTTGAATATTTACATGATGAACGCGGCGTATCATTGGACTTGGTTAGAATTAAAAGCTTGATCAAAAAACGCAAGCGTAAGGCCCCTACTCGGCTGCCTCATTTCCCTGAAGATGAAATCCGGAAAGTTATTGAATACGCGTTAGAATCCCGGGATTTTGCCAGCGACGACGAAAAAGAACAAATGATCTATTTGCGAGATCGGGCTTTCGTACTTACTCTCGCGGACACGGGGCTACGTGTGCATGAGGCATGCCAGCTAAAACGCGGCCAGATCAATTGGAATGAAGGCAATGCCCTAATTATTGGTAAAGGTGACAAAGAGGCCCTTGTGCGCTTCTCTGAGCGCTCAATGCGGTTGCTAAGAGTCTATCTGAACGCTCGCCAGCATTTAGACGGCTCAATGGGGATTCCCCTCTCTGCGCTGCCCGTTTTTGCCCGGCACGATCGCGGTGCGGGCCGGAAAGTATTGGCGATATCGACCAATACTGGCCGAGATATTGTTGCGCGTATGGTCGCGCGCTCAATTGGCGAAAACTATACCCAACAGATCACCCCACACTCTTTCCGGCACTTCTTTGTAACCAAGGTGCTGCGGGCTACCCAGGGGAACATGCGTATGGCCCAGGAGATGGCGCGGCATAAGAATATTGCAACCACGCAAGTCTATACGCATCTGGCTAACCCAGAGTTAGACAAAACCTACCACGACATTTTCAACACCTAACCTATTGTGCAGCAGCCGCTTTAAGTTTGATGGCAAAATCCGAATCCAGAAAGGCTGTCCAACGTTCAGGGAAAGTATCCAGAAGAAGTTCTTGCTCTTGTGTACGCACATCCAGGTATATTTTCAGCTGGGCTTTGTACTCCTGCTCGACATCTGGAATTGTGCTGCTTACTGAATTCCAATCGGCAAGCAGGGCTGAGATATAACGCGTGGCAAAAGCCGCATCATTCAGGTCCCCCAGGTGATCCTGGATCTCTTTGAGTTGCAGAATCAAGTTGTCGTATTCTTTCCCCAATACACTTTCGAAAAATTCAATCACGTAACGCAGCCGCTTGAACGCGATCCTCAGTCGGTGCAATTGGTGCACGTTGTTTGAATTCACCGCGTCTTCATGTTTGAAGACCGAGTACAAGCGTTTTTCAATGATAGCCGGCAATTCAGTTTCGATTTTCTCCGGCCGAGTATCTTGTGGTTCTTTCAAGAAGACGCTGTAACTCTGTAATAAATTTTGGTACGAATAACTATCAAGAAAATCTATGATCTCAGTTTGTGCCTTTACCCGATAATATTTCCAGATTGCAATTAATCCATAAAGATCATCAGCCTGGTCGGCTGGTAATTCAAACAAGTGCAAGTTGAATTTATCGATCAAGATATCCAGGTCGCGTCCGCGTCCCAACGCGCGTCCAAGATTGCGTAGCTCATCATTGATATCCTGGATTTTCTGAATAGATTCATCAAGAAAGAAGCCCTTGAATACTCGCACAGCTACTCGCTGCCGGCGGACAGAGACGCGCATGTCGTGGAGTTCTTCGATATCCTCCCCCACTCTTGTCCCAGGTTCGTGATGCAATGTCTTCTTGTAAAGAGCGTCTAGTACACTAGTACAGACGTTGGCGATCTTGGATTGAGAAGAAAAGATGGGATAGGGAAACGGGTCGGGAGTTGTCAGCATCAAGGCACATCCATACAAGTTTTTGTTATTTTAGCCCATTATCGTTTTCCTGTTGACGGCAAATTCAGAAACCATTATAGTTAACTTGAAACTCAACCTAACCAATTACAAGTTGATTGAAAACCTATTATGGCAAAAGAAGATAAAAAAGAACAGTATAACCTGGATGATCCTGCGCTTTACATCAATCGCGAATTGAGTATGCTGGAATTCCAATGGCGAGTTCTGGATGAAGCGTTTGATAAGAAAAATCCTCTGCTGGAGCGGATATTTTTTCTATCGATTGTAAGCAGCAATCTGGATGAGTTCTTTATGGTTCGCGTCGGCGGACTAAAGATGCAGCTTGATGCGGGCGTGTTAGATTTTTCGATTGATGGTCTGACCCCAGCAGAGCAATTGGCCGCTATTCGCAAAGAAGCGCTCAAATTAATGGTAGAAGTGCGCAAATGCCTGGCCAATGAATTAACACCGGCGCTCAACGATGCTGGTATTCACATTCTTAACTATACCGAGCTTAGCGATAAACAGAAAGAGAATATCGACGATTACTTTGACGAAATCATCTTTCCTGTTTTGACACCCTTGGCATTCGATCCAGGGCATCCTTTTCCTCACATCTCTAATTTAAGCTTAAACCTGGCTGTTTTGATTGAGGATGAAGAAGGCGTGCAGCATTTTGCGCGCGTGAAGGTGCCTGCTTCTTTGCCGCGTCTGGTTCCAATTAAACGTTCTTCAGGTGGCGTGCGTAGGGATGGCACGGTGCCGTACAATCATTATTTTGTTTGGATTGAGGAAGTGGTTGCTGCGAATTTGGCATCCTTGTTCCCTGGTATGAAAGTTGTCCAATCACATCCTTTCCGAGTTACACGCAATGCCGATATGATCATTCAGGAATTGGAAGCATCCGACTTGCTGGAAACAATGGAAGAAAGTGTTCGCAAACGTCGTTTTGGAAATGTTGTCCGCCTTTCAGTGAATGCCAATATGCCTAACCGTATCCTCGAGATTTTGATTAATAATCTTGAAGTAGACAACCGCGATGTCTATATTCTCAAAGGCGCACTTGGCCTCAGTAGCTTGATGCAGCTATATAAGCTCATCGAACGCTATGATTTGAAATATAAACCTTTCTTTCCAGCAACCCCCTCCCTTCTGCGCTTTGCAGCCAGTCCGGATGACGGCTCGATCTTCTCGGCTATTCGCCGGCAGGACATCCTGCTGCATCATCCCTACGATTCATTTGTGCCGGTCATTGATTTCTTGAAGCATGCTGCCCGTGATCCAAATGTATTGGCCATCAAGCAGACCTTATATAGAGTTGGCTCAAACTCCCCCATTGTAAAATCACTTCTGGAGGCGCGCCGAGACTACGGCAAACAGGTTGCCGCGCTGGTAGAACTCAAGGCTCGTTTTGATGAGGAGAGCAATATCGGTTGGGCCAGAATGCTCGAGCGCGAAGGTGTCCACGTAACTTATGGTTTATTGGGATTAAAGACGCATTCGAAGATTACTTTGGTTGTGCGCAAGGAGGGCGAACATATTCGCCGGTATGTCCATTTAGGTACGGGCAACTATAATCACATCACGGCACAGCTTTACGAAGACATTGGTATGTTTACCTGCGACGAAGAAATTGGTGCAGACGCCTCAGACTTGTTCAATTATCTCACTGGCTATTCTTCCAAAAATAATTATTGCAAATTGTTGGTTGCTCCGATCAATTTGCGCGAAAGGTTTGAAGAGATGATTCGTGAGGAGATTGAACTGCAAAAGCAGGGCGAACAGGGTCATCTAATTTTCAAGATGAATGCCCTCGTCGACAAGCATATGATCAGATTGCTCTACGAGGCTTCTCAGGTTGGGATCAAAGTTGATCTATTGGTCAGGGGGATTTGTTGTCTACGGCCTGGCATTGAAGGCCTAAGTGAAAATATCCGCGTAATCAGTATCGTTGGGCGCTTCTTGGAACATAGCCGCATTTATTATTTCAAACATGGTGGTTCTGAGACTGTATATATGGGCAGTGCTGATCTTATGCCGCGCAACTTGAATCAGCGTGTCGAAGTCTTATTTCCTGTAAATGACCCGCGTATTATCCGCCACATCCGCGATACGATCTTAGAAACTTACCTGACTGACAATGTCAAGTCACGGATCATGCAACCAGATGGCAGCTATAAACGCGTTCAAATGAAAGATGGCGAGAAAGACCTTCATGCCCAATTTGACCTGATAAAAAGATATCAATTGGCCAGCGAGCTATAATTTTGGATTACCGGTAAATTTCTGGCACGAAAGTTTGATCGGAAAGCGGCGGGCGGACGTAACCTGTGTCCTCTTGTCGTGAAGGTATTTCGATTGGCTTTGGGGTGAGGTCTTCGTATGGGATCATGCTAAGTAAGTGGCTGATACAATTTAGCCGGGCGTGCCGTTTTACGTCTGCATTGACAACATACCAAGGTGCTTGCTTGATATCTGTATGGGCAAACATCTGATCCTTTGCCTTGGAATAATCTATCCACCGATTGATCGACTCTAGATCCATCGGACTCAGTTTCCAGCGCTTCACCGGATCGTGATTGCGAGATTGGAAACGTTTTTCCTGTTCTTCATCACTGACTGAAAACCAGTACTTAATCAAGATAATGCCTGAACGGACCAGCATCCGTTCAAACTCTGGACATGAGCGCAGATATTCCTGATACTCTCTTTGCGTACAAAAGCCCATCACCGGCTCGACCAGGGCACGGTTATACCAACTGCGGTCGAATAAAACCATCTCACCGGCGGCTGGCAACTGCGCCACATAACGCTGGAACCACCATTGTGATTTTTCGCGCTCTGTTGGTGTTCCCAGGGCTACAACTCGGACAATGCGAGGGTTTAAGCATTGCGTGATCCGTTTGATCACGCCTCCTTTACCGGCAGCATCGCGGCCTTCGAAAAGGACCACAACTTTCAATCCCTTTTGTTTGACCCACTCTTGAAGTTTGACCAGTTCTATCTGGAGTCTTTCCAGTTCACTTTCGTAGTCCTGCTTCGTAATGATCGCTTTGGGGGCTTTGCGACGTTTATCCGACTTAAGTTTGAATTTGATGGATTGATTGTGCTTTGAATTCCCCTTCCCTGATTGCTTTTTTCTCTTTTTGTCCTTCTTTTTCTTGTCTTTCGCCATATCAACTGCTCCTGTTTTTATGGTGTTTTCAAAAAACCTCTCTACTACTATACAAATTTTCGCATTGAAAAGCAACTTTTGTAATTTTTGGGGAACAGATGTTTGAAATTTAGCTTATTGTGTTATAATGGCTATGCGCATTAAATAATGAAAAATAAAAGGTAGACAAAATGTCTACCTTTCTCTCATGCTGTCTTATGCATTCCAGGCAGCAGCCAATTGTGTCCTTGTGAAGCCGAGCCGCTCCATCGTTGCTCTTGCTACTTGGGTCATTAGTCCATACCCAAATGCCGAGTCTTCCCTACACATGTCCAACAATGCATTCGCATCGACTCTGATAGCTTCTCCGCTTGCGGTCATCTTTGCCATTGCCGTGAACTTGCGTGGTTCAATCACCGCAGAAAGGCCAAAAGCCTCTCCAGGGTTGATCTCGCCAACCTGGAATTCTTTGCGCAACTCGGTATTGATATGGTCAAAAACGACATAGTGGAGTTCAACAGCTCCGCTCATCAACATATAAAGCGCATCCCCGGCAGCATCGCTTTCAAATACCACATCGCCTTCATCAAGCTCAATCTCTTCAGAGATCATGGCAACTTTTTGAAACTGTTCTTCGTTCATAAATCCGAAGAACGGATAACGCCTGAGTAATTCTGGTGAAATCATCGTCCCATCCTTTTGAAGTTATTTCATCTGTGAAGTCATTTATTTGATCAACGCGCATACTTTGTCTACAGCTTCGTTTACTGCGCTTGCCACATCCGGCGTCAGTTCTTCCGCGAAGTCATACACTCGATGTGCCTCGATGCCAATCACGTGTACATCCTCAGGAATATACACATCCATCATTCTGCCCATTTCTAGCGCGGTCATCAGTGAAGTATCGTGTACAGATGTAGTATGCCCACCAGTTGGATCAGGTAATTCAGCCAATGGGAAACTATGGATTTCACCGGGCTTTCCACCTTCGGTTATGATCGCGTCCACAATAATCACGCGGTCATAACCTGCCATATGCTCCATCAACCGGATTCCACCAACTGACAAGAAAGCATAATCCACACCATTCTTGCCCAAACGCTCCTGAACATTTTCTACAACCACCCACCCCACCCTATCATCCCCCAGGATGGGGTTCCCCAGACCAATGACCAACATTTTCTCATCAACCATTATTAGGTTCACCTAATAATCCCCACCCAGTAGATTTCTGAGTGGGGATTATTTTATGCTTTAGCAATACTGCTGGAGCACTTCAACAACTTCGCCATCAGCATCACGGATCTTTACCTCAAGCGGCATTTGTCCGGGCAGCGAGTGGGTTGCGCAGCCAAAACAAGGATCATAGGAGCGGAAGGCCATCTCAACTTTATTGAGCAGCCCATCCGTCACCACAGTCCCTTTCGTGATCAGCGCTTGCGCAGCCTTTTTGATCGACAGCGTGATGGGCGCATTGTTATTGGTGGTGCCAACGATCAAATTGACTTTAGTCAAAATGCCGTTCTCGTCTGTCCAGTAGTGATGTGTTAGTGTGCCACGCGGAGCCTCTACCGAACCTACACCCTCTGTAGGCACTTCCGTAACAGGCGCTCTGGTGTTTGGATCAATAATTTCTGGATCATTGATCAATTCTTCCATGCGCTCAGCAGCATACAGAAGTTCAACCAGGCGTGCCCAGTGCGCCGCTAAGGTGTGGTGCACCGGTTGATAGCGTCCATTAACCTTCTTGCTTCCCAGCGTCTCATAGAACTTCTCGTAAGCTTCCTGGGCTTTGGGGGTCGCCATGCCATCGGCCGCGTTCAGGCGTGAGAGCGGCGTAGCAGCATACATGCCACTATCCTTACCATCCACAAAGCCTTTCCAGCCAACATTCTTGAGATACGGGAATTTCAGGTACGACCACGGTTCCACGCGTTCGGCGATATGCTTGGCATAATCCTTGGCGGGATACTTGACAAATTCTTCTCCATCGGGAGCTACAACCCGGATCATACCATCGTAGAAATTGGTGAGATTGTTCTCGTCCACCGTCCCCATGTAGTAAATCTGTTGGGTATAAGGATCAGACAAGATCATATCGACATAGGCCGAATTCCCAAGCACAACATCGTTGAAGAGTTGCAAGCTGAACAAGGCGAATTCAACGTTCTGCTTCGCGATCTCTTTGAACTCTTCCTGCATCTCCTTGGAGATCGCCTTACTCCAGCCGCCGGGCAAACCAGCCACCGGATGCACACCGCGACCGCCCACTTCCTGGATGACGTGATGGTTACGTTGGCGGCAGGCAATCACCTGTCCACCAATCTCCAAACCAACTTTATGGATCACGCCCAGGATATTACGTTCGGCTGCAGGCGATTCCGGCCCCATTACAAAGTCCGGTCCACCCAGCGCGTAGAAGTGCGTGGTGTGGTCGGTCACATAGAAAGCGGAATAGAACATTTCCCGGACTTTCTTTGCTGCGGGGGTAGGTTCTACATGGAAAAGGGCATCCAGCGCCTTGGACGCGGCCATATGGTGCGCTTCTGGGCAAACACCGCAAATCCGGTTTGTGATTCGCGGCATCTCTTCAGCCGGACGGCCGACACAGAACTGCTCGAAACCACGCAATTCCGGGATCTGGAAATAGGTGTTAGCAACGTCACCTTCTTCATTCAGGAAAATCTCAATTTTCCCGTGGCCTTCCAGCCTGGTGATGGGGTCAATTGTGATGCGTTCCATTATGCATCTCCTTTTCCATTGTGCCCGTTGGTCTTGGCGCGGTGCAGGATCGAATGCGCCATGCTAAACCGATAGAAAGTACCCACCGGGTCTGGAATAGTATCCAGGGCATCGTTGATGCGCTTCTCGATCGCGGCCTCGTCTTCGCCAGGCACGCCAGAAGCTTCGATCACCGAAGCTACTGCCGCCAGCATGCGCGCCCCCTGATCTTCCACGGCACCTAAACCACCGTAGCAACCGCGACATCCCATCCCCACTTGCGGGCAGCGCGCCCCACAGCCGCTACGCGTTGCCGGTCCAAGGCATACCAATCCTTGTTCGAGCAAACACACACCCGGTTCCGGGGTGATCTCGTAAGGACGATAGAAACGCTCGATTGTCTTGGTGCCTTTCTCCATCGGGCATTCTTCACAAAGCGCAACTTCACCTGCGCCAACAATCGATCCCTTGGGTGGCAAAGCCGCTCCTTGCGTCAGCGCGCCAACTACAACTTCCAGGACAGCCCAGATTTGATGTGGTTCTGGCGGGCAGCCTGGGATGGTGTAATCAACATCGACGACCTGATCGAGAGACTTAACCGTGTTGTACATATAGGGAATGTACAACTCACCTTCTTCGACCACAGTTACCGGTTGCGGCACAATTCCATCAGGATTATCCAAAGTCTCGTTTTCCAAGAAAACTGTTTTTAGGGTTGCTTCTTTGCTAGTCAGGTTCGATAGCGCCGGGATACAACCCTCATAAGCGCAGGAGCCAAACGCGACCAGGAATTTCGATTTCTGCCGCAGCAATTTCGCAACCTCTTCATTCTCTGAAGAGCGAATAGCACCATTGAACAAGCATACATCGATATACCCATCAGGGTAGTTGCGGACATGTTCATACTTGAAATCCGCCGCCACCGGCCAGAAAGCAACGTCGAATACCTCATCTACGACCAGAAGCTTGTCATGGATGTTTAGAGTAGCGATTTCACATCCGCCACAAGAGGCGGCCCAATACATCCCAAATTTCGGTTTCTCACTCATGCGGGCACCTCCTCTGTTTCATGGTGTGGGGCTAAGGCGAATTCATCGTGGTCAACATCCAACATACCCGGCCAGTCCAGCGGGCCAAGTTCCCTGACTTCTTCAACGATTTTATTGATTTCATGCGCCAGGCGGACGCCTTCGGCCGCACTGGCCCATATCAGCTTGAAGCGATCCGGTTCGATCCCCATTTGAACCAGCACACGCTTCAAGAGCATGAACCGGCGCATGGCCTTGTAATTCTGCTCCAGATAGTGGCACTCGCCCGGATGGCAACCAGTCACCATAACTGCGTCGGCGCCTCCTTCGAATGCCTTGAGTACGAAATCTGGCTGCAAGCGGCCCGAACACATCAAGCGGATTAGACGGATATTGGGCGGGTATTTCTCACGCGAGATTCCCGCCAGGTCGGCAGCCCGATAGCTGCACCAGTTACAAGTAAAACCAATTACCAACGGCTCAAAATGTTCACTCATAGTCAGTCTCCCTTTACACCGGCTCAGCTTCGGGCGTCACTGCCACAACCCGATGACCATTTGTATTGAGCATCAATAAACCTTCAAGCTGTGCCAACACCTGCTCGTTACTAAACTGAGTCCCGGTGATTGCAGCCGATGGACAGGCAGCCACACAGGTTCCACAGCCCTGGCACAGCGCCGGATTGATCTCGGATACTTTGCGATCTTCATGGAAGATGATCGCATTGAACGGGCACATCGTATTGCAAATTCGGCAGCCGGAACACAGTTCTTCGATCACGCTGGCCCGCACCGGTTCAAGTGCAATCTCGCCCTGCTGGATGCGTCCCAAGACACGGGCAGCAGCCGCAGCGCCTTGCGCCACACTGGCCGGGATATCCTTTGGTCCTTGCGCAACACCAGCGATGAAGATACCTTCAGTCATTGTAGCCACCGGGTCAAGTTTGGGGTGCTTCTCAATGAACCAGCCCTGATGACTGCACGAAATCCCAAACTTATGAGCAACCTCCGCCGAGTCATGGCGTGGCTCCAACCCCGCTGCCAGCAATACCATATCCACCGGGATCCGCCGTTGCTTGCCGATCAAGGTATCCTCAGCCTGAACGATGAGCTTGCCCTCTTCGCCTGGCATCCTGGCAGCATCGGTAACTTCTGCTACTTTGCCACGAATGAAGCTCACACCCTCTTCAAGTATCTTTAGATAGAATTCATCATAGTCCTTGAATGCCGTGCGCATATCGATATAGAAGTTATAGACATCCGCGCCCGTGCGCTCTTTCACCAGGTGAGCAAACTTCAAGCTGGACATACAGCAGATCACCGAACAGTAATTGTTGTAGTTCCGATCTCGGCTGCCCACGCAGTGAATAATCGCTACCGATTCCGGCTTGGTGACGCCATCGCGCATGAACACCTGGCCATTGGTTGGGCCGGCTGCATTGCACATACGCTCAAATTCCAGGCTGGTGAACACATTTGCCAAACGGCCGTAGCCATATTGTGGGATACGCTTGGCATCGAACAGATCGAAGCCGGTCGCCAGAATGATATTGCCAACATCTACCGTAACGATCTCATCTTGCTGCTCAAAGTTGATTGCTTCGGTTGGGCAGAAGATCTGGCAAGCCTTGCACTTTCCGGTCTGGAAGTAGGTGCAGTTTTCAGTATCGATGACCGGGTATTTCGGGACAGCCTGCGGGAACGGCGTGTAAACTGCTTTCCGATAACCCAGGCCAGCTTCAAAGACGTCATCGATCACTTTCTTTGGACACTTCTCCTCGCAAATGCCGCAGCCAGTGCAGGCATCGGTATCAACGTAGCGCGCCTTCTTGCGAATAGTTGCCGTGAAGTTGCCCACGTAGCCATCGACCTGCTCAACTTCGCTCCAGGTATACAATTCGATATTCGGATGCATCCCCACAGAAGCCATCTTCGGGGTCAGAATGCAGGCGGAGCAGTCCATGGTCGGGAAGGTCTTATCGAACTGGGCCATATGGCCGCCGATCGAAGGTTCGCGCTCTACCAAGACCACCGGGAAACCACTATCGGCGATCTCCAAGGCGGCTTGAATGCCTGCAATCCCGCCGCCCACAACCATTGTTGTCGGGTTTACGGGCACGTGCAAGGCTTCCAGCGGTTCGTGTAAAGCTACACGCTCTACACCACCAGAAACCACCGATTTGGATTTCTCGGTAGCTGCTTCCTTATCAGTATGCACCCAGGAAACCTGCTCGCGGATGGAAACCAGTTCACACAGATAACGATTCAAGCCGCCATTTTCGCAGGCTGTACGGAAGGTTTCTTCATGCAAATGCGGCGAACAAGCCGCCACAACTACACGTGTTAATCCCAAATCCTTGATATCCTTTTGGATCAATTCCTGCCCCAGGCTGGAGCACATAAATTTGTAATCCCGGGCAACGACCACTCCCCTATCGGCCAGTTCCTCACCCGCCCACCTGGATACATCTTCTACATCAACCACGCCAGCAATATTGCTGCCGCAGTGGCATACGTAAACACCAATTTTCTCAGTCATGGTTTATCCCTCCCCCGGCATCGGGAGCGCTTCTTTGGCGCGTCTGGCGCGTTTAGGTTTCGCAGGAGGTTCCGTAGTGATTTTCTCCAATGCCGGTCGAGCATCAATGAACTCGGAGCCAAAGCCCAACTCGCCTTGATCGACACCGAACGCCAATCCCATCAACTGCGTAAAATATAAGATCGGGATATGGTAATCGGTCCCAAAGTGGCGATTGACCCCATCCTGGAAGGCATCCAAGTTCAATTGGCACATCGGGCACAGTGTTACGATCACATCCGCCTCGTAGTCGCTGGCGTTTTTGAGCAGCCGCCGGATCAATTCCAGGGCTGTCGGCTCACTGATCTGGGTCATGTGGCCGCCACAGCACTGTGTCTTCAGCGGGAAATCGACAACTTCCGCGCCAAGTGTGGTCATCAAATCGTCCATATCCATTGGATATTCTGTGCTGTCGAAATCGCCGGGATAGTCCGGGCGCACGATCAAGCAACCATAATAAGGTGCAACCCGTAGGTTATACAACGGCTTGGAAACCTGCTCAGCAATCGCATCAAACCCTACATCCTGGGTAATGATGGGCAGCAAATGCCGGGTTTTTACACTACCAGGCTGATATGAAAGCCCACCGGCGGCAAGCGCTTCATTGACCTGACCGGTCAACTCTTTCGATTCGGCCATATAATGGTCAGTTTTGCTGAGATTAAGGAAGCAAGCGCTGCAGGGAGCAACCAGAGTACCATTTAACTTTTCTTGAGCGGCAAGCGCAAGATTTCGGGCAATCAATGCACTGGCCCCCATTTTGTTGATTGACATATACTCCGTTGCACCGCAACAGTTCCAATCATCAACTTCAGCGAATTCCAACCCCAACTTAGGCGCAACCGCCATCAAAGATTTATGATAGGAAGCCGCACTGCGCTCCATCGAGCATCCAGGGTAATATGTATATTTCATCCCTAGCCTCCGATCTCTTCCGCTTTTGCGAGAATGGCTTTGAGTTGATCGATGCCTTTGATCTTGGTCGGCAAGATATCCATTCGCCCCTTACGCAGCATACCAAGCCCAAATCCAGTCGCCATTTTAGGCATATCCAAAGGATGATGTTTCAAGTAGAAACGCGTCCCTAGTCCCAATTCAAAACTTCGCCCGTTATTTTTCACGAAATCAATGAACATTCCAGAAAAATCACGGGCCGAAGATGCGGACGATTCTTTATAGTATCCCTCGTTTATTGCCAGGCGCTTTAGTGTGTACATAATATCGGTAATATGTACCTCTTGCGGGCAACGCGTCATACAATAATAACAAGCAACGCAATACCAGAAGGTGTTACTGGTAAGCACTTCTTTCTTCATCCCCGCGTCAATCATGGCGAAAATTTGCCGGGGTGTGTGCTCCATGTCTGCTCCAGAAGGGCATGATCCTCCACATGTGCCGCACTGGATGCACATTTCAAGGCGAGACTCTCCTGGTGTTGCCTCAATCACCTGCTCTAGGAAACGCTTACCATCAGGAGCGCGTGACTTTTGGGCAACATCATCAGTTACCGTTTGTACAGCCAATTTGAACCTCCTTATGAATAGTCCCAAACGTAAAAGTTAACAATACAAAACTGCCCTTTTAGGCACTCATTCCTTTTAGCCTAAACTGAATAGCTTGGGTGAACGGATTGCGCATCTATTTTGTTAGCTTATTATTTATGATAACCAATTCTTTTGAATAACCTGCTGCCGATATTATGATAATCTTCCCTAAAACAAACTATCAGGGACAGGTGACATCTGTCGAAAGTGACATATGTCATGAATCAAAAATTGTATAGACCTTCCTAAAATCGAAATGCCCCCTATATACAGGAGTATATATCTTATTAGTGGCAAGATAAGCCATATATTCCGCTTGTACACATATGCACATACTTGGTATTTCCCGCATGGAATGCATCGACACGATACCAATATATGGATTTATGTTTATAATATGCGCCATAGCAGTATGCCCAACGGAGGATGACATAACATGAAAGATTTTCAACCCTATTTCTGGACAACTTTGGTGGGCAGCTTCCCCCACACTTCACCAGATAGCCTATACAAGCAAATTATCGAAGCCGCCGACATCCCCATCTGGCCACAACTCCCCAAGCGGGATTTTCGAGAAAGCATGTATGTACAGTATTCCCGCAGCTTACCGCGCGTGGTTGTCAACGCCGCCGATGAAAAAATTTACGTCGATACGGAAGGCGATCTTAGCCAAGATCTAGAAAGCTTTTACGAGAAATATCTTGCTGATGATGCAGATACATTTGGCTTTTCCCCAAAATATGCCGAAGGTTTCTTTGCCACACTTGAGACTGTAAAATCATATCCGGGCGAGTGGATCAAAGGCCAGGTAACCGGCCCAATCAGTCTGGGTTTAACCGTCACCGATCAGAACTTGCGCTCGATCCTCTACCACGAACTGCTGGCCGACATCATCGTGAAGAATGCCGCCATGAACGCTCGCTGGCAGATCAAGCAATTGAGTGCAGTGCGACCGAACACAATCATCTTTGTCGACGAACCCTACATGGCATCCTATGGTTCCGCCTTCATCAGCCTCTCAAGGGAGCAGGTCATCACTATGCTCGATGAAGTTTTCGATGCCATTCACCAGGAAGGTGGGCTGGCAGGCGTACATTGTTGCGCCAATACCGATTGGTCCGTCTTACTGGATACTTGTGTCGATATCCTCAACCTGGACGCATACGGATACCTGGATAACCTGGCACTATACCCACAGAAATTAAAGGCATTCCTGGATCGCGGCGGTGTTTTGGCTTGGGGCATCATTCCCAGTAGTGAGCATGTTTACGAAAATACCCCTGACGATTTATCCAAAAAACTCATCAAGGGTCTGAAACTGATCTCGCAAAAAGCCCAGGCAAAAGAGACTGAGATAACCTTAGACCTGCTCAAGAACCGCAGCCTGATCACAACCAGTTGCGGACTGGGGCCGACCAACGAGGCCATTGTTAACAGGGTATTCGAAATCCTGCCAGAGCTAAAAACAAGACTCCGAGAACAGCTATAAAAAGAGCGGGCTTTAAAGCCCGCTCTTTGCTTTACACCAGGATTTGTTCCATCATTGCTTTGACCGCCTGATAAATTGCTGCATCCTCCCCCATTTCCACCAGCGGACGGCCAGCAAATTCAAATTCAGGCATCTGCTCGTCCGAAGGCACAACACCTAGTAAAGGGATATCCAGTTTCTCAATGCGTTCCTTGAGCGGCGCAGGCATCTCTCCGGTCAGGCGATTTAGAATCAAGTATGCGTTTTCAACATTGATCTCCAGCTCATTGCGCAGTCCAGCGATGCGCTCGGCAGCTACGATACCGCGTTGGGTGGGATCACTGACCACCAATAAATGGTCAACATCACGCGTTGTGCGGCGGCTGAGGTGCTCCATGCCTGCTTCGTTATCAATTATGACGTAACGGTAGCTTTTGCTGATACCGTCAATGACTTCGCGCAGATTGTGGTTGACGGCACAGTAACAGCCCGGGCCTTCCCCACGCCCCATCGCGATCAGGTCACAGCGCAGCCCTTCAGAAACTGCCGATTGCACTTCGTAATCCAGGTAATCCCGCTTGGACATTCCCCCGGCAACGGTGCCCATCGCTGCACCACCGGCTCCCAGTGATTGCTTTACTTGGTTAAGCATATCCTCACGGATATCACCCACCGTCCATTCCAGATCCAGCCCCAGCACCATGTTTAGGTTTGCGCTGGGGTCGGCATCAATCGCCAAGATCGAACCAGACTGGCTGTTTTCCAAATATTTGATTACCATCCCGGCAATCGTGGTTTTCCCCACGCCCCCCTTACCGGCCAAAGCAATTGTCGTTGTCATCTCTATTCTCCAATACCTATACAGACTTGATCGTTTCTTCTAGTTTTTCAGCAATTTGTTGTGCTGCGGTATGCAGTACCGGTACATGATCATACACCGGGATGCCCTTGCGGTCAGCTTCCTGCACACGCAGGTCAGCCGGCAGCACCCCCAACAAAGGAATATCAGGTGTATTTTCTTCTAGGAAGGCGACATCTTCATCATCCCTGGTTTTATTGCCAACCAGCGCAAGCTGATTCAGGCCAATATCTTCGGCCAGCTTCTTGATCTGCCGAGCTGTTCCCAGACTGCGCCGAGTCGGCTCAACCACAATAATCATCGCATCCACAAAATCTACTGTCGCCCGCCCCAAATGCTCGACACCGGCGTACATATCCAGAATCAACACATCATCATCCCGAAAAAGCAAGTGCGTGAACAACGTCTTCAGCATGGCGCTCTCCGGGCAGATGCAGCCCGAACCACCCAGATCGACCGAGCCCATTTCTAACAGACGCACACCGCGGTAATCGACACTGAAACGCTCTGGAATATCATCGACGCGCGGGTTGATCGTAAAGAAGCCACCCACCGTGCCGGGCTTAGCCCCGGTACGTTCTTCGATCAGCGCATCCATCTCCGCAATCGGAGCCAGTTTAGCTTGCAATTCATCGGGAAAGCCCAGCGCCCCGGCCAGGCACGGCGATGGATCAGCGTCAACCGCTAACACATCCCGGCCAGCATCGGCATAAACCTGTGCCAGCAATGCTGACAATGTCGTTTTTCCAACTCCACCTTTACCAGTAATCGCCAATTTCATTTTATGACCTCACTTAACCTTTTACTTTGATCAGACGCTTCGCCAGCATGCTGCCAACGATCGCACAACCATCCGCCGAGAGATGATGTCCGGCAGATTCGTCAAAAAGAACGCGATAGGAAGGCGGAAATTCATCATCCCCGAACCAGCATACGACCGCCAAGCGGAACATTGGCAACATCTGATATGAAAACGCCTTGTCACCAATATCGACCGGTTTGCCATTCAGCGCAAGCGCAGCTCGCTCGAATGCTTCCGCATCCTCCCCAAAGGTTTTCAGAATTTCCTTGCCCGTGTAACCCTGGAATGCAGTCTTGTAGAACATACCATCCGGCAGTTCTGAGAAGGCAATCCATTTTCCCGTCAACGCCATACCATCCGAGTCTTGGAAATAATAAGCGATCAGAGTTTGCTCAAACGCATTGAGCAGCTTTCCATCGGCAACATCAAGCACGTCAAAAGCAGGAAACTGGACTTCGATCTCTTTTCCCCAATAGGCCAGCCGGAACACACCGGCGTTGTCTTCCTCGTTGATCGGTTTGAATTTGCTTCCGGTACGAAACGCCAGTACATAGGGATCTTCACTGGCAAGACTGGTTCGAATCTCCTCAAAACGGCGTTCGAGGTGATTTCCGTCAGGTCGCGCGGCAACCAATTTTCTAGCACTCATCCTATTTTCCGATAAATCAATGAACCTGCCGATCAAATAAGCACAACTTGCTCTCGTCCTTATTTTACTGCAGGTTCATTGAGATATAAACGCTGTTTTTGATTTTCAGGCTACTGTTTGTGCTTCTTCCGTTTCTACAGGAGCAACAGGAGCAACAAAATCGGGTGGCAGTAATCCAGCTTCCGTGACGATGCGCGGGGTGATCTCTTCCCAGCCAACCGCCATCAAGTGGATGCCATTCACGCCTTCCTTGCCTTTAATCGCCTCAATTAATTCGAGAGCAATCTGCACACCTTCTTCTTGTTGGTCACTGGCGTTCTCCATGCGTTTCATCAACTTATCCGGAATCGTAACACCGGGAACGTCGTTGTGCATGTACTGCGCCATTGCCAGGGTCTTCAGCGGCGTAACCCCAATCAAGATGTAGACCTTGTCCAGGACATTGCGCTTTGCCAATTCATTCAACCACACCTCCAAACCATCCGGATCATAAACCAGGTTGGTCTGGAAGAACTGTGCCCCGGCATTGATTTTCTTGTGTTCGCGCAAAGCCTGGAAACGCGGCTCACTGGCAAATGGAGAAGCTGCCGCACCCAGGAAAAGCTGCGGGGTGAACTTGATCGAACGTCCGTCGAGATATTTACCTTCATCGCGCATTCGGCGCAAGATCCACAGCATCTGGATCGAATCGATATCCAGGATATCAGAACGGCCCATTGGTCCAGGTCCCATGCGAGCATTATCGCCAGACAGACACAGCACGTTTCGAATACCCATCGCACTGGCACCGATCACTTCGGCTTGCAATCCAGTGCGCGTTCGGTCGCGGGCTGCAATCTGCAAAACCGGCTCGGCGTCCATATCATTAGAGATCTTGCTGCACGCCAGACTCGACATACGCGGTGTAGCCGATGGGCAATCCGTGAAGTTCACCGCGGCGACATAGGGCTTGATCATCTCAATGTTGCGCTTCAATTTGCCCGTTGCCGTACTCATCGGCGGTGCAACCTCACCGGTAACCACAAATTCACCAGCTTTCAAGCGGCGTTCCAACTCCGACATAGGTTCTTCGTACGCTGGGGGATGGTATTCAGAATCACCTTGCCACCAATCCGGCTGGCGTACCGGCCGAAAAACCGCATCCCAGGTTGCCGTGCGTTTAACTGGATCACGCGTTAGCATGCCGGAAGCAAAGTTCTTGAAACCTACCTCTTTTATCTGGACAACCACATCCCCCCAGGTTTCAGAACCCACTTTATCCCAATCCAAAGGTGGCAGAACTTCCAGGAGTTTTTCCTCGCGCCCCATTGCGAATGATCGGTCATAGATCTTGTACCAGATGCATGGACGCGTTTCATCTACGTAGCAGTGTTCAACTGTCGAACCACCACACGGGCCGTTTCGGGCGCCTTTTGGACACTCCATTGGACAAATAAAAGCGGTTTCCTGCAGCATACAGTTGCCGCACATCCGGCAGCCAAACATCGGCCCTTTGACCATCTTCTCTACACCAATCAAAACACGTGTTCCAAGTGGTTCTTTCTTGAACGGAGAAAATGGAGGCTGCCACCTTCTTCCTGGGGTGAAAATTGGCATGATGTACTCCCTTTAGGATTTCTTCCACGTTATCCTAGATATTATTTTGATGTACGTATATTAGGTTTTGCTGCTGATGCCTATTTTTATACGTTTAACCGGACTAATCAAGTGATATATGTCACTTAACTGCAAGGATAATTGTCCTTATAAACTCGGCAGCAGGTATTCATAAGCACTCAAGGCGGCTTTCGCACCCTCACCTACCGCGATCAATACCTGTTCACCATAAGTATTGGTCACGTCACCTGCGGCAAAGATACCCGGCATGCTGGTGCAGTTCAGTCCATCGACAACGATTCTGTCCTGCTCGTCCATATCAACCAGCCCTGCCACCATCTGTGCATTGGGGGTAAGCCCTAATTCCACGAATATGCTATCGGACTCGATTTTAACCTTTTTGCCAGCGGGGCTTTCCACAACGATCTGTTCTGCAAAATCCTCACCAAGCACTTCAACGACCTTATAGTCGTTATAAATCTCGACATTCTCCCGACCATTTAGAAATCGGCCAAGGTCTGTCTCCAGCATGCCTCCGCAAACACCGACCAGGTGCACCATTTTTGCCACAACGGCGAGTTCAGCCGCCGCGCGCAGTGCCAGTTTGCAGTCCCCAACCACAACCGTTGTGCGGTCAATGAACAATGGAGCATAACTAACCGCCGAATAGCATAAGCCGCGCATGATAAACTTCTTCTCGCCGGGCACATCCAGTAGCTTTTGCTTCGCGCCCGAAGCGATCAACACCGCCTTGGTTTTTAATTCCGCTCCGCCGCGCGTCCGCACCACAAAATGATCTTCTCGCTTTTCGACACGATCAACGGCTTCCATGTGCCGGGCAAAATTCAAATATTCCAACTCACTTTTGAAGCTGTTGACCACATCCAAACCGCGAATCACGTGGTAATCCTTCACCCACGGGAGCGCCAGCCGGTAACTGGTCTTACCGCCCAGGTCCTTGGAAACCATCAGTACATTTAATTTCTTACGAATGGCATACATGGTTGCCGTCAGTCCCGCCGGGCCGCCCCCTACCACGATCAAGTCACATAATATAGATTTATTCATCATTCACCTCATGTCGCCATCCCCATGCTCAATCACTTTCAGGCTCGGCGATGAAGCCCTTTTCCATCATCATGCTTGTAATTGCCTGGGCGCGCCGGATAACGGACATGGCGTGCGCATAGAGTTCTTCATAACTCTTTTCCAGCCGGGCCAACCCCTGTTCCTGGGCCTTCATACCCACAGCCGCAGCCTCAAGCGCATAAATTTCCAAATCGCGCATGGTCGGCAGAATATGTTCCGCATCCAACCGGTCGCCGATCTGGTTTGCCAGCGCCTCGGCGGCCGCAAAGCACATCTCATCGGTAATTGTATGGGCACGCACGTCCAACGTGCCGCGGAAGATTCCCGGGAATCCCAGTGAGTTGTTGACCTGATTGGGGAAGTCCGAGCGTCCGGTCGCTATAATCGCCGCTCCAGCTTCCTTGGCGTCCCACGGCCAGATCTCCGGGATAGGATTGGCAGCCGCAAACACGATTGGATCGGGAGCCATGGTCTTGATCCATTCCGGCTTGACCGTATCCGGCCCCGGCTTGGAGTAGCAAATGATGGCATCCATCTCTTTCATCGCATCGGGAATATGACCCTGGCGGCCTTCCTCATTGGTGATCTGGCACAAGCGCCACTGCGCCGTAAATTCATCTTTGCGCAGTTCATAATCGCGCCGGAATTTTCCCAAGATGCCATCGACATCGACCATCACGCATTTAGCCGGATCAATGCCCCAGGCAAAAGCCAACCTTGCAACCGCTACATTGGCGGCTCCACAGCCGATAAAGCCAATGCGCACATCTCCTTTCTGCTTGCCAACAACTTTCAGGGCGTTCATCAAACCGGCCAGTGTAACCGTAGCCGTGCCCTGTTGGTCATCGTGCCAGATCGGGATATCGGCTTTCTCGCGCAGTGTATCCAGGATGCGGAAACACTTTGGTTGGGAGATATCTTCCAAATTCACCCCACCCAACCCTGGCTGCATCATCAGCACGGTATCGATGATCTTGCCGGGATCCTTGGTATCCAACATAATTGGGAAACTATCGACACCCCCCAGGTATTTGAACAGCAAAGCTTTCCCTTCCATCACCGGAAGGCCAGCTTTTGGACCAATATCACCCAACCCCAGCACGCGCGTCCCGTCGCTAACCACCGCGACAGTATTCCACTTATTGGTATATTCGTATACCAGTTCGGGGTCTTCGGCAATTGCCCGGCAAGGTGCCGCCACGCCTGGTGTGTACCAAAGCGCGAAATCGCTGAAATCACGCACCGCACACTTCAGAACAGTTTCAATCTTGCCCTTATAGAAGGGATGCAGTTTCATCGCGTCTGCAGCCGGTTTCTTTGCCTTTGCTAATAACGCATCAATATCAACGGCTTTCTCGTAAGCCATGGATTTATTCTCCTGTAGAGAAGTGAATATTAGGTAGCACTTTCCTTCTACTCTAGAAAAAACTTCGATTTAGTTCAATCGAAGTTTTCAATCTTTTGTTTATTACTACTGCTCCAGATATGAGTCCGCGTAGATCACTTTGTTGAGCAGAATTTGAACTGTCTTCCAAATCTCCACCTGCTCGGGATCGCTCATGTCAACGTCTTCGAGCTGTGGCTCCTCCATATTCGCAATCCGATCGGCGATCTTGAGATACAACTTACCGACAGGTGTACTCTCATCGCGATTCTCGATCGTGTGGATCACTTTCCACAGTTCCTGGTCAAGCGGATCGGCGATCATCATTTGCAGCCCGACGCCCATCAACATGGCGCAGTATACCTGGTTGATCAGATGCCGGTTTTCGTTGGGCACGGCATTGGAAACATTGGACAGGCCCACAGAAATCGTGGGCGGCGGGTCCCAGGCGAACTGTAAGGTGCGCACAGCCTCGAGCAATTCTGGGCAATACTCCTGGCAGCCGGAGACAGTCAATACGAGCGGGTCGATGATCAAGTCTTCGATTGGAAAATCAATTTCTAGCATGCGCGGAATCAACGACTCCAACGCAATACCCACGCGCTCGTCTGCGCCAACCGGGATGCCACTTTTCGTCATCGTCAGCGCGATCAGCTTGGTGTTGTACTTCTTCGCCAACAGCGGCACTTTCTCCAGGCGTTCCGCCTCGGCAGACGTGGAATTGATGATCGGTTGCGCCTTAGTGACCGTTTTTAATCCAGCCTCAATAGCGTTCACGTTGGTGCTATCAAATACCAACGGTACATCGACCACCGCCTCAACCGCCTTGGTTACCCAGGGGATGACTTCATCGTAATCCTTCTTGCGTGGCCCCAGGTTGATATCTACGGCAGACGCGCCGCCCTCAACCTGTTTCACAGCCATTTCCTGGAAGAATTCGGCATCGCGCTCCGCCAGCGCATTCTTCACTTTTTGAGAAATAATATGGATGTTCTCGCCAATTATGTACATAGGTTTACTCCTTATTTTGCTTACTAGTGCACATTTTCCAATTATTTTACAGATTCCATCATTTTCGCCACGGTCGGGAAACGGTTCATATCCGTGTGCGGTAAAAACAAAGCTGACATAAATGCATCATAGAATGAATTATCCGCCGACAGTTCAATATAGGTCATCCGCGAAGCAATGCCCCGAATGCGTTCGCGCCGCTGATAATCGATCAAAGCCAGATAGGAACCCTGCACAGATGTATTTCCCAGGAAATGGAAATTCTCCCAGGGCATGTCCGGCAGCAAACCAATCTGCACGGCTTTCTCTACGTTGATGTATTTACCAAACGAACCACCAATCAGCACCTGCTCGACCATTTCCAGAGGGACGCCCACACTATCAGCCAGGATTGTGTACCCGGCGTAGATCGCCGCTTTGGCACGCAGAAGATTATCGATGTCAACGTGTGTGATCACAATATCTTCACCGTGGGCGGTCTCATCCGCCCAGGCAATCACGTATTCACCGCCATGCTCACCCTGGCGCGTGCGTGGCGTATCCAATTCCACCTGCACGTTTCCGGCCTTGTCCAGCACGCCGGTAAGGAACATTTCCGCGATCAAGCTGATCAGAGCACTGCCGCACAGTCCCTGGGGCTTCACATTGCCGATCACGCGATAGGATGGCTCGTAATCTTCAGCATTCACCCAGACTTCTTCAATCGCCCCTTTAGTGGCGCGCATACCATCTTTGACACCCGCGCCCTCAAAAGCCGGTCCGGCAGATGCCGCGCAAGTTACCAACCACTCGCGGGAACCCAGCACAATCTCGCCATTGGTGCCCACGTCCATGAAAAGTGTGGTCTTTTCGGTATCATCCATCCCAGACGATAGCACACCCGCAGTAATATCCGCTCCCACGTAGCTCGCCACGCCGGGCAGACAGTCGACGCTGGCCTCTGGGTGGATTTTGATGTCAATCTCACCCGCCATCAGCGATGGAATCAGATTGATGCCGGTTACAAATGGATCAAGCCGAATGCTGACTGCCGGAATATCCAGCAGCAGGTGGATCATCGTCGAGTTGCCAGTAATCGTCATCTTGACGATTTTTTCCTGATCGGCCTGGGCGCGCTTGCAAGCGCGTTCGAGCAGTTCATCGATCGTACCAATTACAAGTTGGCTCAATTCCTGGCCGCCCGTCCCCTTACCGGCGTACACGATGCGCGAGATCACGTCTTCACCGCGCGCGATCTGCCCGTTGTACTCAGCCACCTGAGCCGCTACTTCTCCAGTCAGTAAGTTAACCAGCCATAATGACACGGTGGTCGTGCCAATGTCCACCGCCGCGCCCCAAAGGGGCTCCTCCGCGGCGGTATTTCCTGGCAACAAGTCGATCAGGCGCGCCTCGCATTCTGGACAATCCCAAATATGCGTCTCCAGCACAGCCGTTACCTGCCAACCGCTTTCTCGCAGTACAGCCCCGATCTTGCGCAGCAAGCCAAGGGAAGCCTTGATACCTTCCAAATTGGTTTCCTGACGTAAGGCGCGCTGCAAACGGCTCCAATCATCGGTCTGGTCTTCCATCGACGGCGGTTCAATCGTCAGGTTGTAGCGCTTGATCGTTTGGGCTTGTTCGGGCACATATCCATCTGGAACGCGGACTTCTGCCGCGGTGCGGTCGGTCGTCAGGCGCCGTTGGATCTTTTCTTGCGGCGGGACGACAACAGAGACATCCCCCTCGATGACCGTCTGGCACGCCAAGGCGTAGCCTTCAGCAATGTCTTCTTCGGACAAACGCAGCGAACTACGCCGCCGGGCCGTGCCCTCCGTGATCTGCACAGCACATCGGCCACAACGGCCTTGTCCGCCGCATGGTTGCATGACTTCGACACCAGCCTCTTTTGCCGCCTCGACCAATAAAGTGCCGGTCGGGACGAATACAGGTTCGGGGCTGGTGTCGAAGGTTACTTTATGTTCAGCCATATTGCCTTTTCAGGCGCAGCAGCGAAAACCGCTAAAGCGCTTGTTTCATGAAGGCCGGTAGGTCAATCGCCTCGCGCGGGCCAACGCGCACTTCCCAGTCCGGGAGTTCTTCTTCTAACTCACCAGAAAGCACGGCAACATGGCCTGGCAGCACGATGCGTTTATTGCTGACCTTGTCAGGCAGGTTGAAACGCTTGACGTCCTTGGCGATCCGTTCGGCATCGAACTTTCCAGCCGCCCAGGCAGTGAGTACGCTCATACCTTCTGCGTCACAGACCAGCAACCAGGCCGGCAAGCCCGTGCCCTCGACTTCATTGGCAACACTGAAATACGTGATGCTGAAGTTCGTTGTTACCAGCACCGGGTCGTCAGGTGTAGGATCATTGATCGCATACACATCTGGCTGTACCTGGATTGGTTTCTGCGGGTCGGTGTAGATGTTCTCGCGCAGAACCAATAGGGCATACACCAATTCAGGTGTAAAAGTATCCAATACCACGAAACCGGCGTATTTGGCAATTGCCTGCGCAGCTTGTGCGGATTCCTTCGCATAGCTCCCCGCATCACCGGGGAAGGCAATGATCGGGAACCCAACCAGGCGGAAGTTCTTCTTGATCGCCAGACGGCGCAGGATCGTATTCTGTTCCAATCCATCGCGCAGGTTACGTCCACCGGGGTCGAGGACGATGTCCTTGATACCCTTTCCCTGGACTTTCTCGCTCAAATCAACCAGGTCATCCAGCGTATCGGCAGTGATCGCCAACGGAACATTGTACTTCGATGCCAGACCAGCCATCGCCTCCCAATTATCCGGGGTGGCCGCGTACAGCAAGGGGGTCTCACCCTCCAGGCTGCCCAGCCCCGCCGAAAGCACATCAGGATCGTTACCAACCAGAATCAGAGGTTTCTCAGAAACCTCTCGCACAGCCTTGATCGCAGCCACAAAGACATCAGCACTACCTTGTGCTGCTTCGACAGCAAAGCCATCCAATTCCAGGTCGATACCAACGTAATTGACCTTATAAGCATTTGCCGGTTCGATCTTGGCCTTGATATCCTCAACGGATTCGTCATCATACACGCGCACGAATAGGCCGGGTTTATTATAGAAAGTCTTCTCGTGCCGGAAAAGCACAATCTCGTTGCCAGACTGGATTTCATGTCCATCGGCTGACATCTTGATCAACCGGACGGGCGGCTGGGATGATTCTGCCAGTTGTGCCCGGGACTCTTCGCTTACATGCGGGCACGCATCCAACTCAACCTGCTTCGCCGCCAACTTCATCGCGAAAGCCAGGCAGGTAGGGAACCCACAATCCTTGCAGTTGGTCTGCGGGAGCATTTTGTAAATTTGAATACCACTTAGGGCCATTTTGTCACTCCAATCTCGCTACGCCGATTCCAGGTCGTCAATTACGTCTTTGACGCGTTGCACGCTCACCGGGTGGCGCAAGATCACGATATCACCACCGGATTCGATCAATGCCGTCGTCGTCAGAGTTTCCCAGGTGATGCCGCGTTCTTCCCAATCGCCCCAGGCATCCGGCACATCATCACCGACCTTCGATTCCTTGGTCTTCCAGGTCTCGTAACCAATCGACAGAATCATCGGCATTTGTGTCGTCGAGTCGCCCTGCAGGGCGGCCATGCGCAGGCGTTCCATCACCGAGTAACCATACTCGATACCATATCCGAGCGCGCCGACTGTCGGGTCCATCACAATGCGATCTAACGGCATCCCCATATCACTAATCAGAATATTGAGCTGCTTCGCCAGGTTGACGTCCATGGCTGTCCGGGCAGTCACTAAGTGTCCGTTTGCCATGGCCGAAGCCACAATCGTACGGTAGTTCTTGTCCTCGCAAATGCCCAACAAAAGTCGCTCACCTTTGGTAGCTTCAGCAACCGGGACGAGCAGTTCGTTATCCATGTCAGCCTGGCCGGGGCCATACACGATCAATGGCAAACCGGTTGCGTCAAGAACAGATTTGACAACCTTGACAGCGTTTTCTGGGGTATTCGGGTTGCCATCGCCATCTGTCAGGCTCAGCGTCAACTGAATGACATCTGCGCCCTTTTCTTCGGCCGCCTTGGCCCACTTCGCCGGATCGTCGAGTACATCACCCCATTCTTTCAGGAGTAGTTCAGACCAATCCTCTGGGCGTTTGTCCAGGATTTCGATCCCGATCACGGCTTTGTTCGGTGCCGCGGCTTCGAAGTTCAGGTGTGGCAGTGTCTTTTGTCCGCCTACATTCACGGTATTGGTGCGAGTGCCTCCATCAGCCGCTGTAGCGCCTAGGGTTACTTCCAGCACAGAGCCAGCCCAAGTATCTTTCGGCACCTCGGTCTTGGTGTCTGCTGTCATCCAGGGTTTATCAGATTTCGGTTTAGCCCTGCGAGCAGGTCGCCCCTCGCTGGATTCCTTGACTGGAGCTACCACAGCAGGCACAACCGGCATACTTTCGGTCGGGATTTGGAGTTGCTCCATATCCACACCGCCGAGTTCAGCCAACGCAGCAACCAGAGCTTTACGCAAGATATTCACGGCGCGCTCTGCCGATGAGCCGTCGACCGGAGCTTGCGGCATTGCCGCAGCAGGTTTGACTTCCGCTTTTGGCGGTTCCGGCTTTACCGGTTCAGGCGCAGGTTCTTCTGCTTTCGGCTCCGCTTGTTTAGGCTTTTGCGCTGCAGCCTCAACGACAGCTTCAGCCTGAGCGATTACGTCCGCCTCAGAGTCTTCATCAGCCGTGGCTGCGGCAGCTTCGGCAGCCTTGGTCTGCATCGATTCCATATCGAGCACCGGGTGTTGCTTTTCTTTCACCCAGGCCAGCAACTGCTCAACGTCGGTCACAGTTTCGCTGTCGGCAATGCGGTCGATCAGGTCAGGGATTCCCTCCCGTTCGGCCACAGCCTGGAATTCCATCGACATGGTCTCCTTGAGATTCTTGCTCATCCAGACCACGCGCTTGAAACCGCCGTCCGCCGAGATGAACTTGGGGCTGACCAGGTAGAACTTACCGACGCCCATCACACCAGGGGTCTGCAAACCGCCACCGGCGATACCGGCCAACGTGCTAAACTTCATTCCGGCCGGGGTCATGCCGGTATCTTCGCGGCTAACCACCATCACGCCATTCGCTTCAGGGATGAACATGACAATACATTCGAAGCAGCCGCAGGCCGTCATCGGGTTTTCCATGATGGAGTACATAGATATCGTATCGATGGCACCGTGCGAACCAGCCTTGGCATATTCGTTTGTGCCCGTGAAGTAACCGACCTCTTCGTTAATGGTTTTCTTCTTGGGGATCGGCTGGTTGGGGCCAGTCGGGTTGATGCTGAATGAAGCCTTGCAATCCAACCAGTTATACGCACCACATAGGCCCAGACGTTCCGGGCTGACGATACATACGTGATCCGGCGCAAAGGACTGACACAGTGTACAGGAGTAGAATTCATCGACTGAAGTATCGGTCATGTCCGCCAGGCGCTTATTACGGAAGTCGTAGGCTTCGCGCGCCTCTGCCAGCCATTTGGCGTGTTCTTTGGGATCGGTATAGACCGTTACTTCAACTTTATCCACAATCGCGCCAAAATCAGCATGGAAGCGGGCGTGCAGGATCTTGCCAAAGTGCTCCAGGTCGAAACCCTTCTCGGCTGCCGCATTCGAAATGCGGATCCAGGTAATGTCGCGCTGACCAATGTGTTGGATACCGGAAGCGCCATTGACGAAGTCGTGAATTTGACGCTCGAGCACCGGCTCAAAGTCCTTCTGCATTTCACGTCCGGCCACCTTGACGACCACGCCCATATCAATTGACCCACCAGGAGGCACATCGTCAAGCCCAGGGCCAACGATCTCAACTTTGCCGTCGGTGACCTCATCCAGCTTTGCCATCGAGAGATATTCGAAAGCTGTCGAGTTTTTGCCACCGAATTCCACTCGCATATCGGCGCGCCGTACAACCTCACCCTCGAAGGCAGAGCCGTAGGCCACTGGTACCGGCACATCCGTCACCTTGATTTTGACGCCACGCACTTCAATGCATTTCTGCACCAGGCGTTCGGCTTTTTCCAAATCATCTGCGCCTTCGATTTCGTTGAAGGGCATACTGACCACATGCTCGTACTGGGTCACGCCGGTCGGCAAGATTTCGGGGATCACGGTATCGGCGATCACGGGGAAACCGAAATTGATCGCCCCAGCTGCCGCAGCATACTTGAGATCATCGACCTCCCCCAACGCCAACACGAAAGCGAATACACGTTCACGGTTGTAAAGCAAGATTTCGCGTGCTTGTCCGGCCTTCAAACCGCCAAACGTCAATGCCGAGCGCGAAGCAAAGCCAAGCGCGTAGATCGCGCTCAACGTATCGCGGCCAAACGGCACCGTGTAGGTGTCATACCCAAGCTCAACGCCTTCTTCAACCAACTGGTCGATGATGCTGCGGCCATTGACATTCCCAGAAAGGAAGGTCAAGATGTTGCGCTTTTGCAATTCACGGACGAGTTTTACAGCAACTTCGTTAGACTTGGCCGCACCGACGATGGCCGCAAATCCGGGCATACGCCCATCCACCAATTGGATGCCCCACGAACGTAGTTGAATGTCATCGATAGGGCCATTCAAGTGACCAACCATGCCGCCACCATTGTTGCTGTAATTGGTGCCACCGGCCAGTTCGATACCGGGCATTTTCTCCGGTTGCAGGTCGTAGACAAAACGGACACCTTCGATGATCTCCGCCGCCAACAAGGTCGCCATGCCGCTGTCCAGGGTTTCACCCAGATAAGGGGTCCACTTGGTATCAGATGGCATGGGGTGTAGCAATGCCCGCGCGTGGTCAATGATTGGCTTCATCTGCCCTAACGTGGAGACCTCTTTCCCGGTCATCGCAAAGATCAGAGGCAGGTGATAGGCCGTATTCGGGAATTCCACAACTTCATCCGGCCCCTTCTCTTTCAGAGCCTTATCCAGCATCAATTCCGCTTCGGTAACTAATGCATTCGCGCCGCGGATGGCACGGGTAGCAATATATTTAGACATCTAAAGTCCTCCTATCCTAATCCGCTGCGCCATACATGGCAACTCGGCGTTCTTCCAGGGACATTTCTTCTAGCGTAAGCATACGGTTATCTCCGCTGCGGCCCCATTTGGACGGGTCGTATTCTTGCAAGCCGAGTGCAGCGCGTTTCTTATCGATGTGTTCCAAAGTTGCTTTAATCATTTCGTCAGGATCGGGGATGAATTCAAGCTTACCACCGTACAACTTCTCCCAACCTTCGCTGAGGTAATTGGAGACGATCACACTATCGGCCACGCGATCCGGCATGCCACCAACCGGTGAAGAACCGCCAAAGATCACGTACGCACCAGAGGCCACACAATACGTGCCGATCGAGAGCGCTTTCTCGCTCATCCATTCAGGAGCCAAGCCGACCGCAGGAACCTGTTCGATATCATCACCCAACCCGCCCTCTTCGACAACCTGGGTCAGCACCGTCAGGATACGCGTATTATCAACGCAAGACCCCATGTGCAGCACCGGCGGGATACCAACGGTTTCACAAATCTCACGCAGGCCAGGGCCAACCTGATCCAAACCAGCTTCACCGAGCAACAAACCCAATTTGGCCGAAGCAATCGCACCGCAGCCCGTTTCAACCAGTAAAACGTCTTGTTCGAGGAGTTTCTTGGCAACATAGGTATGCAAGAAGTCGTGTTGGCTGCGCGGGTTATTGCAACCCACAATCGCGGCTACGCCGCGGATACGCCCGGAAATAATAGCGTCATTCAGTGGGCGGAAAGAGCCACGATAACTGCCACCCAACATGTAGTTGATATATTCGTGCGAGAAACCGGGCACTAGATCCTCACGCACATCAGGAATATGTGTTTTGCCACGGTTGGAATAGTTATCAATGGCTGTTTTCAAGATTTCTTTGGCAATCGTCAGCGCCTTGTGCTCATCGAATTGAATGTGCGTAGCGCCTTTGATCTTTACCTTGGGGGAAGTCGTGATGATCTTAGTATGGAAGTTTTCGGCCAACCCAACCAGCGCTTGCATGATGCACTGCACATCGACCACCATAGCATCAACCGCACCGGTCAGGATCGCCAGTTCCTGCTGTAAGAAGTTCCCCGCTGCGGGAACACCCTGGCGCATCAAGATCTCATTTGCTGTGCAGCAAATGCCAGAAAGTTGGACGCCTTCAGCGCCGGCCTTCTTGGCGTATTCAATGATCTCGGGTGTTTGTGATGCCGCCACAATCATTTCGCTCAAGGTCGGCTCATGCCCATGCACGACCACATTGACCATGTTATCTTTCAACACGCCCAGGTTGGCCTGTCCCAAAATAGGTGCCGGTGTTCCAAACAAGATGTCGGAAATGTCGGTGGCAATCAAGCTACCACCCCATCCATCTGAAAGAGCTACTTTTATGGCATGCTGTAGAATATGTTCGGCATCCTGATCATCACCGATATGGGTACGGTGAAGCGCCTCAACAACTTCACGATCAACGCCACGTGGCGTTACACCCGTCTCTTCCCAAACTTTTTGCCTTTTTTTAGGTGCACGGATGACCGGAGCGACGATTCCCCTCTGCTGACCAAATTGAGCAATATACAAATCGGCCAGTTCATCGGCAATCTCTTCAGGTGAACGACCTTCGACGGGAATGTTGTAGTATTGTGCCACGGTGCGCAGTTTGGCAACGTCGCGGAGCACATATCCTTCTGCTTCACCATTTGCCACAGCCTTCAGCGTAAAGGCCATGTCGCGGCCATGATCCGAGTGTGCAGCTGCACCAGCAGCCACTGCGCGGATGAAATTCCGTGCCTGGATCGTATCAATGGTTGCACCGCATACACCGGTCTGTCCATCCTTGGTCAATCGGCACGGTCCCATGCCACAAATCTTGCAGCACATACCAGACCCACCAATGTTGCAGGGAGACATTTCCTCCGCTCGCGTGAACGCCGTACCGATGCCCAAATCCTCAGCGCGGATCAGCATTTCTTGTGCTGCGGGATCTATACTTAATTCTTCTGGAGTTTTTTTCTTTTTAGCCATTTTTGTCACCTTTATTAGTCAACCATCTCTTTTTGTTCAAGCGGCCCCATACCCGGGCACGGCCACAACGGCCTACCTTGATAACTTACCTTTTGGGCGAAACCCATAGTCTTCAATGTGTCTTCATAAAGCGCTGTATGCCGGAAAAATCGGGGGGAATCGGAAAACTCTGATGCTGCAATGTTGCTCTCAGTATCTATCGGTAATTCCCCCAAATATCCTGCGTCTTCCAAACTTGATTTGATCTCCTCCTCGGTAACCTTTTTACCATCAAAGCTTACCTCCAACACGCGGAAAGAACTACTCGCGTACACTTCTTCAATGCCGGGTATCTCGAAAAGCAGCCGCCGGACATCGATAACATGGTGATCTCCATACATAGCGGGGAGATCAAGCTTGAGAGTTTTCATTGGCACCTTCCTTTTCTGTAGTTTTTGTTGCTAAAATTATTTTTGGTGGGAAAAAGATTTAAATAGCAAGGCAAAACAAACCCCTTAGTATGATTTTCGAAATAAAGATCAATATTACGAGAAAGGTCTAAATTGTTTAACAATTGACTCTCGATAAACTTAATGAGTATTCAAATTTTGCTGCAGTATGCGGTAGTGCTCGGTCTTGTAACCAAATTTCATGTATATTCTCGAATTAAACCCATGAAAATACAAGGGACAGATGTCATGACAATAAAAGGATAGCTGTCCCCGTTTACATTTTTCTTATACAAACAAAAAGAGACGCCACAAAATCGGATTTATGGCGTCTCCGAGTCTACAGACAATCCTTATTATTCGGGACCTATATAGGTATCTGGATAGATAATCGCATTCTTTGTAATAATCACAATTCCATCCCTTACAGACCAGTTTTCAGCATCCAGTTCAGTATCGGGTGGAAACGCTTTGATTTTCACACCTTCTCCAACTCTAGCATTCTTATCAATGATCGCATTTTCAATTTCGCAATTGCCACCAATCCCCAACGGGATGTTTTCACATTCCTGAATACTCTCCGGCGTATCGTAAAAATCCGCGCCCATTAAGATCGTCGAGGACAGCTTGACGTTATCAGCAATCTGGCTGCGCAGACCGACCACTGTATTCTCGATCGTCGCGGCCCCAACCTGACATCCTTCAGCCATAAACACATTGTTCATTTTTGCCCCATTCACAATCGAACCTGGCAAGAAACGCGGGCGTGTATAAATCGGATCAGTGGGATCGTGGAAGTTAAACGGTGGGTTTGGTTGAGTCAGGCTAAGATTGGTTTCGTAGAACGAACGGATCGTTCCGATATCCTCCCAGAAACCCTCAAAATTGTAACCATATACCTCATGAGAATCAATTGCTGCCGGAACAATGTCGCCGCCAAAATCATCGTAAGTTGTATTCTCCAAGACATCGATCAGCACTTGCGTTTTGAAAAGATACATCCCCATCGATCCAATGTATGGGCTGACTTGATCTTCCTTGCGGCTCACAAAATCAGCCAGCACGTCGGGATCAGTCGGCTTTTCGACAAAGTCAATGATCCGACCAGCTTGATTGTCCTTCAATATTCCAAGGCGACCGGCATCCTCACGCCGCACTGGCTGCACTGCGATGGTAATATCGGCATCCTTTTCAATATGATACGCCAACATCACATCATAATCCATCCGGTAAAGATGGTCACCGGCCAAGATGATGACATGCTCTGCATCGGCACTCTTGATCTCGATCAGCTGCTTCCGCACCGCATCCGCAGTGCCCTGATACCAATCCATACTATCTGACCGCTGTTCGGCCGCTAGGATTTGCACCCAGCCTCGACTGAAATTATCAAAGTTATAGGTCTGTGAGATATGGCGATGCAGAGAAACCGAGTTGAATTGGGTTAAAACAGCAATCCGATGAAATCCAGCATTGATACAATTACTAATCGGAATGTCAATCAAACGATACTTTCCCGCAATCGGTACAGCTGGTTTTGCACGTTCCTTAGTAAGCGGATACAAACGCGTCCCGCGCCCACCGCCAAGAATTACCGCCAAAACATTATTGAGTTGTGGCATTATTATCTCCCGACTCGCTGGTGATTAGCATGAAGCTCAGAACAGTTAAAATAGTAAACGGCTTTTGTTTTTTAGGCAAGTAATAGGTATTGGGTTGGTATACTATAGTGGCTATGCGCAATCAAAATTCAAATATTGAGACGTCGCGTTGTTTAGATCAGCATAGATGCCGCGGTTTTCTGGGGGCAATAAACCGGCAATCTGATACATGATTTCCGCCGTCATCTGCAACCTGATCTCCCGATCCACTTTTTGCCCCCTACTGTCCAGGCAGAAACAGCTTCCGACTTTGATATTGAAATCTGTCCGCTTCAATCGCTTGACGTTATTCCAGAGATGCTCATTGCCATAATAAGCCAGTGGCAGGATCGGAGCGCCGCTCATCAATGCCACCATCGTGACTCCCGGATATCCTTTTTGCAACCTACCATGCTTACTGCGCGTGCCTTCGGGAGCCACGGCCAGGATCTGCCCGCTCTTCAAAGCACGTACCCCCTCTTTGATCGCACCAATGTCAGCCTCCCCCCGCCGCACTGGGATCGCTTCCCAAAGATCGAAGAGCAAACTAAACACCGGATTATCCCAGGTTTCCACTTTAACGTATCCGGTTAACGGCCGCGGCTGCAGATAGACATATACCAGCGGAACTTCTATAAAATTGATGTGGTTGGTGACAATGATCAAGGGCCCCTGGGTAGGCACTTTAGCGATCTCATTAGAATCAACCTTGCAAGCAATTCCCGTGAGGGTCTTAATGGTGATATTTACGGCGCTTTCAAGATAAGACATAGGGCGTTTGCCTCAAGAATAAATCACTTCAATCTGCTTTGGCAAGATTTCCATAACCAATTCCTGCCCCGCTTCACACAAGGTCTCACCATCAGCATGCGCTGGCAAGCTACCTTCAATTGCCCGGACGACGATCTTTTCCATTCGGTCAGTAATGATTGGTTCCTCAGTAGCCTGTGTCCCTGCCATGAAACGCGGGATCAACGTAAAGATCCGGAGCTTCCCTACCTCTTTGGCAATACACAGATCAAACACACCGTCATCATTTTCACCTTCTGGCGCCATCATAAAGCCGCCGCCCATCCGGCGACCATTCATCACCGAAACCATCAATGTCTTTTCAGTGAGCGTCTTGCCATTGACCTCAATTTCTACCTTCGGGGCTTTGTAATACAGGAAAATTGTCTTTAGCGCAGCAACAATATATGAAGGAAAGCCGCTCAAGCGCTTGAGTTTCACCGCTTCAAAGCCCACCACCGCGTCAAATCCAATGCCGACACCATTTCCAAAATACCTGCCATCCGGGAAAAGGCCCCCGGTCACTTTTCCGACATCGACAATCATGCGTTTATCTTCGGCCAAAGCTTGGCAAGCCTCATCCAGATCGGCAGGCATTTTCATCCCAAAAGCCAAGTCATTACCACGTCCAACACCGATCACATAATACGCCGCTTCACCGACACCTTGCTCTTTTGCCAACACAAGGCCATTCAAGACTTCATTGGCGGTGCCATCGCCTCCGGCAGCTACGACAACATCATATCCATCCGCGACAGCCTCCTTCGCCAGTTCGATGGCATGCAGCGGCCTTTCCGTCAAAACTAGATCGTAATCAAGCCCTAAACGTTTCAAGTTCTCTTCAATAGCCGGAACTGAGCGGCCGCCCTCACCTCGCCCAGATGTCGGATTTACGATGATCTTATAGCGCGCCATAATGTCTTGTTTTCTCCTCGAAAAAAGTTGTATTGTTTAGAACCCGTTTACAGCCATAAAGTTTCAAGCCTTGATTTTCAATCCGAAAACAGATTAGTGATCAGACCAGTCTGCGAACAGACTAATCTGCGATCACCGGTACAAACTCGAATTTTGTTACATCGACCAGGCCAAGGTCCGACATGCGCAGTTCGGGGATCACAACCAGGGCAGAGAGGCTCAACTGCATGTTGGGATTATTCAAGCTGCACCCACAAGCCTCAAAACCTTCCAGGATCGTTCCTGCTTTTTCCGCGACGACTTCGGCGCGTTCACTGGACATCAACCCGGCAATCGGCAACTCAACCAGCCCGATCACCTCGCCATCTTTGACTACCACCTGCCCACCGCCAACTCTGGCAAGCTCATTAACTGCCAAAGCCATGTCGGCTTCGTTGGTGCCTACAACGATCAAATGGTGGCTGTCGTGCGCCACTGTAGATGCAATTGCACAGGCTGTATTAAAACCGAATCCATGCGTCAGGCCAACCTGCACCCGTCCCGTACCTTCGTGCCGTTCTACCACGGCCATCTTGACGATATCGTTTTCCATATCTACAGGGACTTCCCCATTTTCGGCTCTTACCGTCATGCGCAGATGCTTCGTTGGGGCTTGATTCTCAATAATACCAATCACATTAGCCGTTACTTCACCGTCCCTGGAAGACTTAAGCACAAAATCACTAGCCGCAAACGTCTTGCCAATCTTTACCGACTTCACTGCCCAATCAGGATAGGCGTATACCGGCAAATCCACAATCATCTTGCCATCCTCAGCAACGATCGCACCCTTGGCAATCACCTGCTCGACCTCAAATGCATCCAGATCACTGAGAAAGAGGATATCCGCAGAACGCCCAGGCGCGATCATGCCCACTTCTTGGGCGACGCCAAAGTGCTCGGCCGTATTGATCGTCGCCATCTGGATTGCCGTGATCGGCTCCAGACCTTGCGCAATCGCGTGCCGCACAACTCGATTCATGTGTCCATCGTTGACCAGTGTTTCCGAGTGTGAATCGTCCGTTACCAGCAGGAAATTCCGGGAATCCAATCCCATCTCGGTGATCGCCCCCACCTGAGCAGCGACATCATGCCAGGCCGAACCATAGCGCAGCATGGTTTTCATACCCTGACGCACACGCGCCACCGCGTCTTCCAATCGCGTGCCTTCGTGGTCGTCTTGCGGGCCACCGGCGACATATCCGTGAAAAGGAAGCCCCAGGTCAGGTGCGGCGTAATGCCCACCGATGACCTTGTTGGCGGCGCGCGTTTCGGCCATTTCGGCCAGCATCTTGTCATCTGCAAAATAAACACCAGGGAAGTTCATCATCTCGCCCAGGCCAATGACACCTTCCCACGCCATCGCTTCGGCGACTTCTTCCGGGCCTATTTTGTCACCGGGCGTTTCCAGGCCCGGCGCAGAAGGTACACACGACGGTATTTGCACCCATACGTGGATGGGTTGCTCGGCAGCTTCATCGACCATCAAGCGCACACCTTTCAGACCAAACACGTTAGCAATCTCATGCGGGTCGACGAACATCCCCGTGGTACCGTGTGGGACCACGGCCCGCACAAATTCGGTTACCGTGAGCATCCCCGATTCCACGTGCATGTGTCCATCCAACAGACCCGGGCACAAGTAGCGCCCCCGCGCTTCGATCACCTGCGTTTCTTCCCCAATCGTGTGGCTCCCATCCTCACCAACGTAAGCAATCCGCCCATCCACCACTGCCACATCTGTATGCGGCAAGATTTCACCAGACTGCACACATACCCATTGCCCATCGCGAATCACCATTTCCGCAGGCATCCGCCCCATCGCTACGTCAATAAGTCTCTTTCTGCTGGAATGCCATTCGGCTGCTCGGTTAACCATGCCATACTCCTTCTGCTTATGCGGCCATTAATTGTTCCATTATACCCACATTCTTACCTGACAAATTCGTATCACACAGCAGATTTTACACCCAAACTAGATATCGTATATATAATGCTTCTAAATGAAAAGATTCCATGCTCTGATCGCGCTTTGCATATTTCTGACTGCCTGTAATTTAGCCCAGCTACCGGCAGTTAGCGCCAATTCCGCCGAAGCCACCGTTACCCCAACGCCTTTCATGCCGCTGCCACCCACTCCAGACGGCGCAGCGCCGTCCTTACCCACGGCAACCAGCACAGTATTTGCTTCGCCAACAACTGCCGCGCCAATAAGCATTCCATCGACAGATATACCTACCATTGGGCTTTGGCTGGATCCTGCTCTTCCTGACGCGCTCACAGCCCAGCTTCGCCTGCCACCCGAGCTAACCCTGATATCCTCACCAGACAGCGCCGCCTTGCAGCTCAAAATCGGTGAAGAGCGACTGCTCACCCATTGGGTTTACGCATTAGCCGCCCCATTCCCAACCATCGAAGATGGTATTTCATTCAAAGAGTTGCACCAAATCTGGAAAGGGGAAGAGGCCAGCCGAGTTTTTGGCCCCCTGCTAATGGATACAAATACGCTCGCAGTGTTTACTGCATATTGGGGCATTCCCGCGTCTGGTGCATACCAGGAAGCTCCAACTGCCGAACTATTAGAACAAGCCTGGAATGACCGACCCAGTTGGGCACTCGTTCCTTTCGAAGCCTTGGAACCGCGCTGGAAGGTATTGCAAATCGACGCGGTTTCACCGCTACAAAAAGACTTCGTTGTCGCCGATTATCCCCTAAGCATCCCCATTTCCCTCACCGGAGAGGCCGAACTTACCGAAGCCATCTACGCGCTGCATGGCCCTGCCACCGAATCACCGTTAATTGCCAGCAACCGCGAGCCGGATAAATTAACTAACGTGGTGATGACCGGAGTCACGGCGCTGGTGCGCGCCACCGCCTATGCCATGGAACAACAAGGCGTGCTTTATCCGGCACAGGACATCGGCCCCTGGCTGCGACAAGCCGACATCACTCACATCAGCAATGAAGTCCCCTTCGCCGAAGACTGCCCCTTCCCCAACCCAGTCCAGGAAGGCATGATATTCTGCAGCGACCCACGCTATATCAATTTACTCGAAAACGTCGGCACCGACGTGGTCGAACTCACTGGCGACCATTTCGGAGATTGGGGTTCGGCGGCCATGCTCTACACCTTAGAACTATACGATGAAGAAGAATGGCTATATTATGGCGGCGGAAAGAATCTCAACCAGGGACGTAAACCGGTTACGCTCGAACATAACGGCAACAAGATTGCCTTCATCGGCTGCAACGGGAAAGGTGGCGGATACGCGACAGCATCAGCGGATAACCCCGGCGCGGTAGTCTGTGACTTCGATTGGATACACAAACAGATCGAAAGTCTAAGCGCAGAAGGCTATCGCGTGATCGCCACTTTCCAGCATTTCGAGTACTACGCTTACGCCGCCCAGCCCGATCAAATCGAAGATTTCGAGGGCATGGCAGAGGCGGGAGCCGTGATCGTCAGCGGCAGTCAGGCCCACCAACCACAGACCATCGATTTCCAAAATAACGCCTTCATCCACTACGGCCTCGGCAACCTGTTCTTCGACCAGTACGGGGTTAGCGAGGCTACCCGCCAGGCGTTCATCGACCGCCACATTTTCTACGACGGCAAATATATCAGCACTGAACTACTCACCATTATGTTCGTCGATTACGCTCGTGCCCGCCCAATGACCACCGAAGAGCGCCAGCAATTACTGGAAGCGGTTTTTGCTGCAAACGGCTGGTAAACTCACCTACAGAAAAAGGCGCAGCAAATTGCTGCGCCTTTGGCATATCGAGGAAACACTCGTTTATTTACAGACGAATTCCTTTTCATAATGCGGGTAAGCATACATATTGCCGACCTGGGTAGTACCACACCCATACATAGTATATTCGTATTCTCCCTTCGGAATGGTGATCTCGAGTTCCTCATCCGCTTGCATTGAAAACACGAATTCAGAGGGACCACGCAAGATCACGATCATGTAGCCGTCGGTTTCATTTGTTAGCACCACACGGGTCAGTTTCACCAGGCGTCCAGCATCAACGGTCCGGCTGGTATTGGGCTGCCGCAAACCTTTGCTGCCACATTCCGGGATCACAAAGCGCTTCAAAGAGCTCAAAGTGAAAGTTCCCTTGGTTTTTACACCACAGGAGATCAATTCGTAATCGTATTCATCGGCTTCAGGTGTATACACCTTAGTTTCGCCGGCATTGGCAGAAAAGTAATAATAATTCTCACCCCAAAGATAGAGATAAGCTGGTTTGTCACTTTCATTGACAATCGTGATCCGCCCCAATTTCATTGCTGCTTCAGCTTGTGCAGCCTGCCCTACTGTATCGGGCATGGACACCGCACCAATCATTGTCATAGATAATAGGGCTACCACAACCAGCATGATTTGGATTTTTCGAGAAGCACTCACAGGCAAGTCCTCCTTGCTAATTTTCAATAATCAGTCGAATATCTAAAAATAATGGTAGCCCACTCACCAAGAGATGTCAAGCAATCAACATGAGAAAATAATGAAAGACTCTTTGGGGAAATCTCACATTCATCGGTATAATTATGTTTATTCATATTGCTCAATCCACAAAGGCCGCTTACATGATGGAAACAAATATTTCACCAGATAATCAAGCAAAGGAAACCAATCCAGAAACCTGGGCAGACCTTGCCATCTATGTTTTCGGAGGATTTGGCCTCTTTGTGCTTGCAAGCATTGGCGTTGGCTCATTAGTTCAAAACATGGAGTCCAATCTGATCCTGCTTATCCTGGCCATCTTGCTCAATGTGATCCTTATCGGCGGTAGTGTAATTTTCTTGGGTATCTTTCGCCACAAAACAAACTGGAAAGAGATCGGTCTATTCCCCATCAAGCTAAAATGGTGGTGGTTATTGGTGGCACTATTACTAGTGATCGTGCTTTTGTTTGTGCGTTCTTTAATAGGTCTGGCCGTCCAATGGCTGATTGAAGGCAACTTTGACAGTGTGCAAGCTAGAGCGGATTTATTCACATCCAACATGACCCTCTCCTGGCCGGTTTTTCTTATTTCCTTGCTTGGCACCGGGATATTAGGCCCTATCTCAGAAGAACTCTACTTCCGCGGTTTGATCCATCGCTTTTTGATCCCACGCATGGATTTCATCTGGCGCGTGTTGGTCAGTTCGCTCTTCTTTGGATTAGGCCACATCGACTCTGCTGGCGTGGCCGTATCCAGTTTCATTATGGGTATTGTTCTGGCTGTGGTTTATGAATTATCCGAATCACTCTGGATTCCCATCACCATGCATATCTTAACGAATTCTTTTGCCGTAATCGCTTTATTTGCGACCCTTTTACTTGGCAATTATTTTCAATATTAACCAACTAAAAAATTGGAGACGGAACATGAAAATCGATATTTTGTATAAACCAGCTTATGCTTTAGGGATTCTTTCCCTGGAAGGCAATGAAGAAGTCCGTGTAGAAGGCGGCTCAATGGTCAGTATGTCCAGCGGAGTCGTGATGGAAACCAAAGCTGCTGGCGGCATTCTGAAATCGCTTGCACGTTCAGTGCTCGGTGGGGAAAGTTTCTTCCAGAACACCTACAAAGCGCCCTCCAACGGCGGCGAAGTCACGGTTGCGCCACCGCTGCCCGGCGACCTCTTTACCCTTAATTTGAACCAGGAAAGCCTGATGGTGCAGTCTGGGGCATATGTTGCTTCGGAAGCAGGTATCGAACTAGATACCAAATGGGGTGGCGCAAAAACATTTTTCGCCTCCGAAGGCTTGATCATGCTGCACGCTTCTGGCACCGGCCAACTGTTGCTGTCTTCCTATGGCGCCATCCACGAAGTCAACCTGGAACCAGGCCAATCCTATACTGTCGATACTGGCCACCTGGTTGCTTTTACCGAGCAAATGGGCTTCAAGGTGCGCAGCATCGGCGGGATTAAGTCCACCTTGTTCAGTGGTGAAGGCCTGGTGGTTGACCTAACCGGCCCCGGCCGCGTCCTACTCCAAACCCGCTCGACGGATGCTTTCCTGGCCTGGCTGATCCCCAAGCTGCCTCAACAAAATCAAAGCAGCAACTAACAACCACATCAATAAACCAACCCCTAAACCGTCTGGAGGCATTCTTGCGACACATCACGCTATTGACCGATTTTGGCACCACCGAAGGGGAGCACACCGTACTCAAGGGCGTCATCTGGCGCATCTTGCCGGGAGCATCGATCGCAGACCTGTCTCACAGTATCAGTCCGCAGAGCATCCTGGAAGGCGCATTGGTTCTGGAACGCACCGCTCATTTCTTCCCAGAAGAAACCGTCCACATCGTCGTTATTGATCCAGGCGTTGGCACGAAGCGCCGCCCGATTGCGGCGCAGTTTGGCGACCAGTTCTTCGTCGGCCCGGACAATGGCGTGTGCACAACCATGCTGGAACGCGCCGAGCGTCTGGGATTGCCGGTCGAAATCGTACACCTCGATAAACCCGAATACTGGCTTGAAGATGTCACTTCGATCTTCCACGGGCGCGATATTTTCGCTCCAAGCGGGGGACATCTGGCTGCAGGTGTCCCCCTCAGCGACCTGGGCACACCGATCACGGATGTGATCCGCATCAAGAAGCCAGAAGCAACCATTGCATCAGATCGCATCCAGGGTGAGGTCATGCACATCGACAGCTACGGCAACCTGATCTGCAACATCCGCCGTGAGCAGATCCAAAAACTCGGTCAGGTGAAAGTGAAATTTAAAAATGTTGAGCTCGGCGAAATGGTGGATACATTTGGCGATAAGGCCGAAGGTGAGATTTGTCCCATCTATAGCCCAATGTATTACCTGATGATCGCCGAGACCAATGGCAGTGCCCAAAAGCACCTAAACGCCCAACGCGGCGACAAAGTTGAAGTTTACAAAGCCTAGCAAGCAGCTACATACATAGGTAGTAGAGATGAATCTGGAAATGTGGTTGGTGTTGGGCATCCTGCTGGGTGCAATCATCCTGTTCGTTACCGAATGGGTGCGCCTGGATGTAGTGGCGTTCAGTGTCGTCTTGCTGCTCATGCTCACAAATGTATTGAGCACTGAAGAAGCGCTATCCGGCTTTGCCAATTCGGCGGTGATGACGATTGCTTCCCTGTTCGTGGTTGGTGGTGGGATCATGCAAACTGGCCTGGCTAACCGCATCGGTCGCCAGATCTTACGCATCGCCGGGGACAGTGAGCTCAGACTGATGGTGGTTCTGATGCTGGCAGTGGCATTCCTTTCCAGTTTTATGAGTGATACTGGAACAGTGGCTGTTCTGCTGCCCGCCGTGATAATGCTGGCACGCAGCGCCAAGATTTGTCCCTCGAAGTTGCTCATTCCGCTCTCGTTTGGTGCGCTGCTGGGTGGCGCTACCACCTTGATCGGCACCACACCGAACATTATCGTTGCTGAACTCCTAAAAGAGAACGGCCTGACGCCATTCCAATTCTTTGACTTCACGCCATCTGGCATCGCCCTTGTCCTCGCGGGCGTGATCTTCATGGCATTTGTCGGCCGGCATATTCTCCCCAACCGCAAGCTTTCTATCGATGCGGAACGCTTTGAAACGCCCAAAGAATTGATCGACATCTACCGACTGCCGGATAATCTCTATCGCCTGCGCGTGCGCCAGAACTCAAAGCTGATCGGCAAGACCATGCGAGTGGCTCAACTAGGGAAAGATTTTTCGGTCACCGTGCTGGAAATCTTACGCCCACAAGAGCGCCTGATCGATACCCTTTTCGACCCTGACAACGCAGCAGAATCGCCCCCTACCGGAAAAACCGCTATCCTCATCCCCAACGCCGAAACCAACTTTGAAGCCGGCGATATGCTAATCGCGCAAGGCACAGTCAGCGAAATCAGCTACGCCGCCGCCCAATTCAACCTGGGTGTCCAGCCTGCCAACCCCAAAGATGAAGATATGTTCATCAATGAAGAGATCGGCATCGCCGAAATCCTGCTCCCGCCGCGCTCCAGCATGGTCGGGAAGACGCTTAAGGATGTGCGCTTTGGCTCGACCTACCACCTGACCGTGCTCGGCATCAACCGCCCGGCTGTGATCGGCAAGTTGAACATTAAAGAAACCACCCTCGATTTCGGCGATATTTTGTTGGTACAAGGAGCCTGGAAGGACATCCTGGCATTGCGTGAGAAACGGCGTGATTTCGTGGTCATGGGCCAGCCAGAGCAAATGGCTGGCGCGCCAAAGCGCGAAAAAGCACTTATTGCCCTCCTCGTTTTATTGGGAATGCTCATCCTGATGGCAACCAATCTAGTTTCTGTCGCCGCCGCCAGCATGCTTGCCGCCCTGGCGATGGTACTCACCGGCTGCCTGACCATGACAGACGCCTATCAAAGCGTGGATTGGAAGAGCTTACTCCTAGTGGCCGGAATGCTGCCCATGAGCATCGCCCTGGAAAAGGTTGGGCTGGTGCAGCTTGGCGCCCAGGCCCTGACCGACCAACTCGGCAATCTCGGGCCCCATGCCATTCTCGTTGGATTATTCCTGATTACCTCTGCATTTACCCAGGTGCTTTCGAATACAGCAACCAGTGTCCTGCTGGCCCCTATCGCGCTGGCCGCCGCCCAGACGCTGGGTGTGCAGCCCTACGCTTTTATGATGGCCATTGCGATTGCCGCTTCAATGGCCTTTGCCTCTCCGGTTGCTTCCCCGGCAAACACCTTGGTGATGGGCGCAGGCGATTACCGCTTCGGCGATTACGTTAAAGTCGGCATCCCCATGATCTTCATTGCGTTAGTTACCTCGATGTTGATCTTGCCGCTGGTCTGGCCATTCTAAAATTAGCATCGTCCTAACCACAAACATCGTGCTCCTGCCATCGGCGTATATTGCGGGAACACGATGTTCTTCTTGCAAAACGAGCTTTCAATTCAACAGGCTAATGCTGTAAAATCTTGCTTAGGAATAATTTCAGCCGGTCGTGCTTGGGGCTATTGAAAACCACATCCGGCGGGCCTGTTTCGATCACCTGGCCGTAATCCATGAATACCACCCGGTCGGCGGCCGCCTTGGCGAACCCCATTTCATGGGTCACCACTACCATGGTCATGCCCCCCTCGGCCAGCTCCAGCATCACATCCAATACTTCTTTAATCATTTCGGGGTCCAGAGCAGATGTCGGCTCATCGAACAGCATGATCTTGGGATTCATCGCCAACGAACGCGCAATTGCCACGCGCTGCTGCTGTCCACCAGAAAGTTGGGTCGGGAATTTATCCGCCTGTTCGGGAATGCCCACGCGCTCGAGTTGCTCCATGGCGACCGCTTTGGCTTTATCCTCAGACCGCTTACGCACGATCCGCTGCGCCAGAGCAACATTTTCCAACACGGTTAAATGCGGAAATAGGTTGAAGAGTTGAAAAACCATTCCTACCTCTGCGCGGATTTCATTTACGTCCGTACCACGATCATTCAAATGAATCCCATCAACCCAAATATCCCCGCTGGTCGGCCGCTCCAGGAGATTGATACAGCGTAAAAAAGTACTCTTGCCCGAGCCGCTAGGGCCCACAACGACAACAACACCACCTCTCGGAACAGTTAAGTCGACCCCTTTTACAGCTTCGATTTTTCCGTAGAACTTGTGTAAATTTTCAACAACAATAATGTCATCGGATGCGCTCTGTACGTCGTTCACCGCTCATCCTCCTCTCAAGCTTACGCACTAAAAACGATAGCAATAGGGTCATACTCAGGTACAAGATCGCCACAGTGTTAAAAACCTCAAAGACTCGGAACGTACTCGAACGCTGCACCCGCCCCAACTGCGTCAATTCGGGTACCGCCAACACAGTCGCCAGCGATGAGTCTTTCAACATGGCAATGAAGTCATTTCCCAACGGCGGCAGCACCCGGCGGATAGCCTGCGGCAGGATAATATAACGCATTGCCTGAAAATAAGTCATTCCAAGTGATCGAGCCGCCTCCATCTGGCCGCGGTCGATCGATTCGATTCCGGCGCGAAATACTTCGGCCTCATACGCGCCATAGCCAAAAGACAGGGCGGCAATTGCTCGAGCTTCAAAACTGACATTGCGGATCGAAGTATCCGCCATGAAACCCAACCCTAGCCCCTCACCAATTCCCACAATCGCGTCAATCACAATCGGCAATAACACAAATGCCACATACAGCATCAATACAACCAAAGGTACGCCGCGCACAACTTCCACGTAAAATGTCGCCGCATTATAGAAAACTACATTGCGGGAAATTCTTCCCAGCCCAGCCAATAATCCCAACACCATTGAGATCGCGAAGGATATCAACGTGATTCGAATCGTAAGCAAAATACCCTCAAGCGCCGTCGCGCTTGGCCGTCCCAACACCATGATCTTGAAAGTGTCGGTATAATGCTCATTCGTGATTACAACGTAAATAAAATATATTCCTACAAGGATAATGGCACTAGCCCACCAGGGAAATCTCCGTGACGGGTCACCCGATTTTTGGGATTTCTCCTCGGACAACAAATCCACATTTTGCTCAGCATCCACGCTCATGTTGCCTCCTCCATAAATAATAAGATTGTGGGCAGGAAATCCTGCCCACAATCTATTGATACTTATTTATCCGGTTTACGGATTGAACCATTTATCGTTCAGTTCTTGCAACTTGCCGTCGTCAGCCATTGCGGCAAGCGCAGCATTGAAGGGATCAATGAGGTCGCTGCCAGGCGAGAAGACGAGCGCCAGTTGTTCATCCGACTGAATGTTCGGTTGGATGATCTGCAGCGCGCCGGGGTTCTCATCCATGAAGCCGATCGCGGTAACGGTATCGATTACCACAGCATCCACATCACCGGAGAGCACAGCCTGAACAGCCAAACCAAAGTCCTCGAAGCTGCGGGTACGGTCAACGCCAATAAAATCATGGGCGGCAATTTCGTTGGTGGTCGTGATCTGGGTCGAAGCAACCAGGTCCCCGTCAGCCTGGAATTCATCCGGGCTAGCGAAGCGGTCTTCGTCAGAGCGGGCCAACAACACCTGACCGATGGTCACGTATGCACAGGAGTAATCTACAGTTTCGTCACGTTCGGTCGTGTAGGTCACACCATCGTACAGTACATCGTACTCGCCAGCGGCCATGGCCGGGAAAATACCATCCCAGGCGGCTTCGGTAAATACCGGCGTGCAATTCAGACGGCTGCAAATCTCGCGCCCAATATCATAATCCCAACCAACGCCTTCACCACTATCATCCAGCGAATTGAACGGTGGGTAAGCATTCTCAACGGCAAATACAAGCTCTTCGCCACCCAGGTCAGGGACATCCCCTGCATCCAAATCAGTACAATTTACCGTGGTATCGACTGCCATCATTTCTTCCCCTTCAGCCTCAGCAGCCTCTTCGGCTCCTCCACCACATGCTGTCAACATCAATGCTGCGATGAGCGCAACAAAGAACAGCGTTTTAAACTTAGACATTTCTGATCCTCCTTAGAATTCTTTCGTGTGTGATCCGTAATCAATCGCTTGGCGTAATTTTCTGATCCGATCACCAATTAGCGAATATAATCTTCAAGTCTTTGCGTCTCTTTTTCTCAATCACATCATGCCATCTACACCTCCAAATAACAAAAAACCCTTCTGGTGGAAGGGCTTCTTTCTTCACTAATGTTTCAATCCTATTAATTCTTGGATTTCTCCATCCTACACTAGGAACGCCCTACATACCCAAACTTCTTTCGGGTCGATTTTATGATGACGAGGACGCTGAATCAATGAGTATAAGGACCGCATGATGAAAGCTTTATACCATTCCAATATACATTTGTCAAGAAATGCAAACCACCTGTCCTTGAACAGCACTTATCAAACATAATAGTCATTACGGCTATACGCAATCACTCCCCATCATCCACAGGAAGACCTTCGATTTGCATGATCTTGAGCGCGTTTGTCGTTGGCGATGGTCCCTGGCGCAGTTTGTAATCAAAGATCATGCGCTCATTTTCTACTTCTTCCCGAAAATGCAGATTGCAAATGTCGGTGAATTCTGCCGCCAGTTGCGTCAACTCCAGATCATGCGTTGAAATCACTCCCAAGCCATCTTTTTTAAGCAAAGCGCGCACATATGCCCGGCTACCTAACTCGCGTTCACGGTTATTTGTTCCTCGAAAAATCTCGTCAATCAAATAAAACAGCTTAAAGTCATGCCCTTCATCCAAAGCATCTAACAACGCTTTCAGGCGTTTTACCTCGGCGTAGAAATACGAAATGCCATCGTTGATTGAATCGCTAACCTGAATACAAGTAAACAACCGCAACGGAGCGCAGGCAAATTCCGCGGCCAACACGGTCCCTCCCGCATAAGCCAGACACAAATTCACGCCCAACGTACGTAGAAAGGTACTCTTGCCGGACATATTCGAACCGGTGATGAGTACAACTTCTCCCGACGACCGCATACTGAAATCGTTACACACACGCTCCGCATCAGGGATCAGCGGATGCCCAATCTCTTTCACCGAGAGTAACGGTGAATCTTGAGATGCCTTTACAATTTCCGGAAAAATACTGCTTGGATTGAGATAAGCAAAATTCGCCAGACTATTGAGTGCCTCTAATTCGTACCAGCGATTCAACCAATCGGGCAACGTGAGTTTGATGCGCGCCTTGAAAGATTCGAGCAAATATAAAAAGAACAAGTCCCAGGGCACAACCGAGTTCACAATCATCCACAAGATTTGATTGCGCTGCAAACTGGCCGCTGACGCGATCCCCATGATTCGGCGCAATACTTTCGAGGGTTTATCTTTCGCGTCCCAGAACGGCTGGCAGAGTGCTGCCAGGTTTGGTGAACCCGCATAGGAATAACGCTCGAGAAAAGCCAACACGGCCCGGAATTTCTCCAAGGTGCGCGCCAGAAAATATGCCTGGTCAAATAACTCTTTTAAATCGTTGAAGCGCGTGATCTGTAAGAAGAAATACATCCCCAGCGTAAGTATCCAATACGGGGGGATGATCTGCAGCACGCTCAAGACAAAGAGAATCACGTTCAGTACTGCCAACACGCCCGAAAAGACCAATGTTAATTTGATCGGCAGAAGATTCAAGCTATGATCTTCCAGCCAGGCCAGCAGCGCTTCACCATCCCAACGCGTCGCGTCTTCCCCAGATACCAACTTACCATTCAAGATCAACCGGCTGCGAAAAGCGCGCAAGGGGATGAGTTCACCAATCAAATCCCGATGGTGCGCGATCTCGTCGAGATCGGGTTCTGTTTCCAGCAGCCAACGATGTAATCGCGCACTACCATTGCGGGAAAGCGTCGTATCCAACAATCTAAATATCGACTTCTCACCAGTAATATTTAGATCAAGCGCAAAGGGATGATCATCCGCCACCATAAACTTGGTTGATGCGGGGATACGAGCCCAATCCAATTGCATGCGCGCTTCCTGGGTTAAAGTCCAATCCCGAGCAATCTGGAAACGCAAGCTGCTGCGCTCTAATTTTCGATTCAAATACACCACCCAACCAAAAAGGGTTGCCCAGGTAATGCCAACCATTAGCGTCATCCACAATGCACCGAACTGTGCCGGATACAGAAAGGCCAACAACCCAAGCACAAAAACAAACAAGCGCAGCCAGGTAAAACGGCGTTTGTACACCTCGAATTTCGTCAATGCGCGATTCAACTGGTTGACGTGGTGTTTGAAAGCGCGCAGGCGAGCGTGTTTTTTATCCATCAAAATGATTTCCCCATCTCTTCATCTCCGGAACGGGGTGCATGCACTGGCTTCTGAAAGTCAGAATTCTCGATCAATTCTCGCAGTTTAACTTCATAAGCATCGCCATCCAACGGCAACGAGACTTGTTGGCGGGTCAACGCCGAATAAAGTATGGCGTTGGCCAACATGATCGAATGCAATCCCTCGACCGCCGGTGCAATCAATGCTTTCTCGTTTGCAATCGCACGCGCGAAATTCTCGATTACAAAGCGATGCCCCGGCTCCCCATGATGCGTATATGGTACATCGATCACCCAATTCTCGACCTTGTCATATGCACCAGAAGCGTGCTTGATCTGCTCCAGGGCTGAATACCGGTTCCGGTAGAAAGTAAGCTTGCCATCTTCGAAGACCAGTTTGCCATTCTCGCCCACAATTTCCAGCCGATTCGTCCCCGGCGATTCCGCCGTGGTAGTGATGAAATGCCCCACCATGCCGTTATCGTGCTCGAAGACCGCTGTCACTTCGTCTTCCACCTCGATGTTATGGTACTTACCCAGCGCCGCGAACCCGCTCACACGCTGCGGCATACCCACGAACCACTGGTACAGATCGATATTATGTGGGCATTGATTGAGCAGCACACCGCCACCCTCGCCTTGCCAGGTTGCCCGCCAGCCACCGCCGTCATAATAGCTTTGCGTCCGGTACCAATCCGTGATGATCCAAGTTGTACGCAGCAGACGGCCTAATTCCCCATCATCGAGTAACGCCTTGATCTTCTGCCAGAAGCCGTATGTACGCTGTTGAAACATCGCCGAAAAAACCAACTCCGGGTATTGCTCCAAAGCTTTCTCATAAGCGGCGATCATCTTCTGGGCATCATTCACATGTACAGCGATTGGTTTTTCGGTCAGCACGTGAATACCTTTTTTCAGCGCCGCAATGCTGATCGGGGTATGATCGTAATGCGGCGTCGCCACGATCACGCCATCGACCTCTGCCTCCGCCAGCATTTTTGAATAATCGAAGTAAACTTTTGCGTCATAGAGTTCCCCAATAATTTGAGCGCGCGCCTCATCAATGTCACAGACTGCCACTAATTTTGTCAAATCCGATTCGTAAACATCCCGGGCGTGTAAAGCCCCCATCACTCCCACTCCAATCACACCGACCTTCACCTTTGTATGCCCATTTTCCATGTTAGCCTCCATAGACTTCGCAACGCAATTATACCGCTCGCAAATTGATTATTGAATTGCCTTGATGGTTAGGCTTCTTTGTGCTACAATCGGCCCCATTATGCAAAACCAACCAACAACCTTGCACCTCCACCACCATCATCACCATTATGATAACCGGCCATCCCACCGGGCAGGATTGTTTTAAGGTTTTCGCAAACCAGTTGCTATTTCGCACATCAATCAAACGCTCCGGTGACGGAGCGTTTTTTATTTTGGAGACGACATGGAAGAAAATGGTATTCGCATTTCATTACCCAGCAAGGGCCGGTTAGCGGAAGAGGCCCTCGAACTACTGGCAGACGCCGGGTTACGCGTCTACAAGCCCAACCCGCGCCAATACATGGCGAAGATTCCCAGCCTACCAGAACTCACTGTGATCTTCCAACGCCCTGGCGACATCGTGGTCAGCGTGCGCGATGGCAGTGTAGATTTCGGCATCACCGGCTGGGACATGTATTCTGAACTGCGCGGCACCAACGGGCTGACCCTTGCTTTGCACGCCAAGTTGGGCTTTGGTACCTGCACCCTCAATGTGATCGTGCCGGAAAACTGGAACGACATTACCAACCTTGAAGACCTGAAAGCCCTGGCCGTCCGCGAGAATAATACCTTGCGGGTTGCCACCAAATTCCCCAACCTGACCCGCAAATTCTTTTCCGAAAATGGCCTGGATAACATCGAGTTGATCTTTGCCGAAGGCACCCTAGAAATCGCCCCTACCGTTGGTTACGCCGACCTGATCGTCGACCTGGTTTCCACCGGCACCACATTGCGCGACAACCGCCTGAAAGTGCTCACCGGGGGCCAAATCATCAAGTCACAGGCTTGCCTGATCGCCAATAAGACCAGCTTGAAGACCAATCCTAAAGCGTTGGCGATTGCCCGTCAGCTATTGGAATTCATTGTCGCGCACCTGCGCGCCATGGAAAACCTTTCCGTATTTGCCAACATCCGCAGTGATTCGCCGGAACAGATTGCCGATGCGCTATTCTCCAAGAAAGTGATTGGCGGCTTGCAAGGCCCCACGCTTTCCCCGGTCATCACCCGCGACCGGGAAAACTGGTACGCCGTCCACCTCGTCGTGCGTAAAGACCAGATGGCCCAGGCTATTTCAGAACTACGCGAGATCGGTGGCAGCGGATTGATCGTTGCCCCGGTGCGCTATATCTTCGAAGAAGAACCCCAAGAATTCAAAGCCATGCTCGCTGCATTGGAGGAATAAATGCTTAATATCTACGATGTCCCTACAGCCCAGAACACCATCCTGAAACGCATCCCGCTGCACACCAAAACCTATCCGCCACGCCTGGTCAAGAGCGTCGAAGCTTTATTCGGCAAAGGCGTTACCCCCGCCGGTGCCGTCAGCATCATCCTGGAATCGATCAGCCAAGACGGAGACGCCGCCCTACGAAAATGGTCAAGTCTGATCGATAAGACCGAATTAGAAGATTTCCGTATCCCATCAGCAGACCTCAAAGCCGCCTACAAAAACCTGGACCCATCTTTACTGGCCGCCTTACAACTCGCCGTCCAACGCATCCGCCAGTTCCACGAACACCAACCGCTGCCCAATTGGGAGACGGACAAGCTGGGCGGCATCCTTGGGCAACGCGTCACCGCCGTGGAAAAAGCCGGCGTTTACGTCCCCGGCGGCACTGCCCCGCTGCCCTCTTCCCTCTTGATGTCCGTCATTCCAGCCCAGGTCGCCGGAGTCGAGCAGATCATCGTTTGCACGCCGCCCAATCCGCACGCGAGCATCCTGGCCTGCGGTTACCTGTGCGGCATCGACCAGGTCTACCAACTTGGCGGCGCACAGGCAA
>JAFGRA010000041.1 GCA_016935415.1 Anaerolineales bacterium
CGTGCAGCCGCGCATGATCTCGATCGGGATGCGGTTGTGGGTGACGTCGATGTAGGGCACGATCAGGTTGGTGGTCGGTGGCGGCAGCTTGGCAACGATGCGCTTGGTGACCGGCAGCGGGGCGTCTTTGACCAGTTTCTCCATATGCGAGAGCGTGCCGTCATCGGCGTAGTGTGCTTCGTAGAGTGTTGGGACGTACACGCCCCATAGTTTGGAGAGTTCTAGCAGCAGTTGCCGGCGGGATTCACCAGATTTCTTCCAGGCCTGGTAAACGTCGATAATTTCCTGGATGACTTCCTCACCCTCACCGATCACGAAGGCGTCGATGAAGGCGTGCATCGGCTCGGGGTTCATCGTCGAGTGCCCCCCGGCGATCACCAGCGGGTGCTGTTCGGTGCGCTCGGCGCTGAAGATCGGTACGCCGCCCAGATCGAGCAGGTTGAGCGTGTTGGTGTAAAGCGTCTCATAGGGGATTGAAACGCCGATAATGTCGAAATCGGCCAGGGCGTGCTTGGTTTCCAGTGAATAAAGCGGAATGTTGTGCTCCCGCATCACGGCTTCCATGTCCGTCCACGGGTTGTAGGCGCGTTCGGCCAGCGCGTCGGTGCGCTGATTGATCAGATCGTACAGGATTGCCAGGCCGTAATTGGACATGCCCAGGTCGTATACGTCGGGGAAGATCAGCGCAATCTTGGTCTGGATGGTATCCCAATCCTTGACCACCTGGTTGAGTTCGCCGCCGGTATAACGCCCCGGTTTCTGGACGGTGGGCAGCATGCGATCTAATTTAGCCTGGATTTCTTTTGGATTCAACATACCAATAATCCTTTGAGGAAGCATTCAGCTTGCCATGTTTTTAACATAAATCTACCTTAACGGGTGGGAATTATAACAGCAAAAAAGTAACGATGTGAATTAACGATTTTGAAAACCTGATTTTTCTTATATTTACGAAAGACAAAAATCCGATACAATTGTGTGTTTATACAATTACCAGCTTTTCTCACATTACATCTCATCTTGCCATCTGGAAACATCATGCTCAACAATCAAGACATCCAGGCATATCAAAAAACCTTGCAGCGAATAACATTGATCGGTTCGTTGTTCGGCGCGCTCTTTATGCTGTTCTTCGCGCTTAGCTACTTGTCGACCGGATTCCTGCTGGCAATGTGGATCAATTTGATCGCCGCGTTTATTTCGTTGGTGAGCTTTTTTATCATGCTGCGGGATACAAACCGGTATAAGTCGTGTGGATACTTATTGGCTTTTGCGGTCTATTTTTCTAACTTGTTTACTTCGATTGTGATGTCCAGTTCGATTGCTGTGACAGTGAACTGGTTTACGTTTATTATCTTAATGGCAACCCTGACCGGTGGTGTACGCGGTGGAATTGTCTGGGGGGTGATCAATATTCTGACGGTGATCGCATTGGTCGTTCAACGCTCACTGCCCGGATTGGAAATTCAACCCATTTACGAGATCGCCGATATTGTGCTGCCGCTGGTTGCCGTGGCGATAGCGGTGATTTTCAATGAGCAGATCAAGCAAAAGGCGCTAAACAAGACAGAAGCACTGCAAAATGAAATGCGCCACCTGGCAACCATCGATGATTTAACCAACACCTTCAACCGGCGGCATTTCTACGCCCATATGCAAGAGGCAATGATGCAGGCCCAGAAAACAAAACAGCCGCTCTCGCTGGTGTTGTTCGACCTGGACCATTTCAAGCAGATCAACGATAATTACGGCCATACGATTGGGGACCAGGTACTGACCGCGGTGGTGAAACGCTGCCAGGGCAGCATCCGGGAGGGGGATATCCTCTGGCGTTATGGTGGGGAGGAATTCATTATCTTGATGCCAGATACGCCGTTGAAGACTGCCCAGCGCATTGCAGAGCGCCTTTGTGGCATTGTGCAGCGCGATGCGATCCGTACGGATGCCGGATTTATTCCGGTAACGATCAGCCTGGGGGTGGCTGCCGTGCCGGAAGGGGAAGAAATCACCATCACCACCCTTTTAGATCATGTCGATGAGGCCATGTATGCGGCCAAGCAATCCGGGCGCAACCAGGTGATGAAATGGCATTAGGAATTCTCGAGCTTGAACGGTTGCAGATTGTTAGAATAACGAATAAGATTATAATGAGATTCGTTATATAAATATGTAACTAAGCCCAAAAGGAGCAGGTAGCATGGAATATCAAGTTAAAGGAAACGATTTGCAGATGCTGGAAGTGCGTCTGGCAAAAGGGGAAACTGTCTTTACCGAATCGGGCGGTATGGCCTGGATGAGCCACGGGATTGGCATGGAAACCAATACGCGCGGCGGCCTGATGTCCGGCTTGGGACGAGCATTGGCCGGTGAGTCTTTGTTCATGACCACCTACACCTGCCAGGCAGAGAAAGCATTTGTGGTCTTCACGCCGGAAGCGCCGGGCAAGGTGCTGGCGTTCGAGTTGCAGGCCGGCGAGAGCCTGATCTGCCAGAAGGACGCGTTCATGTTTGCCGAGGCC
>JAFGRA010000333.1 GCA_016935415.1 Anaerolineales bacterium
CCGGCCATGATCGCTGCCCCCAACGCGCCTGCTTCGGTGATTTCCGGGCGAGTAAAAGGCTGTCCCATGATATTGGCGCAGGTCTGCACCCAATTATCGGCGCGGCTACCACCACCCACAACGCGATAATCCTCGATCTGAATGCCCGTTGCCGGGAGCGAATCGACCACTTCTTTGAGATAGAATGCAACCCCTTCGATCAAACCTTTAAGCACCTCGCCACGCTTCGTTCCCAGTTGCATACCTACGATCACACCCGACGAATCGGCAATAAAGGATGGCGGACCCGTGGGAGCAAAATGTGGCAACACCAGAACGCGGCTGGGTTGGGCATCAATCTCCGCGAATAGCTGCGGGTAAATCGATTGCTCCGGAGAACCCGTCAACCTCTCCGCTTCAAACTGGCGATGTTCTGTCATTGCAAAAGTATCCCGGTACCATTTGACCAGCGCGCCTCCCTGGTTGTATATAAAACACACATAACGGTCTGGGATGGCATGGTGCTCGGTATTCAAGCCGCGTGCAATCATTGCCCGCAGATCCGGTTGCGCAGTGAAAACGGGCGTGATACAGTGGTAGGTACCCATTCCATAGACCGCGCTGCCCGCATCAACCACGCCACAGCCCACTGCGTTGGCGCATTGGTCATGAGCACCGCAAACAATGCACACTCCCGGCGGCAAGCCCAGGTTGGCTGCAATGCGCTCCGAAACCGTACCAACCACCGTTCCTGATGGAACCGTGGGGGGTAACTTTTCCCGGTCGAGGCCAGCAGCCCTCAACAGTCCATCGGACCAATCTCCTCGGCGAATATCAAACAACAAGGTACGATTAGCCAATGAGAAATCTACCCGTGGTTCAGCACCCAACATAAAAGCCACGAAGGCGCTCCAATGCAGGAATTTGTGGGTGCGGGCGTAAAGGTCTGGTTGGTGTGACTGGATCCACTTGAGTTTGGTGAGGCCGTAATGATTCCCCAGGGTGTTCCCATTGATGGCGTACAGGTGTTCGTCGGGCAAGAGAGCGGCCAGATCGGAAAGATATTCCTCACCACGGCTGTCATAATTCAAGATCGATGGTCCCAATATCCGCCGGTCTGCCGAAACCGGAACCAGCGCTTCCCCCAATGAAGAAACCGACAAGGCCCGCACACCGGACCCTGGTTTCGAAACCATTACTTCACGGATGGCGGATTGGACATCCTCCCAGATTGCGGCGGCATCCAATTCCGCCCACCCAGGCTGAGGACTGCGGGCATTATATTCACGGTAGGCCGAAGCCAACATGTCTCCCTGCAGAGAGAACAAGGCCACCTTACAACCGGTTGTTCCTACATCGATCCCAAACAGGTTCATACCTCCTCCTGTGCCAATTTTTCACAAAGATCATCTAAGCCGAAATAGGCACTGATCAGCCAACTGGTGTACTCATAAACAGCATCTTGGGCCGCAGAAATTCTACCCGTAGACTTTAATGTGGCCGCGTAAGCCTGGCGAATCTCGGTACCGATATTGATTTTCGCGATCCCCTTTTTGAATGCAGCCAGCACATACTCCCTGGGGATCCCGGATCCCCCGTGTAAAACCAGCGGAACGCAGGTAGCCTGGAACAAACGCCCAAGATGTTCCAGGTCCAGACGGGCGGCAATTTTTTTCTGGTCTTTGTACCCACCCGAAATGGAACCATGGATATTCCCGATGGCGACTGAAAGCCAATCGCAGCCGGATTCAACCACAAAACGGCGCGCTTCATCCACCTTGGTGAAACCCTTTCCTGAAGCAAACAAGGTTTCGTAGGGTGGTAGTGGACCCGATTCGTGGCCCAAAACCGCGCCTAGTTCTGCCTCGCAGGGAATTCCAGCCTGATGTGCGATCGCCGCTACCTGACGGGTGGCGGCAATATTATCTTCTAGCGGTAAACGCGAAGCATCGACCATCACGGAATGGTAGCCCAGATCGATAGCCTGCTGCATAATGGCCAGGTAATCAACCCGCCGGCCGTCTTCATCGATCACCGGAACATGATCGAGATGCAAGCGCACGTGTTCCGGTTTCTGCCAACGGGTAAACTCCTGTGCAACAGCCTGTAGGCCGCCGGCTTCGAACTTGAGCCATTCCAAGCGCGCGGTTTCGATCAAGGCGAAACTGTTTCGATCGACAATCGCCCGAATGACCGACTCGACCATGGGGAGATAAGGCACGTTGAAAGCCGGGATGGCAAACCCTGAGCGCAACGCATTTTGAACAATTAACTTTAAATCGAGCATACCCTATTCCATTTGCGGGATGGTGACATCAAAATCGAGGTATTTCCTCAAAGCTTCCTGCAATGGCGCCACATATTGGCCGGGAGTTACGCCAACATGATGACGGAAACCGTTCATACCCACGTGCAGCAAGACGTCTTGCAACCTGTCGATCTCCGCTACGCCTGCGGCTCCAAAGAAATTGTCCGGGATGGGATCTTCCGTGAAGCGGCCATCCCCAAGATAAACTTTAACCCGTCCAGCGTCCGTCATCATGCTGCCAAAGGTCAGGTCCGTTGGAGCAATGCGGCCCACCACACAGCCGAAACTACAATTCTCCCCGACGGCATTGGCGAGGATTAAATGGTCGGAAACATGGCCTTTGTCCGTCATCAGATCGCTGGGGACCGGTCCACAATGGAACAAAATACATTTATCGTCTTCTTCCCCGTAATTATTGTTCCAGTCCAGCACCGTCGCAGGGCGACCGGAAGCCAGCGACAAAGCTACCATCGCCACCGCGTTGAGGACATCTACCTCACAGGCCGCAATGGTGCCAGTGTTGTTGAGCAACCCCATCAAGACACAGGGCGAGATACCCAGTTGCTCCTGTAGTTCGATCCAGCAGCGCATGGCGATGCCATCCAGGGCGTATCCAGAGATGAGTTCATCCAAGGCTACGCCCAGGCGGGTGATCTTATCGAGCGCAGAAACCGGGACACCGTCCCAGGTCGTGTAGGCTTTCAGTTGTTCAAATTTCCTCTGGTAGGCACTGCTTTCTGCAGGGATGCGAGACAGGCGGGCGAATATTCCCGCCAGATCGAAAGTTTCAACGGTAACACCTACGCGCTGTAAGGCGACCTCATCAAAGCGTACGGTTTTGAACGCCGTGGTACGGGCGCCAATCGCTCCAATCACCAGATTTTGGAAACCCTTGACCACACGGCAGAGACGGTCGAAATAATCCAGATTGGCCTTAAAGCGTTCACTGGAGGGGTGGACAACATGGGGTTTCAAGGCCGTGTATTTCAGATTGTGCTGGTAAAACACGTCCATAATAGAAAACTTGCCACAAAAGGCATCGCGCCGCAGGGCCGGTCCCATGCGATCGAACTCGTCAGGATAGGCGTGGATTAAGATCGGCACCTCAGCATCTTTAAGCGCGGCGACAGCCCCATTTTCATCGCCAAAGTTCGGCAAACTCAGAATAACCCCATCGAACTTGCCGCGATTAGCCTGCAGAAAATTAGCGAAGACCTGACCTTCCTGGAGGTTTTCTATAGCGCCGTAACGGGTGGCCTCGACATCCAACATCAGGACCTCATGCCCGGCGGCTTGAAGCACCCTGGGGAGTTCCTGACGAGCTTCTGCCTGTAAAGAGGCCGGGAAAAAGCCGCGGTTACCGAAAAAGAGCGCAAATCTGGATTTTTGGTACATGGGTATGCTCCTAATGAAAATAACGCTGCGAAAGCAGCCTGACCTGGCGTGGCACGGTTTGCCTTGATCGGGGAAAGGCGGTATTAAAACGTTTTAATTCGTGTTATAATAATAGTAATTAAATCGTTTTAACTTGTCAAGAGGCTATTCCCAAAACCGCGATGATTGGACAGTTTATGAAGACGACCATCGAAGATGTTGCCCGGCTTGCAGGTGTTTCCACCGGGACTGTTTCCAATGCCCTGACTGGCAAACGACCGGTGGCAGAAGAAACCCAAAAACGCATTTTTGCAGCCATGGAAGAATTAGGTTATCAGCCGAACCTGCTGGCACGCGGACTGGTCAACCGGCGCAGTCACGTAATTTCAGTGGTCATCAAAGAATTAAGTGATCTCGGTTTCTATGGCTATTCCTCTGCAATGACCGGTATCCAGCGTGAAGCGAAACGGTTGGGATATTCGCTCATGCTTCACTTCGTCGATCGCTCTTCGGATGAGGAGATTTCCACCACCTTGAATCAAATCCAGGCCCGCCGTTCTGACGGCATCATTTGGGCGATCCATGAAATCGCGGGGAACCGGGATTGGGTCCATGATATCCAGGATAAGAATTACCCCCCCATCATCTTCCTACACATGCATCCTGATCCATTCCTGAATGTCGTTTCAATTGACAACCGGTCAGGGGCTCGGATGGCCGTCGCACATCTGATCGAGCAGGGTTGCCGAAAAATTGGCATTATTACAGGTCCCATGGATTGGTGGGAATCACAAGCTCGCCTGGAAGGTTGGCGAGATAGCCTGGAGAAGGCCGGGATGGATCCTGATCCATCCTTGATGGTTGCGGGGAACTGGCTGACCGATAGCGGACAGGCTGGCATGGAAATACTCCTCAATCGGCACCCCGAACTTGAGGCCGTATTTGCTTTCAACGACAGCATGGCCTTGGGTGCCATCCATACGGCCTGTAGTTACGGGTTATCGATCCCAGAAGACCTGCTCTTGGTTGGGTTTGACAATATGCCGGAGGCGTCTTCCTTCTGGCCTCCCTTGACTTCCGTGCGGCAAGGCATGATGAAATCCGGCCAGCTTGCTGTCGAGGAGCTCAACCGAATCATCGAGGCGAATGAGTCTGAGTATCGTGCTCCCCGACAACATATCTTGCAGCCCGAGTTGTTCATCCGGCGTAGCTCTATGCGCGGGTTGGGGCAGAAGGCAGCGGGTTCGTCGGTGGCGCAGGAGCAGCAAAACAAATCCCAATAGGGACTCAAGTCGATGCATAGCGACGCCATGCATAACCCCCACAAACATTCAGAGGAATGCTGTTATAGACAACAAAGAATATCGCTTACGAGAATTGATCAATCCAAAGGATGAACGTAGTCTGGTGATTGATACCAGCAACGGCCTCGTCTTGGGACCGTTACCCGGGCTTGAGCATTTTGGGGAGGCGGTGAAACCGCTCTTGCCGATGATTGACGGTGTGGTCACCAGTCCCGGTCAGGCCCGCAACCTGGGGACGCGTACCCTCCAGGAGGCGGCCTTGATGGTGCGCGCCGATTGGACCAATGCCCTGCGCGGCGAAGATTTCGTCCTCCCCTCAGAAAATATCCAATACCTGCCCATCCTTGAGCCAAGGGACGCCTTGAACCTGGGCGCTAATGCACTCGTGATGCACTTCATCCTGGGGCATAAGGAGGAGATCGAAGCGCAGTGCTTACACCGCGTAGTACAGCTTGCGTTGGAAGGGCGTAACCTCGGGATGCCCTTGATCGTAGAGGTGCAACCCATTGGTCCCCGGGTCGTCCTGCGTAATAAGGGAATTGAGCTAGGTGTGTCTTATGCCCTCGAAGGTGGCGCGGATGGGATGGTCATCCCCTGGCCGGGAAGCCAATCCTTCGAAACCATCCTTGGCATGACCGGCGGAATGCCTGTATGGGTGAAACCAAACGGCCTGGATGCAGATGCGGTGGAAATTGAGGAAGCGCTGCGGAGGGGCGCCACTGGCCTGTGGCTGGATGAACGCATTTTCGCTGAAGCAGACCCAGCCGGAAAACTACAGGAACTTCGCCAACGCGTGCATGTTCCACAGGGGGTGTGAGATGAGAAGCGGACTGCAGACTCGCATGGAACGATTGTTCAACCGACATGGTGATGGCCGCGCCATTTGCGTGGCAGCCGATCATGGTTATATGAGCGACGTGACCCCCAACGTGGTCAACCTGCGCTCCATCATCGAAGCCGTCATCGCGGGGGGTGTGGATGGCATCCTGCTGGCGCCTGGACAGGCCATACGGCTGGCACATCTCTTTCAGGGGCGGGATGGCCCTGCGCTGATCGTGCGGGCCGATTGGATGAATATGCCCCGACTGGGTACCTCCAACGTTGCTAACGCGATACCCCAGCGTCTACTGCTCAACCAGAAAGTGATCACGGCCCAGCAGGCGCTTTCGCTGGGAGCCACCGCCATCACCATTTACCTGTTTCTAGGGTACAGCGATCAAGTCGAAGCCACCGGTATCGATAAGTGCGCCAGATTCGTCCATGAGAGCCGTCAAGTTGGTCTACCCTGTATCATCGAACCACTGGCCTATGGCGGGCAAGTCACCGGCGCTAATGTCGTTGAAATCCTGACCCTGGGCGCCCGCATGGCTGTTGAGATCGGTGCGGATGCCTTGAAGATCCCCTACACCGGAGATGTAGATTCATTCCGCCACCTGATCGAGGTTAGCGGGGTTCGGACATTGGTGTTGGGCGGGGCGCGCTCTGATAACGAGCGTGACGCGCTGGAACTGTACGCCGAAGCCCAGGCAGCCGGGGCTTCCGGCTGCCTGATGGGTCGCAACGTGACTAAATCGCCCGATCCCAAAGCAATGATCGAGCAATTGACCGGCATCGCCCACCGCGGCTGGACGGTCGATGCCGCCTTGCACGGCCAGGTGTGGGATTTCGTGCGCCTGAAAGCGAAACCGGCTTTATGCACCGGTTGCAACTTATGTGTCAACGCTTGTGTCGC
>JAFGRA010000334.1 GCA_016935415.1 Anaerolineales bacterium
CAACACACCGGCAACTGGCCCGGCAAGACCGTGGCGCGCGCCGAAGGCGGCTTCATGTACGGTGACAAACGTTATAAGATGGTCGACCTGCCGGGTACGTATTCCCTGCTGGCGACCAGCCTGGACGAAGAAGTGGCGCGCGATTTCATCCTCTTTGGACAGCCGGATGTGACTGTGGTCGTGGTCGATGCTTCCCGCCTGGAACGCAACCTGAACCTGGCTTTGCAGGTCTTGGAGATCACCGATCGGGTGGTCTTGTGCCTGAATTTGATGGATGAAGCCAAGCGCCACAACCTGCAAGTTGACGAGCGCAGCCTGGCACGTGAACTGGGCATCCCGGTCGTGCCGACCACGGCGCGCTACAACCAGGGCATCGACCAACTGCTGGAGATGATCAGTGAGGTGGCGAACGGCAATATTGTTGCCAAGCCGCACCGCATCCGCAGCGAGTCGCCGGAGATCAAACGGGTGGTCAACCAATTGGTCGGACAAATTGAAACGCTATATCCCAACCTGCCGAATGCGCGTTGGGTGGCCTTGCGTCTGCTGGATGGCGACGAACGCATCATCGAAGCGGTACGTAAGAATGAATTGGGCGACCTGAGTTACGGTGATACCGAACAGGCTGTGAACAGCCTGGACGTTCGCTTGGAGGCTGCATAATGGAAGCCGCCAACCAACCCGCAATCACTCCTGAAGAATTGCTCAACAACGCCCAGAGCCTGCGCTGGCAGGTGGGGCGCGATTTCCACGAGCAGTTGATGGAAGACGTATACACGGACGCGGCCCGCATTGCTGACAAGGTCGTCACCCGGTCTGGCGAGAAGCCGCGCTTCGACCTCGACCGCACCATCGACCGCATCGTCACCAGCCGCCTGTGGGGTTTCCCGCTGATGATCTTGCTGTTCACGATCGTTTTCTGGCTGACCATCTCTGGGGCCAACGTGCCTTCGCAGATGCTCGCCAACCTGCTGTTGGGTACCATCCAGCCTTTCTTGAAGACCCTGGCAGCCAATATCGGCATGCCCTGGTGGCTGGATGGTTTCCTGATCGATGGCGTTTACTTGGCGACCGCCTGGGTGATCAGCGTGATGCTGCCGCCGATGGCGATCTTCTTCCCGCTGTTCACGCTGCTGGAAGACTTTGGCTACCTGCCGCGCATGGCCTTCAACCTGGATAATGTTTTCAAAAAGTCCGGCGCACACGGCAAACAGGCCCTGAGCATGATGATGGGCTTTGGCTGCAACGCCGCCGGGATGGTTTCGACGCGCATTATCGACAGCCCGCGCGAACGCCTGATCGCCATGATCACCAACAACTTCGCACTCTGCAATGGGCGCTGGCCGACCCAGATCTTGATCGCCTCACTGTTCATGGGCGCATTGGTACCGCCCGCGCTGGGCGGCCTGATTTCGGCCACAGCCGTGGTCAGCGTAGCATTACTTGGTGTGCTGTTCACTTTCCTGGTCAGCTGGGGGCTGTCACGCACGGTGTTGAAGGGTGAAGTTTCGACCTTTAGCCTGGAACTGCCGCCTTATCGCCCGCCGCGCGTGCTGCAAACCTTGTATACCTCGTTGATCGACCGCACGCTGTACGTACTCTGGCGCGCCATCGTTTTTGCGGCCCCAGCCGGAGCAGTGATCTGGTTGAGCGCGAATATCATGATCGGCGGCGTGAGCATTGCCGAGCATCTGGTCAATTTTCTGAATCCCTTTGGCATCTTGCTGGGCCTGAACGGCGTGATTCTGGTGGCTTACATTATCGCCATCCCCGCCAACGAGATCGTGATCCCCACCGTGCTGATGCTCACCGTCCTGGTGACCGGCGCCAGCCATGTCGGCTCGGGCGCAGGCGTGATGTTCGAGCTTGACTCGGGGGCGGCGACCAAGGCGCTGTTGGAAAGCGGCGGCTGGACAATGCTGACCGCCGTCAACCTGATGCTGTTCAGCCTGGTGCATAACCCGTGCAGCACTACGATCTACACGATGTACAAAGAATCGGGCAGCGTCAAGTGGACGACCGTGGCTGCCTTATTGCCGTTGGTGATGGGCTTTGTGCTCACTTTCTTCGTGGCCCAGGTCTGGCGCTTGTTTGCAGGATAACACCATAATTCAATATCGAAATAGAAAAACGCCCGGATTTTTGCTGGGCGTTTTTATTTGGTTCAATTCATTTCAGCCGGATCATTTTTGGGTAACTTCTTCTGCCGGAAGATCAGGAACAAGCCTAACGCAAAGCTGAAGATCGATATCCCGCAGCCCATCGAAAGTAAAAGTGCGCCGCCGACAGCCAGCTTTGCCCAGGGTAGCGAATATTCACCCGATGGGTATTCCAAGACCTGCTTGTTTTGCAACCACACCAGCCATTCTGCTTCGAATTCGGAGAGCGTTAGCCCGAAGACCGCTTCAAAGGCTTTGTCGGTCGACTTGCCTTCCTTATAAGCATCCAACAGGTCAAGGATGCTTTGTTCCCCATAAGTTTCGGTCATGTACAACACTGCGCAATATGCTTCGGCATAGGATAATTGCCTGTCTTCTCCGTAGAAGTAATGGTTGGAGCCAAGTACAAATAATGACAGCCAGGCATCGTCCTGCATTTGGCTCTGTGTCCATGATATGACATAGCTATGATTTACAGGCTCGAGATATTGGGCGATACCTTCATTCAACCAGACCGGTACATCGTAAACTTTATCCCCCAGATAGTAATGAAAGTATATGTGTCCAATTTCATGCGAAAGAATTTCTTCTAATGCAGTTGTGTTTTGCGTGTTGGCAAAAATCAAGTTATGTCCCGCGTAGGCCATTCCTGACGAACGATGGGCGTCTTCTCGTGCCCAGGCATTGTATTCATCGTAGCTGTTATAAATGATCGCCTGGATGGGTTCCTCGAGTTCCAATTGGAAAAAAGCGCCCTGTTCTTCAATTGCAGTATTCGCAATGGCTAGTACCTGGTTGCCAAAACTGCTGTCATTGTCGTGCCACCATACTTCTGCGCGATCATCTTCTAGTCTCTGCCAGGTAAAGCGGGTATCTTCGTAGATGAAAGTCTCGATTTCTGTTTGGGCGAAATTTCCCAGAGAATCGCGCGCTTGCCAGGAATAGGCTACCGATGACCAAGGGTAAATGCCGGTAGTTGTGTCCCAAGTGTATTCTAATGTGATTTCCTGGGCAGGTTCTACCTCGATGATCCTGAGCCGGTTAGAATCTGGGTATTCAACGCCGTACTCGTTAAAGATGAATTCTGCTTTATTGATTTCTCCCGATGTGCTCTCTACCGTAATCTGGAAGGTCAGGCTGTCTGGGAAGTTATTAATAATTACCGGCTCACCGAAGGTGATCGCGTCCTGCGCTTTGACCGTTCCTGGTGTAAGGCACACAAACAGGGAGAGCGCAAAAACGATTGCGAGAACACGAGCCAGACCTGTACTAATTCTCTTGAACATTGAACCCCTCATCCATATTTTGATTTAGCTACAAAGGTAATGCATTATCTAAATTATATCTCAAGGTGCCAGGTCGCCGATTGGTCCGACGGGGTCGATGATGGCCGCTAAAGTGGGATAGGGGATGGCGACCGTTTGCGGGCCGGCGGCGTAGGGCGCGACCTGATAGACGTCGAAGTGCACCAGCAAGCCAGCGGAGGTGATGTTCCAATCCTGGTAGTTGTCCAGGGTGGGGTCGGCACCTTCGGGGAAATCGAAATAGCCGGTGGCTTCCAGTTGGGTCTGGGCTTCGCCGGCGACCGGGTTGAGATAATCTGCTCCGGGAGTGAAGAGTTCATCCAGGGTAAGCAGGTGGCTGGTGTTCAGGTCGTAGTTGACGGCCTCGGAATAAGGGTAAGGATGTGCGCCACCGGTGTATGAATCGAAATCCAGCATCAGGCTGACCAAACCGCCATCCAGGTAAGATACGCGCACGCCGTTGCTCAAGTACCAGGGGAAATCAGGCGTGCCCTCGATCAACTCAGCAGCTAGGTCGAGGAATTCCTGCACCTGAGCATCGACGATGCTTTCTGCGGCACTGTTGAACATCTCGACGCGCGGGTCGGCGATTCCGATCAGATGGGGCACTTGCATGGTGATGGTCACGCCTTCAATCCCAGAGTCGATGGTTTTTTCGTTAAGCTCGAGCTGCAAGCCTTCCCACGTCATTGGGGTGGGTGAAGGCGCGATCGTTGGTGGGATTGTTGTAGCAGTTGGCAGGAGATCACCATCTGTGTCTTGCTGGGCGGGCGGCGCGGTCGTGCCGCCCTCTGCGGGCGGGGTGCCCAGGCTGCATGCCAGGGTGCTGAGTGCTACTAAGAGGGCGATGACAAAGAGTAGTTTTGCAGATTTCATAATTCCTTCCTGGTTGGTGAATGCTTAAACCTGATACCCGTATCTATGGTAATAATTATACGTGGAGATCGAAAATTATGAAACGATGGTTTGCATGGATAAGTTTTCTGCTATTTATCACACTCACCCTGGCCTGTGGCGAGTTGCCGGTGGGCGAACCTGACCCAACCCCAACGATTGCGCTGGCAACTTTACCGGCTGAAGGCGAAATCGAATCAGGCGATTATTGGCTGACCATCGAGTCCGGTGGGCAGCAACGTGCTTATAAGTTGCATGTGCCGCCGCAGTACAACGGGGCGGCTCCCCTCCCGCTGATCGTCAACATGCATGGCTATGGCTCGTATGCCGAAGGCCAGGAATGGTACAGCCAGATGACGCCCAAAGCTGATCTGGAAGGGTTCATCGTGGTCTATCCCCAGGCGGCGGGCGACCCGGCGGAATGGAACCTGAAGGCGGAGAACAACCCCGACCTCGACTTCATGCGGGCGATAATCGCCGAGTTGCAGGCCAAACTCAAAATCGATCCCAAGCGAATTTTCGCGACCGGCATTTCCAATGGCGGTGGTATGGCCAACCGCATGGGCTGCTCGATGGCGGATGTGATCGCGGCAATCGCGCCGGTATCCGGGGGGTATTGGAATTGGGAAACCTGCCAGCCAACCCGTCCGCTGCCGGTGGTGTCTTTTCACGGCGATGCGGATGGGATCGTACCGTTCGAGGGCTTCGATGCCGGTGGGGAGAATTTGCCAGAGATTGAAGTGTGGGCACAGACTTGGGCCGAGCGCAACGGCTGTGAAAACACCCCGCAGCAAGTCTATAACTTCGGCGCGGTGACGGGGGAGGCATGGGGAAATTGCGCCGCCGATGCCACGGTGACTTTGTATGTCATCGCCGATGAGGGGCATACCTGGCCGGGGAGCGTAAATGGTACGCCGGACATCGACGCCACAGATGTGATCCTGACTTTCTTCGAACAGCATCCCATGCCTTGACCAACCAGCTGCCTGACAAAAGTGATAGGAGATTTGACATGCAATCGACATGTTTCTCTATTGTATTTTTGACCATAAGCTTATATAGTATTAAAGCGTGTTGGAAAAATTATAGGAGCTGAACATGGAGACTTCCGAACGAAGGAAGACGAAACGTTTTTCGGTCGTCGAACTGGATATTTTTGATAATAAGACGGATGATTACATCGGTAAGATGATCAATTTATCGGTTGGCGGGATGTTGATTTTAGGCGATAACCCTCTGGAAACTGGCAAAATTTATCATATCAAGATCCCTTTCGATGAAACCGTAAACGGCCGGGTAAATTTCGACATCGAAACCAAATGTGTGTGGTGCACGAATGCGATCGGTTTCCCGCGCTATAGTATCGGTTTACAGTTCCTGGATAATTCCTCCGTACATTACACTTTTATCAAAAAGATGGTGGACACGTTCAGCGCCACCTAGACCTGACAGAATATGAATGGATGCTGGTATCTCAATTGGGATGCCAGTTTTGCTTTAAAGGCGAAATGCGCTCGGAATTTAGTAGTCCCGAGCGCATTTCTGTGAGGAGGAGATTGCATCTTGTGATTATTATTATACAGACCTAAATGAAGGGGATATGAAAACTGGTTAAGAGTTAAATGAGAAAGGATTTCAGGCCAGCGTAGCCTGGATTTGGGCTTCGGTGATCGGTCCCTGGCGCAGGATTACAGGGGATTCGGCGGTCATATCGACCACGGTGGAAGGAATACCCCCGGGGGATTTGCCGCCGTCCAGGATCAAATGGATGCGGTCGTTCAGTTGCGCCAGCACTTCTGCGGCGGTGGTGGTGTTTTCTCCCCCGGTGATATTGGCGGAGGTGACGCCCAGCGGCCCGGTTTCAGCGAGCAATTCCAGGGCAACCGCATGATTGGGCACGCGCACGCCGATGGTGGGCAAGGGGGAAAGGATACCGGGGATGCGCGGATGGCGGGGGACGATCAGAGTCAATGGGCCGGGCCAGAAGTCGAATGCCAGTTTGAGGGCGTCCTTGCTTGGGTGGAGGGCGACCTGGTCGAGTTTGTCCATATGGCTCATCAAGACGGCAATCGCCTTGGTGTGTTGGCGGCCCTTGATTGCGTATAGCCTGGAAACAGCTTCTTCGTTGGTGACCAGGGCAGCTAAACCATAGACCGTATCGGTGGGAAAGGCAACCACACCACCGTTGAGCAGGATATCTCGAGCGTGGGTGATGGCGTTCACTTCATCGGATTTGACAATTTTCGTATTCATCGCGTTGGCAATTCCTTCGAAAACCGCTTCATGTTTCGATGATCAATAAACGGGCGTGTCCAGCGAGGTCGGATTTGACGTTGACCTGCGCTGCGGGGAAGGCCTGCCGGGCAATCTGCTGGGCAGCTTTGCCCTGCTCGGCACCAATTTCAAACAAGGCCATGCCGCCGGGAGCCAGCAGGTGGGGACACAAGTCCAGCAATTGACGGATTAGGTCGAGGCCGTCTGCCCCGCCGTCCAGGGCGAGGGTGGGTTCGCGGCCGAATACGGCCAGACTTTCCAGCGTGCCGGTGGGGATGTAGGGCAGGTTAGCGCATAATAGGTCGAACGGACCGCGGTTGACCGCCAGCAGGTTGTCCTGCACGACCGCAACCTGGCTGCAGGGAATGTGGCGCAGCACGTTGGTCCGGGCCACAAAACAAGCCGGAATGCTGACGTCGCTGGCAATCGCGACCAGGTCGGGCACATTGACGGCCAGGCTGATGGTAATACAGCCGCTGCCGGTGCCGACTTCGCCCATGCGGCGCTGAGCGGGATGAGCTTCCAGCCATGCGATGGCGGTCTCCACCAGCAGTTCGGTTTCCGGACGGGGAATCAGCACATCAGGCGTAACCATGAATTTGAGGCCGTAGAATTCCCATTCACCCAGCACGTAGGGTAAGGGTTGGCCCGCTTCCAGTTGGACGAGGGCGGTTTCCAGATTTTCCTGTTGGGAGGGGGTGAGGCTGGCCTCAGGGTGGGCGATCACCCAGGGGCGCGGTTGGCCGGTGATCGCGGCCAACAGCACCTGAGCGTCTTGGGTAGCGGTGTCGCTGTACGCTTGCAGGTGTTTGCTGGCCTGCCGGAGCGCCGCCTGGATGGTGTTGGTTTCTAGGGTAGGGGGTATGTCTTTGATCAGCAAGGTGGGACCTATTGTTCGGATTTATCGAATTGCTATTCTAAAACGAGAGGCACAGCTTTGCAACCTATAATGCCTATTTCTGGTCGCCTGCTGTGCCTCCGGCTCATTCACTTCATTCATCGCCATTCAATCCGGCCGCTGCCAGCCTATCGGCTTCGTCCTGGGTGGATAGTTCCTCAATGAACTCATCAATGTCACCATCCATCACAACTGGTAAATTGTAGGAAGAGTAATTAATGCGGTGGTCGGTTACCCGGGATTGGGGATAATTATACGTACGGATCTTCTCCGAGCGTTCCCCGGTGCCTACCTGAGAACGGCGGTCTTCCTCGATCTCGGAGCGGCGTTTTTCTTCTTCCATCTCGTACAGGCGCGCCTTGAGGATGCTCATTGCCCGCAGCCGGTTTTGCAGTTGCGAGCGTTCATCCTGGCACTGCACGACCATGCCGGTGGGCAGGTGGGTCAGACGCACGGCGGTCGAGTTTTTCTGTACGCTTTGGCCGCCCGCTCCAGCCGATTTGTATACATCCATCTTGATGTCTTTTTCAGGAATGTCGATCTCCACGTCGTCAACCTCGGCCAGCACGGCCACGGTGGCGGTGGAGGTGTGGATGCGGCCCTGGGATTCGGTTACGGGCACGCGCTGCACGCGATGTACACCGGACTCGAACTTGAGGCGCGAGAAAGCGCCTTTGCCTTTCACCATGAAGGTAACTTCTTTGTAGCCGCCCACGCCGATGTCGTGCTGGGAGAGAATTTCCGTCTTCCAGCGTTGGCGTTCGGCGTAGCGTGTGTACATGCGGAAGAGGTCGGCGGCAAAAATGGCGGCTTCATCCCCACCGGTACCGGCGCGGATTTCAAAGATAACATTGCGTTCGTCGCGCGGGTCCTTGGGCACGAGCATGCCTTTGAGCCTGTTTTCCAGATTCTCGATCTTGACTTCCAGGCGCTCGACTTCGGATTTAGCCAGTTCGACCATTTCTTCGTCGTCAGCCTGGGCCAGTTCCTGGGCGCCTTCCAGTTCTTCCAGGGCCTGTTCGTAGCTGCGGGCCAGCGTTACCAGCGGTTCGATGTCGGATTTTTCTTTTGCCAGGTCGGCGGCGCGTTGGTAATCCGCCCCTACGGTTTCCAATTCTTTGTCGATCTCTTCGTAACGTTCGATGATTGGTTTTACTTTATCTAACATTTTCTTTTACCATTCAAAAAAGTAGCCTTCTGCAACTTGCATCAGGCTGAATGATTATACCATCTCGCCTGCCGGATGCACAGTTGGCGTCAATCGGAACTTTTCCATGTTGTATTTCGTCTTATGCACACACTAACCATCGAGTATCATTGAATGTACAGGAGATCGCCATGAAACCTTCAGCTTTTCGAAAAATAGGTTCGCAATGGGCCGTTTTGGTCGTGTTGATACTTACGCTTGTCTTTCCTACTGCCGCCCTGGCGGACGGGATCATTATCCCTGAACCGCCGATCTGCGATCCCGGGCCATGTGGTCCCTTCCCCATCACGCAATTGGAGATCAAATACCACCACGTGGACGTCACCATCGATAACCAGGTGGCGGTCACGCACGTCGACCAGGTTTTCTACAACCCTAATGACTGGGAAGTGGAAGGCACTTACATTTTCCCGATCCCGGTCGGGGCGACGGTGACCGAATTCACGCTGTGGATCGACGGTGAACCGGTGAAGGGTGAGGTGCTGGATGCCAAAGAAGCGCGCGGTATCTATGAAGAGATCGTGCGCGAAATGCGCGACCCGGCTTTGCTGGAATATATTGGGCAGGGGGCGGTACAAGCCTCCATTTACCCGATCCCGGCGCGCGGCGAACGGCGCATCGAGCTGGAATACAGCGAAGTGCTGGCTGCCGAGGGCGGATTGGTGCGCTACGTTTACCCGCTCAATACCGAGAAATTCTCCAAGACACCGCTGGAAAGCGTCAGTGTGAGTGTGGATATCGAATCCGAAGAGGATATTCGTGCCGTATATTCGCCCAGCCACCCGGTCGCCATCGACCGCCGTAACGACAACCACGTGCGCGTCGGCTATGAGGATGAAGACATCAAGCCGGACAGCGACTTTGCACTATACTACTCCATCGGCACCAGCGAAGCTTTCCACATGCTCTCCTACCGCGACCCCAGCGATCCCGACGAAGACGATGGTTTCTTCTTGCTGTTGCTGGCCCCACGCCCGGATGTGGAAGAAGCCGTGCTGTCCAAAGACGTGATCCTGGTCTTGGATAAGTCCGGCAGCATGGATGGTGAGAAGTTTCAGCAAGCCCAGGAAGCCTTGATCTACATCCTCGAACATCTCAATGAAGAAGACCGCTTCAACGTAATCACCTTCAGTACCGGTTTGGATACTTACGCCCGAGATCTGCGCCCGGCCGCGAGCGCCGATGATGCCATCGACTGGGTCGAACGCCAGGAAGCGTTGGGCAGCACGGACATCAACCGGGCCCTGCTCGAAGCAGCTTACATGGCCGACGAAGAGCGCCCGACCTACGTGATCTTCCTGACCGACGGCCTGCCCACCGAGGGTGTCGTCGAGAGCAAGGATATCCTCGACAACCTGGAAGACGAAGCGCCGCGCAATATGCGCCTGTTCGCTTTCGGGGTGGGCTACGATGTCGACACCTTCTTGTTGGACTCGCTCGCCAAGAACCATCACGGCACGACCACCTACGTGCTGCCCGGCGAACGCTTGGACGAAACGCTTTCGGCCTTCTATGCCAAGGTCAGCACACCGGTGCTCACCGACCTGGAACTGGACTTTGATGATTTGTCCGTGTACGATGTCTACCCCAACCCGCTGCCCGACCTGTTCAGCGGTTCGCAGATCGTGGTGGTTGGCCGCTACCGCGACGGGGGGCGCACGGATGTTACTCTGAGCGGCTATGTTGATCAGGATCGCCAGAAATTTATCTTCGAAGACCAACGCTTCGCCCGTGACAGCCGCGGCAGCGAGGACAGCGAAGTCGTCGATACGCTGCCCAAGCTGTGGGCAACCCGCAAGATCGGCTACCTGCTCAACCAGATCCGCTTGAAAGGCCCCGACCAGGAAACCATCGACCAGATCGTACGCCTGAGCATCCGCTATGGCATCGTGACCGAATACACCTCTTACCTGGTGACCGAGCCGATGCCGCTGGGTGCTGAAGGCCAAAATCAGATCGCCGAAGAAGCCATGGAGGAAATGGAAGCCATGCCGACCGCCCCGACCTATGGTGAGGATGCGGTTGAAAAGGCCGCTGAGGAAGGCCGCATGTCGGCCGCGGATGCCCCCGAACCATCCTATGATGAAATTGACGGCATTGCAGTGAATGAAATCGTCAAGAGTGTAGGGTCGCATACCTTCGTGTTCACCGACGAGAAGTGGATCGATACGGCTTATGACCCGGATACGATGGACACCGTCGAGGTGGCTTTCCTCTCGGATGATTACTTCGAGTTGACTGCCATGCGTCCCGAACTGGCTGCCGCCTTCGCCCTGGGTGAGCGCGTGATCGCTCTCTCGGATGGGGTGGCCTACGAAGTGGTGCCTGCCGACGAATCGGTTGCGCCGATCGACATGCCGGAAGAATACGACACCGGCGAAGAGACCGGAGAAACCGGTTCGGATGCGGGCGATGTGGATGAAGCCGGAGACGAAGACGAGGAGGTTGAACTGGCCTCTTCAGATGAACCCTCTAGCGGCATCTCATTCACCTGCCCGAACGGCCTTTTCCCACTGGCTTTCCTGCCGTTGGCGATGGTGTTGAAGAGACGGAAGAGTTAAAAAGATAGTCTTTTAGTTAGAATCGACCCGGCCCCTGTGCGAAAGCAGGGGCTGGGTTTTTGTATTTGAGTGGTTGAGAACAACACTTGCCAATAAATTCCAAACTCCCCCATTTGTAGGGGCGGGCGTCATCATCAGTATGATGACCCAAACCTGCCCGAAATAGAAAAACCCCGCAATTGCCTGCGGGGTTTCGTGTGTTGCAAGGATTGTGAATCTACGGGTTGACCAGCGGCCAGTAGGCGATCTGTTCGTAGTACACGGTAAACTCGGCCGAGTTGATTGCAGCCACGAAGGGACCGAAGCGGCCTTCGTAAAAGCCGCCGTCTTCCACCTGCCCGAGCAGCCGGCCGTTGGCGTAGATCATCAGCGTATTGTCGTCGGCGGTAATGCCCAGGTGGTTGGTCACGTTCGGTCCGGTGGAAATCGCATCGCTCTGTGTCCACTCGATCAGGAACTTGGCTTTCTCGCCATCGAATTTACGGATCGAGAAGAGGCCATCACAGGTGAAGCCGAACAGGTAGCCGGTGTCGGTGATGTCGGTGCGGATGATGATGCCGTAGCGGTTGGAACCGGTGCACTCCGACCCGGTGGTGATGATCGCTTCCATGTTCATGTCATCAACGATGGGATAGGAGCCGACCCAGGTATCGAAAGCTTGGCGGCCGGTGTAGATCATGCGGCCACCGTCGATGTACATGTGGCCGTAGTTGTCGTCGAATACATTCCAGTTATCGGAGTTTTCAAATTCATCGTTCCAGCCCGGTTCACCCAGGTTGCTCCACAGCAGGTTGGGGCTGATGGAAATGGAAACAGTCAGTTTTTCGTCGGCGTTGGGGCCGGTGCCGAAATCTGCACCCAGGTCATCGCGCAAGCTCCAGTTGCTGGAATAGCTGCCGTCGTCGCCGGGGGCGATGAAGGTCACGGAAAGATCAACTTCTTCCCCGGCAGCAACCGCGCGTGGGAAGGGTACTGGGGAGGGCGCACCCATCAGTTCGCCGCTGTCGAATACCAGGGTGTACTCCGGCGTCCATACGCAGGTGCCATCATTGCGCAGTTTCCAGACTTTCTCGAACGGCGCGCCAGGGGTGACCACACTGCCGGGTGGAATGGTGACATGCTCGACCAGACTGGCGACATTGTCGCAGGCGGCAGCAGGTTGGGGCAGGTTCAGATAATCCCAGCCAAAGTTGACCTCCGAGCGTTGTTCACCGGCCCCCAGCGTGATCGTGGCTTCACCGCTGCCGTAGAACGGGGCCGTAAATTGGCCGGGAAGGAGCGGCGGATTGAGGGTCAGGTTCTGCTCTTCATTGGGATCGATGGAAATACAGTAATCGCCCGGAGCCAGGTTGGGGAAGGTAAAGTAGCCCTCGGCGTTGGAGTTGATGATCTTGGTGATCGTGGCCGGGCAGGCGCCTTCGCCCAGGTTGAGCTTGACGCTGCCGATGCCGGCTTCGCCTTCTTCGGGGAAGCCGTTAGCGACCCAGCCGCCGTTTTCGGCGGCTACACATCCGGGTGGCGCGTTGGTGGGGATTTCACCCTCGCCGGTGTAAGCGCACACGTCGTGCCATACGCGCCCGCTGATCGAGGCGGTCATGGGCACATCTTCGGCCACCGTGGTGGGCGTAGGCGGCGCTACCGTGGGCGTAGGTTCATCTGGGGCCACGGTGGGCGTTTCGGTGGGGACTTCCGCGGCAGCTTCGGCGGGAGTCTCCGTAGGCTGCTCCGGGGTGCCTCCACCAAGCGTGCAGGCGCTGGCCGTAATGCTGAGGATGAGGATTATTGCGCTGAGTTTATAAACCTTTGTAGTCATGGTTTACCTTCCAAATGTTTGCCCGGTTGGCCGGGGGGCAACTGATGGTCTGATCGTGGATAGGTTAATTGTAGTGTCCATCTAGGCGAGTTGGCAAGTGTTTTTTGTGTTGATGTTGCAGGCTTTGTGCCGGTTTGTAAAACTCCCGCATTTTCAAGCAGCAATCGGGTGCCAAAATGCGGGAGGAGGTGGCGAAGTTGTAGTGCAATGTGTTTATATATTGCCTGTTACTATTTTTTTACCGCAGAGAGCGCCGAGGTTCGCAGAGGAAATAAGAAAACAATCTGCGTTTTCTCTGCGTCCTTTGCGGTTAGGCTTGTAGAAATCACTCTGCGCCGATTGCCCAGTAAGCAAGCTGCTCGAAATAGACGGTGAACTCGCTGGAAGTGGCTGCGGCCGCGAAGGGGCCGAACTTGCCGCCGCTGATGTTCTTGTCGGTGTCTTCCGCAACCAGCACGCCGTTGATGTAAATATCGATATTTTCATCTACCAGGCGGATGCCGAGGTTGTTGGTGGCATTGGGGCCGGTGTTGATGTACTGGCTGCGCGTCCAACCGCTTTTATAGATGAAACTGTCTCCGGTCCAGCGCCGGAAGGAAAAACGCCCGTCACAGGTCATCCCGATCAGGTAGCCGCGGTCGCTTTCGGAACTGCGCAGCAGCAGGCCGTAGCGATCGGAACCGGCGCAGCTTCCCCCGGTGGTCATCACGGCTTCGATGAAGAAGTCGAATGCTTCAGGATAAGAGGTCGTCCAGATGTCATAGCCGTATTCCTTGGAGGCGGTTAGCGCCATGCGTCCATTCTCGATGACCAGGCGTCCGCTGGCGTCGCTGAACGGCGTCCAGTTGCTGGCGTCTGCAAAAGTGTCCAACCAGGAAGGCTCACCCTGTCCGGTATGGACCAGGTCGGGGCGTACGTCGAAATTGACGGTCAGCGGTTGGTCGGCGGTCTCGCCCACGCCAAAGATTTCGTTGAGGTCGCTGCGCAGCCGCCAGGAGCTGGTGTAGCTGCCCAGTTCGGTTGGTGCGGTCAGGTTCAGGCTGACTTCGACGGTCTCTCCCGGGCCAACGACTTCTCCAAGTGGCGTGGCGGCCGCATTGGTCAGCAGCGTGCCGTCGGTATGCAGCAATACATAATTCTCGTTCCAGGTGCAGTTACCGACGTTGCGCAGTACCCAGGTCTTGGTGAGTGGGTCGCCTTGGTAAATTTCTTGCGGGTTGAGCAGCGGCACGTCCTCGACAATCTCAGCGGCGTTGGTGCAGGTGCCCGCAGTGGTAGAGAAATCCCAACCGAAATTGATGTCCAGCGCTTGCCCGCCGTAAGGCAGGTTGATGGTTACATAATCGATGCCCACCTTGGGATAGGTCCATACACCGGGGAACAGCGGTGGCTTGATGGCCATGTTGTGCTCGTGCAGTGGGTTGACGGAAACGCAGTAAGTGCCCGGAGCGAGCAAGTCGAAGGCGTACCAGCCGGATTCGTTGGTGATGGCGTGGTCGATGATCTCCGAGGGGCAGGCTCCCTGGCCAAGTAACACGGCAATATTGTATAAGCCGCCTTCATTGGCAGCCATTTCGCCGTCGCCGATCAATTCGCCTTCCGGTCCGACTACGCAGCCTGCCGGTACCTCGGCCCCCTCAGGGATGTCGCCTTCGGGATCACAGCCGTCGTTCCACACTCGCCCAATGATGGTCACCGGTTGCAGGGTGGGTTCCGGCGTGTTGGTGACGGTCGGGGTGAGGGTGACCGTGGGGGTGTCGGTAGGAACTTCGGTTGGGGTGGCGGTTTCGGTAGGCGGCAGCGTTTCGGTTGCCGTCTCCACGATTTCGGTGCCGGTACCTTCCGCTATAGGGGTTTCGACGGCGGGCGGTTCGGTTACGGCCAAAGCGCCGCACCCCGCCAGCAATAAGCCGAGTAGAGCCGTTACGATTAGAAAGCGAATTTTATGAGACATAGGCCAATATCCATCTTTGCCATATAGTGATAAGCTGATTTGGTGTGAGTAAATGCGCAGCATTTACCTAAGCAACTGACTGTTCATAACCCTTGTAATTCAGATAATAACAGGCAGACAGTTGCCCTAATTATAGAGTTAAATGAAAAAGAGTGCATTGGTTCTCATGGGGGAATTGTGAGGCAAGATGCAGGGTGCAGGATGCAAATTGCAAATTATAGATTGCAGGTGGATTAGTAGTTCTTGAAAATAAGCTAATGCTTCATTTAACATAATCCAGGTATAATAATTTTGGGAGAGATTATCACATGGCGGATATAAATGAAATGAAAGAAGCAGATTCAAGTAATTTAATGAAAATCAATTGGGATCAAATAGTTTCTTCAAATTGGTTTGATAAAAATAGCGTGAAAGCAATATGGATAACAGGCTTTACTATGATGGGGATTAACAAAGAATATTTTTCAAAAGGTCCTAAATATATTGACTTTGGAGATGTAAGAGCTATTGCCTTTTATGGTTTTACTCCATATTTGCATTTTTCTGCTACTGAAATTTATAGCAAGGATTCACCAGTATTTAAAACTAAAATTGATGAAGTGCAAAGCCCGGAAGGGTGTTACTTATTATTGTATTTACCCTTTGATGATAAACATGCCTCTGAAGTTGAACCTAAAATTCGTAGACATATAAAATCTAGTCACCTGACAGTTTGGTGAGAAAGGAGCAATCGGCATCAATTCTGCCATAAAATGAGTTTGCGAAAACCATTTTAGAAA
>JAFGRA010000335.1 GCA_016935415.1 Anaerolineales bacterium
GCCCGGCAATGGCATCGGTGCTTAGATCAAAAGCCCGGCTGGCGCTGGCATTCGCCATGTCGACGCCCACCGCCACAGCCACCCCCAGGGCAATCCCCAGGATCATCAAAAAGCTTTGCCAGGGGCGGCGTAAGAGGTAGCGCCAGCCGACGTTGAGCAGTATGCGCGGCAGACGCGCAAAGCGTTGTTCGAGTTGTGCGGTTTGCTGCATGGATCCACCATTATGGCGTGTCCCGCAGACCGGCACAACCCAAACAACGCTCGTCAATTACGGTTGCGATGTCGGGCGCGTGCTAGATGTCTTTAATGAACACGCGATGATTTTTGTAACGTTTGCCGCCGATGTTCTCCAGGTCATTGCGCATCTGCACGGCAGATTCGGCCACCTGGGTCAGGTCGGCGTGGGTGAAGCTGAACTCCGACATGGTATTTTCCATCTCGGAATAGAGCAGCGCATTGCCACCTTGCCCGTGATATTCGGGCAGCACCCCGGCCCCATTGAAGGAGACCCATTTGGTGCGCTTGAGTTCCAGCAGCAGGTCGATGATCCCGAAGGGGAACAACTTGCCGCCAGTGCGGATCAAGGCTTCGGACACATCCGCAAAGCCAAACAGGAAACCAACCACCTTGTCATCGTACATAATGATCTTGATCAGGCGATGATCGGCGATCGTCATGATGTTGCTGATCACGAAGTCCAGTTCACGCTCGGAAAGCGGATAGTACTCCCAGTTGTTAATGAAAGTGTCGTTATAGGTCTGCCCGATGCGCGGCGCCCATTTGAGCAGTTCGCGCTTGTTCTTGAAGCGTTTGACACTGAAGTGACCGCGCTTGATGACGCGTTCGGCAATACTGTGAATACGCGGCGGAAACTTGAACTCCGGGATGTAGCCGTAATGCGAGACGAAGTCGACCTCTTTGCGGAAGCCGAGGTTCTCGACCAGCGTCTGATAATACGGGTAATTGTAATTCATCATCGTCATCATCTGGCGATGCTCGAAACCCTCCACCAGGATGCCATACCCATCCAACGGGCCAAAGCCCTTCGGCCCCACCACTTGATTCAAACCACGCGCCCGCACCCACTCGAAGGCTCGCTCGAAGAGCGCGTTGGCTACTTCCTGATCGTCAATGCAATCGAAGAGGTAGAACTGGGCCTGCTTCTTGCCGTGATACTCGTTATAAGGTTTGTTCTCAATGGCGGTGACGCAGCCCACATCCTCGCCATCTACCGAAGCAATAAAGCTGTTAGCTTCTGAATGTTCGTAAAAAGGATGCTTTTCTTCATTAAGCTGATCCCGGCGGTCGATCAAGATCGGTGGTACCCACTGCGGGTGTCCCTTGTAAAGTTTGAATTGGATCCTGATATAACGTTCAACCTGCGTTTTGGAACTGGCGTCGATCTGTTCAACCTTGACCATGCAATCCTCCTCTGGATTTCCCGGCAAAGGGCAAAATAGATGTATTTTGTATTAAAACGCCAAATCACTCAAATGGGTACGCAATTCAGCGGCTTTTACCACCTAATCATGCACTCAGTTTGCCAGCTTGCAGATGCAAGACCCGGTCGGCGTAAGCTGCATTTTCCTTGCTGTGCGTAACCATCACCAGGTTGCGCCCAGCCTGACGGGTAAGCGTATCCAACAAAGCCAGCACCTGCTCGCCGGTTTCCTCGTCCAGGTTTCCGGTCGGTTCGTCGGCCAGCACCAGACGGGGATCATGCACCAGAGCGCGCGCCAGGGCCACGCGCTGCTGCTCTCCACCGGAAAGCCGGTCCGGGAAAGTTTCACCGCGGTCACCCAACCCAACCTGTTCGAGCAATTCGTTAGCACGCGCCCGAGCGGCATCACGCCCACCGCCCGCCAATTCCAGGGGCAGTACCACGTTCTCGATCACAGTCAGCGTAGGGATCAGGTTGAAGAATTGGAAAACGAAACCGATGTGTTGGCGGCGGAAAAGCGTGCGCGCCCGTTCGTCCATCGCAGTCAGGTTGTGCCCGTTCAGCCATACTTCGCCGTTGTCAGCCTGGTCGATGCCGCTGATCAGGTTGAGCAGCGTACTCTTACCGCTGCCACTCTTACCCAGGATAGCAACGAACTCACCCTCGGCAAAGCTGGCGCAGGCATTCTCCAAGACCACCCGGCGGCGCTCGCCCTCCGTGTAGCTCTTGGAGAGGTCGACCAGTCGGATGAAATCTTGGTCAGTCACAGGCATATTTTGTGAGGTTGATTTTTGAGTATCAGTAGTAACCATTAGATCAAGGTAGTTTTTCAGGCACCAGGTCAATCAAGCACCCAGGTAATGAGGATCGGGCAAACAAACATTATAACCCTGTACCCACATCTCCCTGTAAATTAATTAAAAAACACGAATACACAAGTTGAGCCAATGACACGATGATTATATTTCCATTCGTGCCATTGGCTTCATTCGTGCTATTCGTGTTAGCGTTTTCTACCGGTGCGGGTCGTCGTGTACCCGCACGCGCACCGGAACAGGCTCTCGCCGCTCCAGAGTGATGCGCGGCGTGCGCAGGCTTTTCAGCCAATCGGTAAAGCGAGCAACGATGTGCTTCAATTTTTGCATGATCCTATCCTTCGAAGGGAGTTGCGGTGACCTGCGCTATGAATTCGTTGCGCAGTTGTTTATCTTCCTTGAAACTACCCAGGAAGCGGCTGGTAGACATGCGCGTGTTGGCTTTCTTCACACCACGCATCATGGCGCACATATGCGCGCCCTCAACCATTACGGCCACGCCTTGCGGGTTGAGCGTTTCCTGGATGAACTCGGCAATCTGCGTGGTCATTTGCTCCTGGATTTGCAGGCGGCGAGCGTACATCTCTACAATGCGCGGAATTTTGCTCAGCCCAACCACCTTACCGTTCGGAATGTAGGCCACATGGGCGCGGCCGTAGAATGGCAGCATGTGATGTTCGCACATGCTGAAAAAGTCGATGTCCTTGACGACCACCATCTCGTCGTAATCGACGCTGAAGATGGCACCATTGATGAGTTCTTCGGGGTCGATGTGATAACCGGCGGTTAATTCATCATACATGCGCGCCACGCGGTTGGGAGTCTTGAGCAGGCCCTCCCGCTCCGGATTTTCGCCAATATTCTGTAAAATATTTTCGACCGCTAATTCAATATTGACCTGCTTGATTTCTTTGATATCCTGCTCGGTTAGATGCTTATGGGCATGCCCATTCTGATAATCAGCGGTTGTGACTGCCTTGGGTGTCTCGTGTACCAACATGATTTTCTTACTCCTTTTTTCTTTCTGTTCTAATTGTATTACCAGCATATATGAAAAGTATCATACCTATAATAAATAAATATTATCTTGATAGCTATATTTTGTCAAGGTTTTGAAAAGGTATTTATTCTCAAACCTGGACGGCTTAAATTTAGACGCCCATTGACTGCTAAAATCTTACAAGAAATGTCGTATTTATTTTTAACCTACCTATCAACATCCACCATCCCAATTAAACAAAAATACCACACGGATCGACTTATCGATCCGTGTGGTATTCGAGAAAGTCGTAATCAGGGTCTAGGCCGGGTATGCCTCGAAGCCGTTCCCGTTGAGCTTGCCGTTGGAATAGTCGGCACAATCCGGGGCATCCAGGCGCATGCGTTCGACCAGGTCGCGCAGTTGGATGAAGCTGACCGGCTTAATCAGCACCAGGTCAGCCAATTCCCGGATCGGTTCGGCACGCTGGTGCTCGGCGGTGATCAGCAGCACCCGGGTTCTACAGAAGCGGTCGTCAGCGCGGATCGATTTCAAGATATCTTTACCCTCGACCTCTGGCAGGCGCAGGTCCAGCAAGACGATATCGGGCACAGTCTGGGCCAGACGGTTCAAAGCCGAGCGCCCGTTGCGGATCACCTCGACTTCATACCCGGCGTCTTCGACGGCGGTGGCGAAAATCTCGGCAATATCCTTATGGTCTTCAATTACAAACGCAAGTGGATCACGCATAAAAATGCTTCCTATAGCCTACTTTAATAGTTTAACCATACTTATTTTATCCGGTTTTAAAGAAATAGGGAGGGTTCTAAAGTACTAAGCTGCTTTAACGTTTGATGAGAATATCCTGGTGAGGATCGGCGGCCAGCGGAAACGGCGGCTGCGGCTCATGCAATTCCTATCGTTCGCGTTGGTCCCTCAAATGCTTAGCGCCTTGAGCAACCCAGCAAATAACCACAATTACACGTGCATGGGGAGGGTTTGAAACCCTCCCCTACTTTTTCACATAATCCCATCAACCAGATTCAAAAAGCGAAAACCTAAAAGGTTTACCCCGCCAATACCATCCCCAACGCCGGGAAGGCGGCCATCATGCCGTAGAATTCATTGCCCGCCGGGGTAGGTGTGGGATACGAACTAAACTTGGCAATCACCATTTCGGCAGCCGGGTCGATATATAACATCTGCCCGCCATAGCCCAAGGTCTGGTAAGCACCGTGAGCGTTATGTGTCATCCACCACTGGTTATGGTAGGAATAACCCTGATTGCTCGGATTGGCGACCGGGCTGCGCGCAAAGGCTTCCTGATCTCCACCCTTTTCGAGATCTTCAACGACCTCAACCGGGATGATCTGCCACCCGTTGAACTGTCCCTTTTGCAGCAGCATCTGTCCAAAGCGCGCCTTATCTCGCAGCGTGCTCAACAAGCCGGAGCCGGATGTTTCCGCCGCGGCCGGGTCGACGATCCAGAAAGCATCGCGCTCGGCACCCAATTTCGACCAGATGCGCGCCTGCATGATCTCTGCCAGGGTCTGGTTAAGCAAGCGTTTGATCAGCCAGGCCAGCACATCGGTGTTGGGCGTCAGGTACATGAAACGCACACCATGTTCGCCGATCTTCTTCATGGTCGGCAAGAACTCATAGACCGATTGCGGACCGGAATAATCAGCCGGTTTTTCCTTCCAGCCCAACGCAATGCTGTACATCAGGTTCTCGGAGACCGGGTCGATATTGTCATCCGCAAACCAGACCGCGGTAGTCATATCCATCACCTGGCGGATAGTAGCATCCCCAAAGCCGCTGTTCTGCAATTCCGGCAGGTAAAAGGCGACCTGCTCGTCCAGATCGAAGAGACCCTCGTGCGCCAGCAGCGCCGCCAGCGTGCCCGACATCGACTTGCTGCCCGATGCCCAGGCGTGTAAGCTGTGCGACTGCATGCCGTTCAGATATTTCTCAAAGATGATCTTGCCCCGGTGCAGCACCACGATGGCGTCGGTGTGGGTCAACTCGACCATATCCAAGAAAGAGAAGCGCTCCCCCAAGCGGTTCTGGTAAGTCACCTGGGCGATATCAAAATCGGCGTACTCGAATTCAGCGACCGGACCATTCCCGCGCCACACATCGGCGGTACGGTTCAACTGCAATTCGTGCTGGAAGCTCCAGCGATTGAACGGTCCCAGGAGTTGGTTATGGTGTGTAACCAGTTTATCCGGCTCAGGCGGAAAACCGGCCATCAGGCCCAATTCCTGGGCAGTTTGTATTGTCTGTGAATCAGCCATTTTATTTTCCTATTGCGTTGTGAAGCAGGGGCAAACTACCGTTTGCCCCTGCCCCCACATTATCACTTGATGCGCCGGTAAATGCCTTTCTCGCGTTCCATCAGCCCATTGGAGATCATGCCGCGCCGCAGGGAGGCGACATCTTCATTGAATTCCACCAGCATCTGGTTGACCTCCAACTCGGTGTAGGTGCGTTCCGGCTCGAACTCCTCCAGCAGCTTTTCGAGGATCACCAGGCGTTTCTTGAGTTGGGTGGGGAACTGCACCAAACGCCCGTGCTTGAAGAACGTTTTCAGCACCTTCTGGCGATAGGCATCTTCCTCCACCTCGGCCTCAAGGCCGGGCTGCGGCAGGTGCACGATCTCACCCAGCGGTTTCTTGAGCACGTCACCGACCAGCGAATACATCTGGTAATACTGGTCTTTCTCCGATTTCAGCAAGCCGACCTCGGTCAGCTTGGCGAGGTGATGCGAGATGGTAGCCGGTTTTAGGTTCAGGATGGCGGCCAGTTCCTCACCGTGGCGCGGTTTGACCTTCACCAGGTTCAGGATCAACAGCCGCACCGGATGTCCAAGCGCCTTGAACAACTGCGCCCGAGCTTCGAGGTTGATCTCTACATTTGATTTATTGCTCATCCCAAGCCTCCGCTCCGGTCGCCCGGCGATAACAATCGGCGAAAAGCTCCCGCATATGCTTTACCATGCCGACTTTGATGCGCTCTTTAATCAAGCCTTCTTCATCATGCAGGGCCTGTAGCAGCTCAATGTCCTGTTCACCACGCGCAACCATCTTCCCAGTCACGTGATCGAAAGCCCGCACCAGTTTCTCCATTTCGGATAATTCCATCTCAAAGATGGCTTCGAAATCGCTCATATCGATTTACTCCTTAACAATCTATTCGATAATGTTCTCACAAGAAGATTTATAATTGATTAAACATTTATCAACACAAATAATACCAATTGATTAGCCATTTGTCAAATCATATTATGGGCAATTTTTCCCATACCCTGACCCAATTCCAGTCAAGAGCATGAATTTCGCCCCATTTACTTGTGTACTCTTGCGGTGGGTTACAACTACCTATATAATAACCAGCCCGGCTCATGTCGTGTCTTTATCAATTTTAAGCAACCGGCCTGCGTTCGTTTTCTATTCAGGCCGCATTATTTAACGTTCCTGGATGTATTCAAATGGCAACTTCACAAATGGCAATTGAAGAAGCCGCCGAGTTTACGCTCGCGGAGCAATACAAGACCAACCGCAGCGGCGCTGGCCGCTGGATCATTTCCCACTTCAAGCGATACTGGTACGTAGGCATCGTCATCTTGATCGGTGCCTTTGGCAATGCGGCTCTGGCCTCGGTCGTCCCGATCCAGGTTGGACAGGCCTTCGACGCTATCCTGCAAAACCCGCCCAAGGTCGACTTGCTGGCCGGGTTCGCCTGGACGATCATCATCAGTCAGTTGATCCGCGGGGTGTTACAGTTCGGGCGTAACTTCGGCGCGGAGATCCTCGGCCAACTACTGGAACGCAATATCCGCCACGAGCTTTACGTCAGCCTGCTGGGCAAGAGTATGACCTTCCACAACTTGCAGCCTGTGGGCGACACTATGGCGCGCGCCACCAACGACGTGCGCGAGATCAACTTCATGTTCAATCCAGGCTTCAACCTCGTGATCGGTTCGGCTAACTTCCTGATCATGCCATTGATCGTTGCCCCGCGCTATCATCCTTCCCTGGTGTTAGTGCCGATCCTGTTCATCATTGGCTACATCTTGGCGCTGTGGCAGTACCTGGGCGAACTTGACCCGATCACTACCAAGGTACGCAGCTCCTTCGGTGAACTAAACACCCGCCTGTCCGAAGCCTTGGACGGCATCGAAACTGTCAAAGGCATGGCACAGGAAGAAAACGAAGTTGGCCTGTTCGAGAAGAACGCCCGCCGCTTCAGGAACGCTTTTGTGTGGCAGGGAGATGTGGAAGCACGTTTCCTGCCGCTGCTGCTGCTCGGGCTGGCCCAGGGTGGGGCGCTGCTGCACTCGCTGATCTTATTCCGCCAGGGGCTGCTCACCACCGGAGACGTGATCGCCTTTTTTGGCATTATCTCGCTGTTTGGTTTTCCCACCTTCGTCTCCCTGTTCGCCTATTCGCAGGTTTCGCTGGGCAACGCCAGTGCCCGCCGCATCCTGGAACTAATCAACCGCGAAACTGAACTCGATCAGAATGTAGCAGGCTCAGAAGCCGAGATGAAAGGTGCCATCGAATTTCGGGATGTCACCTTCAACTATGGGGACACCGACCCGGTGCTCAAGAATGTTTCCTTCAAGGTCGAACCCGGCCAAACGGTCGCCATCGTCGGACAGACCGGAGCAGGCAAGACCAGCCTGGCAAAGCTGGTCAACCGCACCTACGATGTCGATTCCGGCCAGGTACTGGTCGACGGCATCGACGTGCGCGACTGGCAACTGGAGCCGCTGCGCCGCGGCATTTCGATCATCGAGCAAGACATCTTCCTGTTCTCGCGCTCGATTGCTGATAACATTTCTTTTGGCTGCCAGAACGACAGCCAGGCCGACATCGAAGCGGCTGCCAAAGCCGCCCAGGCGCATGAATTCATCCTCGATTTCAAGGACGGCTACGACACCGTGATCGGTGAGCGCGGCGTGACCCTGTCCGGCGGGCAGCGCCAACGCCTGGCCCTGGCGCGCGCTTTCCTCACGGACCCCACCATCCTGGTGCTGGACGACTCGACCAGCGCCATCGACAGCGCCACGGAAGACAAGATCCAACGCGCTATCTACAACGCCGCCAAAGGACGCACCACACTCATCATCACCCACCGCCTTTCGCAGATCCGTTGGGCCGACTTGATCGTGGTGATGCGCAAAGGCGAAGTCGCCGCGGTGGGCACCCACGAAGACTTATTACGTACGTCCGAAGCCTATCGGCGTATTTTCACAGAGTAGCGTTCTAACAACGTCTCTGCGCGATACTGGAGTATTATGGGATTCTTTTCTGGATTAGACAACGAGCCGTATGACCGGCAATATTCCGACCGCGAATTGCTGCGGCGCATTACGACTTACTTCAAGCCGCACGTCCGCAAAATGGTCGCCATTGTTATCTTCCTGGCCTTGATCGCCCTGATTTCGGCCGGTGTACCGTTGTTGGTTAGCCGCCTGGTCGACCAACTGCAAGGCACCTTCACCACCCAGGAACTGCTCACCGTGAGTGGATTCGTGTTCTTCGCCGGGGTGTTTAACTGGGCCGCCAACTGGATTCGCCGCCGGATGACGGCGCGCGTGATCGGCGACGTGGTGCTCAAAATCCGTCTGGATGCCTTCGGCGCATCCGCCCGGCACGACCTCTCCTTCTACGATGAATACTCGTCCGGCAAGGTAGTCTCGCGCATCACCTCCGACACGCGCGAGTTCGGCAACGTCGTCAACCTGATTACTGACCTGGGTTCACAAATGATCCAGGCCTTGCTGCTAGGCACGGTGCTGTTCTTCATTCAATGGCGGCTGGCGCTGTACTTGCTGGCTTTCCTACCCTTCGTCTTTCTGGTGGCGATCAGCTTCCGGCGTTTGGCCCGCAAGGTCACCCGCGAAGGTATGCGCGCTATGGCAAACGTCAATGCCACGATCAAAGAGACCGTGAGCGGCATTTCGGTCGCCAAGAACTTCCGCCAGGAAGAAACCATCTTCTACGAATTCGACGATGCCAACCAACGTTCCTATCGCGTCAACCTGAAGCGCGGCCTGGTGCTTTCGCTGGTCTTCCCGACCCTGAACGCCCTGGGCGGGGTGGGCACGGGCATCATCCTTTACATTGGCGGCGTGAACGTTGCCCAAGCCGTGGTCACCGCCGGGGCGTGGTTCCTGTTCCTGCAAAGCCTGGATCGCTTCTGGTTCCCGGTGCTCAACCTGTCGGCCTTCTGGACACAGTTGCAGTCCGGCCTTTCGGCCGCCGAGCGCGCCTTCGGCCTGGTCGATGCCGAGTCCAAGGTCAAGCAGATCGACAACCAGACCCCGCCGCGCCTCAAGGGTGAGATCATTTTCGATGATCTATGCTTCCAATACACCGAGCAGGAAACCGTGCTGACCAATTTCAACCTGCACATCCACCCCGGCGAAAACGTTGCCCTGGTTGGGCATACCGGGGCGGGCAAATCATCTATCGCCAAGCTGGTAGCGCGTTTCTACGAATTCCAGGAAGGCAAGTTGCTGCTCGACGGGCACGACATTCGCTGTTTCGACCTGCCCACCTACCGCCGCCAGTTGGGCATTGTTTCGCAAACACCGTTCCTGTTCTCCGGCACGGTACTGGAAAACATTACCTACGCCCGCTCTGATGCCGGCCGGGAGGAGATCGAAGCCCTGGCCCGCCAGATCGGCGAAGGCGAGTGGCTGGAAACCTTGCCCAACGGCCTGGATACCGAAGTCGGTGAGCGCGGTGGCCGCCTCTCGATGGGGCAGCGCCAGCTGGTCTCGCTGCTGCGCGTGCTGGTGCAGAAACCGGCCATTTTCATCCTGGACGAAGCCACCGCCAGCATCGACCCCTTCACCGAATGGCAGATCCAGCAGGGATTGAACCTGGTGCTTGCCAACACCACCAGCATCCTGATCGCCCATCGCCTCTCAACGGTCAAGGCCGCCGACCGCATCATCGTGCTCGACCAGGGGCACATCATCGAAGAAGGCAACCACGACAGCCTCTTGAAAGATGGCGGGCACTACGCCGACCTGTACAATACCTACTTCCGCCACCAAAGCCTGGCTTATGTGGAGCAATCCAAGCAACTGCGCAGCGAAGATTGAAAACGAGTAAAGCACATTGACGCTCAAGGGTTTTGACCTTCTAGTGTTTCTTTTATAATCAAATCAGTTCTGCCATAATCGACATCGACTGGAGATCGCCATGAGACTGTACCGCACGGATCAACGCTGCAAATTGCCTGATGGCCGCTGGCTGGGTTTCGAAGACCTGGGGCCTTTGGACGGGACGCCGCTATTCTTCATTCCCGGCACACCCAGTTCGCGCCACAACTGGTATATGGTGGACAGCGAACGCCTGATCGAGAAATTCCACTTGCGAGTAGTCTCCTTCGACCGTCCTGGCCTGGGTCTCTCCACTTTTCGACCGCGCCGCACCATTCGCCACTTCATCAGCGACATTTCCTTTGTCGCCAACGTATTAGAGCTCGAACGCTTTGCGCTGCTAGGTTATTCCGGCGGCGGGCCGTACGCCCTGGCCTTCGCCGAGGAATTTCCCGACCGGCTGACGAATTGCGGTGTGGTCAGCGGCATGGGGCCGCATAATGTACCTGGCCTAACAACCGGAATAGCCAAACAAAATGTGCAGTTCTTCCAAATGGCCAGGCAAAAACCATTGCTCTCGCGTATAATCCATCGTTTCATCAAATTCTCTGCGCGCACTTCACCCGAAAAATTCATCGAACAAACCATGTCTGCCTTGCCAGAAGTAGATAAGGCTGTCCTCCAGGCCCCTCACCAACAAGCGATCATGCGCCAGGTCTTGATTGAAGCCATGCACAAAGGCCCGCGCGGTGCTCAATACGATACTGCCCTGATGGTTAGACCATGGAATTTCCAACCCGAAAAAATCACCGCTAAAGTACATTTATGGTATGGCGGACAGGATTGCAATGTACCTCCTGCGATGGGACGCTACCTGGAAAGCGTAATCCCGGACGCCAAAATGAACTTTTACCCGCAAGAAGGCCACCTCTCCTTGCTCGTCAACCACGCCGACGAGATCATCACCACGCTGCTGGAAACCAAATAACTTCACCATTCTTACGAACCTGTAAACCGGCATACTCCCTGCATCCATTACAATAGAAGCGATACGTACGAAACGGCAATTGAACTGTCATCAATCTAACTTGCCGCGATACACGGTCTGAAATACAATAAAAACACATGACAGATACCAAGGTGCTAACCCGCGCCCCAGCAGGAACGAACTGGCGGACATGGCTCGCCCCGGCAGCGATCATCGCATACCAGGTGGTCGCCTTGTTAGTGTTTGTCTTAACGCCTATACTGGTTTTTCCCTGGACACAAGCCCCCTTCCTCGGCGCATTCGTTGATAACACCATGCAGATCACGGACGATAGTCTCTTCAATCAGGACCTTCCGGCCGGATTACAAATTGGTGACCAACTGGTCGAAGTCGCCGGGCAGCCGATAGAAAATGCAAATTGGCTCAAATATGCCCTATACCAGTATTCCGCCGGGGAAACAGTCGATGTCATTGTCCAGCGGGGCGGCGAACTGGTCTCCGTCGAAGTGCAGTTGACGTCCTTCCAGGACGCGGGCCGCTTGATATATTATTATGGTCTCTATCTGGTCGGGCTGGTATACCTGGGCGTGGGCATCTGGATGTTTGCCGCCCGCCGCGATGACCAGGCCGTGCGCGCCTTTGCAATATTCAGTGCTTCGGCCGCCATCGTTTTCGCCGGTCTTTTCGAAATTCACACCACCCAATATATGACCCTGGTCTGGACGGCGGCGCTGGCCATCGGCGGCAGCGCCTTGCTGCACATGGTGTTGAGCTACCCGCGCGAAATCGGGATCATGACGCGGGTGCCTTTCTTGCGCCTTGTGGTCTATGCCCCCGCCTTGCTACTGACGATTTTCACCTGGCCGCGCTTATTCAATCTCAACAACCCCGGCGCATACCTATTAGCCTGGCAGTTCGAGTACGTCTTCTTCGGCATTAGCCTGGTGTTCTTCGCCGCCGGGACCGTTTATCGGCGCTACACTTCCCCATCCCCAATCGAACGTGAACAAACCCGTGTCGTCCATTGGAGCCTGATCGTCGCCTTCCTACCTGTGCTGGCCGGGTTGATCGCCAATGCCGCCGGTTGGGCTTTCACCGATCTAGTGGCGCTGCTCTTCATCCTGCCGCTGGTTGCTTTCCCACTGGGTGTGGCTTATACGATCCTGCGACACCGCACCGCCAACGCCGATTACCTGCTCAGCCGCGGCTTTGTGTATACCTTCCTCACCATCGGGGCCGGGGCCAGCTACGCCCTGATCGTCACCGGCCTGAGTCTGATCATCGGCGAGATCACGGTCAACAACCACCCCATCCTGATCGGCAGCCTGGTTTTCGTGATCGCTTTGCTGCTTAATCCCTTGCGTCTGCGCCTGCAACTGGTGGTCGACAAACTCTTCTTCCGCGGTGAGGAAGTCTACAGTGAACAATTGCAACTTTTCACACGTGAACTGACCCAGATCGTCGACCTACCGATCATCGTTTCCTTCATGCGCCGCACGATCATCAAGTCGATGCAGCCCGAACGCCTGCACATTTTCGTATACGACCCGCAAACCCAATTCTATGTCTCCACCAAAGACGAGAACGGCCAACTGACCAGCGACCTGCGCTTCACAAACCAGAGCGGTCTGGTGCGCTCGCTGTCCTTCAAGCAGTCTGCTATTTTTGTAGGCGGTACCGATACCTTCCCGCTCGACCTGTATGCTGAGAAAACCCGCCTGGCGCTGTTGGGCGCGCAACTGTACGTCGCCCTGCCTGGGCAGGAACGTCTGGCCGGATGGTTGGCGCTGGGACCGCGCCTTTCCGGCGATGTCTACAGCAAGCAAGACTTGGAATTCCTGGTTTCGATGTGCGAGCAGGTCGCCCTGGCGATCGAACGTGCCCAGGTGCTGGCCGATAAAGACCAACGCGTGCACGACATGAACGTGCTCACGCGTGTCGCCCAGGGCATCAACATTACGCTGGCATTCGACGACATCCTGGAATTGATCTACGCCCAGGCCAGCCAGGTGCTGCCCACCGACGATCTTTCGATCACGCTGTACACACGCGCCACTGACACACTCAGCCATGTATTCTATCTTGAAGACGACGAGCGCCTGGAAGAGCGCGAGAACCGCGTACTTTCAACCGGCGTTGGCCTGGAATCGGTTATCGTCGAGACTCGCCGTTCATTGATGACCGACGATTACGACCGTGAATGCCGGGGCAACCAGCGCCTGCCGGACAAGACCGGCGTGTACGCCTGGATGAGCATTCCGCTCAACGCCGGGGCCGAGACGATTGGCGTGATCTCAGCCGGCAGTCGTAACCCTACTGTAGTCTACACCGAAGACCAAAAGAACATTTTGCAGGCCATCGCCGACCAGGCCGCCGGAGCAATCGTCAAAGCGCGTTTGCTGGAAGAATCGCAGCGCCGTGCCCGCCAACTCTCTACCCTGAACGAAGTTTCCCGCAGCCTATCCTCTACGCTGGAAATCGACCCACTGCTCGACCAGATCCTGCACAGCGCGGTCGACATTTTGAACTGCGAAGCGGGCAGTCTTTTGCTGCTCGAAGAAGAAACCGGCGACCTGAAATTCGAAGTGGTGGTCGGCCCGGTAGCCGAAGAGTTGACCGGCAAACGCATGAGTAGCGGCGTCGGTTTGGTGGGCAAAGCCGTGCAGACCGCCGAAGCCGTGATCGTCAACAACGTGCAGCAAAACGACGATTGGTTCGACCAACCCGCCAAACAGACCGGCTACGAAACCCAGGGCCTGCTGGTCGTACCCATGATCCACAAAGAACGCGTGGTCGGCGTGATCGAAGTCATCAACAAACGCGACGGTATGCCCTTCGATAACGACGACGTCGAACTGTTAAAAGCCTTTACCGGGCAGGCCGCCGTGGCGGTCGAGAACGCCCGTCTGTACACGCTCACCGACCAGGCGCTGGCCGCGCGTGTCGACGAGCTTTCGGTCATGCAGCGCATCGACCGCGAATTGAACACCAGCCTGGATGTCAGCCGCGCCATGCGTATCACCCTGGAATGGGCCATGCGCCAGTCGGACACCACCGCCGGTTTCATCGGCGTGGTCGATGACATGGATGAAGGTCCGTCCAGCGTGATCGTGATGGCTTCGGAAGGCTACACCGACGAATTAACTCCCTACCGCGATGCCCCCATGCCACTGGAACTCCCCATCTTGCGGGAAGCAATTGAAAGCGGCACGATGGAGCGTTCAGGCGCGGCAGAACTGGTCACCAGCGAAAACGCCACCATTCTGGCAGAAGCCCAAAGCCAGATCGCTATTCCCATCAAGCGCGAAACCGAAGTGATCGGCGTGCTCTTCCTGGAAAGCCTGACCGCCAGCCGCTACACCGATGACAGCGTCAACTTCCTCACTCGTCTGAGCGACCACGCCGCCATCGCCATTTCCAACGCCCAGCTTTACGGCGCGGTGCAGCAGGCCAACCTCGCCAAGAGCGAGTTCGTTTCCTTCGTTTCCCACGAGTTGAAGACCCCGATGACTTCGATCAAGGGTTATACCGACCTGTTGGCCGCCGGTTCGGTCGGCGAGGTCAACGACGCCCAGCGCAACTTCCTGGCCACCATCCGCGTCAATGTCACCCGCATGGCGACTATTGTCTCTGACCTGGCCGACGTTTCCCGCATCGAAGCCGGACGCCTGCACCTGGAATTTGCGGCCGTACCGATTGCCGAAGTGGTCGACGATGTCGTGCGCACCGCCCAGGCTGCCATCGACGAGCGGAATCAGAACCTGGTGCTGGACATCCCCGAGGATTTGCCGGAAGTGTGGGGCGACCGCAACCGTCTGATCCAGGTGCTCACCAACCTGCTCAGCAACGCCTATAAATACACGCCCGAAGAAGGCACGATCACGATCAAAACCGAGCACACCCAGAACCGCTGGGACCCCGAAGGCGCGGCGGAAGTCGTGCACATCTCCGTGACCGACACCGGAATCGGCATCAAAGCGGAAGATCAACAGAAAATCTTCCAGCAGTACTTCCGCACCGATTACGGCAAAGAAACCGCTCCTGGCACCGGCCTGGGTTTGAACATTACCCGCACGCTGACAGAAATGCAGGGCGGGCAGATCTGGTTCGAGAGCGAATATGGCAAAGGCACCAGTTTCCAATTTACCGTGCCGGTCGCTGAAATGGATTTGGAATAGGCTGCGATGGCTGGATTGAAAGCGGCAGTTGGCCGAGCATACGCCGTCGATGGGCGCGACGCCAGTACCCAGGCGATCCACCAGGGATTCGCCGACCTGGGCAGCCGCGAAGTTGCCGCCGCTTTCCTGTTCGCCTCCCATGATTACGACATCAACGAGGTATTGAGCGGGGCGACTGCCCAATTGGGCAATACGCCCATTTTTGGATTTAGCACTTCAGGGGAATTCGCCGAGGATGGCAGCAACCGCCGTTCGGTCGTTGCTGCCCTGCTTTCCGGCGAGGGCATCGAAGCCCAGGCTGAATGGATTCCCGATTTCACCAGCAACATGCAAGTCGCCGTTGAAAGAATGACCCGCGAGCTGCATCTCACCAGCCAGGAGAATGCCACTTTGCTGGTGGCCGCCGATGGGCTGAGCGCCGAGGGCGAGGATTTGTGCAAACGCCTGCCCTTCGGACGCTATACCCTGGCGGGCTGCCTGGCCGGGGGCGACCTGCGCCTGGGGCGCACTTTCCAAATTGGTGGGGCACAAGCCGGGACCGGTGGTTTGGCGGCTGCCCTGCTGCATGGCGTGCTGCGCGTTGGCGTGGGTACGGCCCACGGCTGGCGACCGGTAGGTGCCTATTTCCGGGTAACGACCTCCCAGGGACCGTGGGTGCGCACGCTCGATCACGTTCCCGCCGCCGAGATGTATTCGCAATTATTTGGCTTCAAGCCGCGCGAGTGGGGTTTCCCGCCGCTGAATACGCTGGTACGCCTGTACCCGCTCGGCATCGAGAACGGCCAGAAGCCACTCAAGGTGCGCGCTCCGCTGCGCGTGGAGACTGACGGCAGCCTGCGCATGAGCACCCCCGTAGATGAGAACTGTGTTGCCCAATTATTGGTCGGCAGTCGCGAAAGCTGTATGGAAGCCGCCCATCAAGCCACCGAGCGCGCCCTGGAAAAACTCGAGGGAGCAAAACCAGTGCTGGCGTTGGTCTTCACCGACGTGTCCTGGCAAATGCTGCTGGAAGGTCAACTGAGCAGCGAGATCCACGCCGTGCAGGAAATCTTAGGGGAGGATGTACCCATAGCAGGTGGCTACACCTTCGGCCAGATCGCCCGCTCCCCCGAATCCGATTTGCCCGAATTCCTCAACCAGCACATCGAAGTCGTCATTTTTGGGGCGAGATAACAGATCGCTTCACAGGGGGGTAAAAAACTATAACCGCAGAGAGCGCAGAGGTACGCAGAGGTTTGAATGGGGGGTATTATCAGGCCTTGAATTTCGTCTCTAATAGTATCATTACACATATAATTATTTTTTCGGTAACCTGCTTAGCAGCCATTTTTTAAACTCTGCGTTCGAAAACGCTGTGCGTTTTCCCTCCGCGTACTCTGCGGTAAATAAAATCAAGGGAAAAACCCTATGCCCAATACCAAGATGCACGCCAACGAAATTCCCACCGACGCCGCCCTCGTGCACCGCTTGCTCGCTGCGCAGTTCCCGCAGTGGGCCGATCTACCGGTCAGGCCGGTCGAGTCGTCCGGGACGGACAACGCCATCTACCGCCTCGGCGAGAATCTGGCCGTGCGCCTGCCGCGCATCGACTGGGCCGTGGGTCAGGTCAAGAAAGAACACACCTGGCTGCCGCGCCTGGCTCCCCACCTGCCGCTGGCACTGCCTACCCCGCTGGCAATGGGCGCGCCCGGCGCGGGCTATCCCTGGCATTGGTCGATCTACCAGTGGCTGGAAGGCGAGAATGCTTCCTTAGAAAAACTCGCTGACCCTGTCCAGGCCGCGGTTGACCTGGCGCAGTTCATCAAGGCTTTGCAGGGCATCGACACCACCGGCGGGCCGCTCGCCGCAGAACACAACCTGCGCGGCCAGCCACTGATCACGCGTGACGCTCCAACCCGAAAAGCCATCGCCGCCCTGGACGACATGTTCGATCCCAGGGCACTTACTGCGATCTGGGAAACTGCTTTAGCTGCACCCGATTGGGAAGATGATCCGGCCTGGTTCCACGGCGACATGCTGCCTGGCAACCTACTTGTCAAGGACGGCCGCTTGAGCGCGGTGTTCGACTTCGCCGGGCTGGGTGTGGGCGACCCGGCTCCTGACCTGATGATCGCCTGGGCCTTGTTCTCCGATGACAGCCGGGCGGCCTTTCGGGAAACGCTCGGCGTCGACGATGCTACCTGGGCGCGCGGCCGCGGCCACGCCCTCTCCCAGGCGCTGATCTTTATCCCTTACTACCTGGACACAAACCCGCGCGGCGTGGCCCAGGCGCGGCGCACGGTTGAGAGTATCCTGGCCGAACAAGCCATCTCATAAAGGCAACAAATACAGCAAACTCAATTATAATAAACACCATCATTGACTAAGAAAACAAATTAGGCCCCAACAACCAAACAAAAAACGCATCGCGGATAATTGATGAGGGTAATTATGAATAATCTAATCGAAGAGTTATTAGATATCTGTGAAGAACTTCTCTCGTTCGTTGATAAAGCAAATGACAATACTGATATTAAATCCTTAATCAAACTTGAGGAAGCCGCAAATGAAATTAGCAAATCGTGGAGCGGTTCGTGGCTAGGTTATCAATCTCGTGTATATTACCGGGATTTTACAGTTGTTCCACCTGGTGCTCACTTTAGTATGATATGGGGATTTAAAAGCGAAACGACGGGGGATTGGACAGAGTATCAATATGATTTTGTAAAAGATATGATCTATGACAAAGCTGATAACCCCAACATAATGCAAGCTAAAACAGTAGCCCAGAATGGACAACAATTATTTGAAGAGAAAGTTCAAGAATTGCATTCTCTATTCGCAACATATCTTCAGAAACAAAACGACATATTTATTAAAAATTTAATGGAAAAAGCAAACAAAGCAAAAATATCCACAGGAGCGGATTGGATCAACGCGTTGAAGCCATCTGGAAAAATGACACTATTTGACGGTGAAGCAGCATCACAAGGTTTACAGACACCACCTCATATATCAATACTTGCAGAAATACTCGATATCCGCTTTACAATATCAGAATGCGACAAGTTAGCAAAACTTGTAAAATCTGCTGTCAGTCATATTGAACGCCAAGAGAAAAGGGATCGAAGGTTAGAACGAATCGGCACAAACGTTTTCATTGGTCATGGAAATTCTAATTTATGGAGGGAATTAAAGGATTTTATTCAAGATCGTCTCCAATTGCCCTGGGATGAATTTAACCGCGTCCCCGTGGCAGGTATCACGAATATTGCACGTTTAGGAGAAATGCTTGATAGTGCTGCTATTGCTTTTTTAATCATGACAGCCGAAGATGAACAAGCAGATGGAAGCATGAGAGCAAGAATGAATGTTATCCATGAAGCTGGCCTATTCCAGGGACGCCTGGGGTTTACTAGAGCAATCGTTCTGTTTGAAGAAGGTTGCGAAGAATTCAGTAATATTCAAGGGCTTGGGCAAATAAGATTCCCAAAAGGAAACATAAAAGCAGCATTTGAAGAAATCCGGCTTGTGCTTGAACGAGAAGGAATAATTGGGGAATAAGAAACACCTTGAGTTGTTGGCTCCAGCTTTACAGAGTAACTGTTATACGCCAATACATTGTTTCGCTACTAACATATGAACCGCCAATAGATCGTTTCGCACCTTAACAACCGAACCGCCAATAGA
>JAFGRA010000336.1 GCA_016935415.1 Anaerolineales bacterium
AAGCGCAGGCACAGGCGCACGAACTGCCGCCGCTGCTTCCGCCGCGATAACTGCTGCTGGAAGGTTTTGGCGGTGGGTTGGTCGTTTGGGTGACGCCGCCCGTAAAGCTGGTCAGGTTGCCGATCACGCCGGCTGAGAACGTACTCGCACCGTTGGCAACCGAGGCGGCAAAATCCGCGCCTGGGATGGACGGCCCGGCGCTGCGGGTAGATTGCATGCTGGGTGCAGATGGCTTGGATGGCATGTTGGAGGTCATCGTCGAGCGGCCGTAGCCGGGATCATAACGCCCCCACCAGGTAGGCACAAATACAGGGTAGCCCTGGAAAGCGCGGCGGGTGCGGTCGTCGTAGTCTTTGTCGAGCATGGTCCATTCGAGGGCCTGGTCGTATTTTTCGCTTTTCACTTCCGGCGTGCCTTCGGCTTCGATCTGTGCCCAGGCGCGCTTCATGATGTTCTCGTAATACTCGATGGTCTCCTTGCGACTGAAACCCTTCATCTTGCGGGTTACGTTCTTTACCAGGGTGGCCATCATGCTTTGCAAGGCTTTCTTGCGGCGGGTATTGGTTTCTTCCTGGAAAGCTTCGAGGAAGACCTTCTCGTAGGGACGTAAATCTTCCGGCAATGGATCTTCGACTTCCAATTTCAGTGGGTCTTGGGTAACCACGGTAGCGGCGTCTTTCTTGAGTACGCCAAACAAGATCATGGTTAGGATCTTATCCATCGGTTGTTCCATCAGGATGGCAGCTTCAACAGCGGTCAGGCCGCGCTTGACGCCATGACCTTCGATAGCAACCTTAGGCGGCAGGTATTTGAGTTTGCGTTTTTGGGCGCTGCGGGCTGATAAAATTGGGATACCGACGAAGAACATACCGATACAGCAGAACATAAAGAAACCCATCAAAGCATCTGGGTCAATGCCCACACGTTGCCAGAAAGTGGGTGTTTCAATCGTGCTGGCCGGGACGTAGGTTTTGGGGAAGGAGGCGCCGAAGAGATACTGCGTGTAGCCGTTGGCAGAGGCGTTGCGCCAGGTGTAAGTGATCAAGCCCTGGTCGTCGAAGCCGGTATCCGGTTCGTTCGGAAAGCCGCTGGGCGCACCGTGGTAACGGGGCTCTTCGGGTTGCACGCCAGGGGGCATATGATAGGTCACGGTCAAATTGGTCGAGCCGTATACGAAATCGGAATCGAACCAGGTGGGCGTGAATACGGCGCTGGCGTAATTGCTGTCCTGTGAATCCTCGTACAGCACATTGCGGATATTCTCGGCGCGCATGCGTACTGTGCCGGTATCGCCAGGCTGAATGGTGTTCGGTGCCAGGCCAAGCGCGACACCGTAAGTCACGTAAGGGGAACTTTCGATGTTGGTGATCGTATTCCCATCTACGCTGGCGGTAATGTCGCTAATGCTGTAATAGGGCGTTGGCAGACCGACATCGACAAAGTCGATGGGGGAAACCCCGGTGGCATTCGTAAAAACGAACTCGTATTCCAGCGTTAATGTGCCGTCCTCGTTCCAGTACACGTCGACGGTTTCGCGATCCAGGCTGAAGGAATAGGTCTGGGCAGCAACCGGGGTGACAATAAACAGGATCAAAAACGCGAGCAGGAATATACTGGTAATCTTTTTCTTCATGGAAATTCCTTTTCCATTCACGGTTGTTGGTACGTGTAATCGGGGTGTAAAATGTGAAGCATTTTTCGGAGCAACTGACTGTAAACGATCAGTTATCTACCACTTGGGTTCTTCGGTAAGCTGGTAGACTGCGCCACAGTATGGGCAGTTCACCGTGGGTGCTCCGGCAACCATCTTGATATTCTCGGTGCTCAAAGCGCCGTTGCAGTTCTCACACTTGAATTGTTCCAGGTTGACTTCGCCGGGCAAGTCGATGTTCAGGGTGACGCTTTCTCCGGCTGGGGCAGCTGCGCCGCCAGATTTGCCCCGGCGTACCATTGCCAGGATCGTGCCAATGCCGATGGCGGCCGCGACCAACCCTGCGCAGACCATGACAATCCCGGTAGTTTGCCAGCCGGGTGTGGCGTTGGCGCTGGTGGAACCCAATACGAATAACACCCCCAGGATGAGTATTATTGCACCGGCGATCAGACTGATCGCCGCAAGTACGTAAGCAATGATTTTTCCAATGGACATAGCGACCTCCTCGTCTCAATAGTTTAACAGACTTTGGATTGAAATTCCATAAGAAAGTTGATTGAATTTTGCCAGTTGACTGCGTGGTTGCTTTATAATGTGCTCTTATCTTGCGATTGGTGATTGCATTATGAATTCGACAAAATCCGCACTGCGTGAAAAACTTTCGGGATTGACTCAATTGAATCGCATCAAGGCCGACGCGATCCTGCTGCTGGTTGCACTGATCTGGGGGACGGCTTTCGTTTTCCAGCGCTTGGCCGCTGGCGAGGTTGGCCCTATTCTGTTTAATGGGATGCGTTTCCTGGTTGGGGTGTTAGTGCTGCTGCCGTTTATGGGCAAAGGGCTAATACATATGACTCGCTTGGAAGTGCGCGGCGGATTATTAGCGGGCTTGCTGCTGTTCGGCGGGGCGGCGCTGCAGCAGGCCGGATTGGCATTCACTACGGCAGGCAAAGCGGGCTTTATCACCGGACTGTACGTGGTGTTGGTGCCGATCTTATTGGCCTTGTTTTGGAAAGAGAAAATCTATTGGTTTAGCTGGTTGGCATCTTTGGTGGCGGTGGTGGGGTTGTTCTTCCTCAGCCTGACCGAGGAACTACAACTGGCTCCCGGGGATGGACTGGAGTTGGCGGGGGCTTTTGTGTGGGCCTGCCATGTGGTGCTGGTTGGCAAGTTGGCGAATAAAGTGGACGTACTGCGTCTGGCGTTTTTTCAATATCTGGTGTGTGGTGTGATGAGCCTAGCTGTTGGGCTGGTATTCGAAAGCGGAACGTGGAACGGCCTTTCTAGTAACCTGATCTGGGCAGTGCTATATACCGGTGTGATCTCGGTCGGGGTAGCGTATACGCTGCAACTGGTCGGGCAGAAGTTCGCCCCGGCCACCGATGCGGCAATTATTATGAGTGGGGAGGCGGTTTTTGCGGCGCTGGCCGGTTGGGTCTTTCTGAGTGAATTGCTGACTCCCCGGCAGATTCTGGGCAGCGTGTTGATCCTGACGGCGATGTTCCTGGCGCAGGCGAAGACGATCTTTGCTTTACGAAATGGCGCTGGAAAACATTGACGCGATGCACTATGCGATAAAATATACTTGAAAATTAACCAGTAAATGCAGGATTGTGAAATTGTGGAAGCGGAAAAAATAGCTGAAAACGCACGCCAGGTTTTAGCGGAGATACCGGAAAATGTAATCGTGGTAGCGGCTGCAAAAACCAGAACGGCATTGGAAGTCAAGGCGGTTGCCGAAGCGGGGATTACACACATTGGGCATAATTACGTGCAGGAAGCGCAGGCGATGCGCAACCTGATGGGCGTTGCCTATACCTGGCACATGATCGGGCATATCCAGGCCAACAAAACCTCCCGGGCAGTGCGCCTTTTCGACGTGATCGAGACCGTGGATTCGGTTGAGTTGGCAGAAGAGATCGACAAAACCTGTGCCAAACTGGGCAAGGTGATGCCGGTTTTTATCGAGGTCAACAGCGGGCGCGAGGAAAATAAGGCGGGTATATTCCCGGAGACTGCGTCGGAGTTGGTGGCGAGCCTCTCCGGGCTGCAAAACCTTGAGATCCAGGGCTTGATGACGATGGGGCCGTTCGTCGAAGATGGTGAAGTGCTGCGCCCGTATTTCAAGCGTACGCGCCAATTATTCGACGAGTTAAAGCAGATGCAGCAGGTTAATCTCAAGCTTAAGTATTTGTCGATGGGGATGAGCGATAGTTATTTGGTGGCGATTGAAGAAGGGGCGAACATCGTCCGGATCGGGACGAAGATTTTTGGGTCAAGAACTTAGGGTACATGAAAACGTGTAGACAGATAAAAAAGTGCATCAGGATCAAAATGGTATTGGGCGACCAGCCGGTCGTCGCTACAAATCTTTGTTTTGCTTGTCTTTAATAACAAGTGCCGCGAGAGTTTAGCCTCGCGGCATGAGAATAATCTCTGTTTGCTTACTTACCGTCGCCGATTCCCCATACCCAGAACCATCGAAGCATAATATAGTAACTGCATGATCGCGGTGACCAGTGCGGCCACGTAGGTCAGTGCCGCCGCGTTTAACACGCGGTTGACGCCACCGGCTTCTTCGGAGTCGACAATGATATTCGTTTCTCGCAGCAGGCGTTTTGCCCGGGCAGAAGCATTGAATTCGACCGGTAAAGTTGCCAGGGCGAAGGCCGCACCACCGGCGAAAACCGCCACGCCCAGCCAGGCAATATTGACGGCTTGCAGTAACATGCCAATGATGATCAAAATCCAGCCAAGGTAGGAACCAATGTTGACCATCGGAACCAGGGCGGCCCGGAAACGCAGAGGGAAGTAATCTTCGCGGTCTTGCATGGCGTGCCCCAATTCGTGGGCGGCAATGGCCGCGGCGGCAACCGAGGCGCTTTGGGCGACTCCGGCGGACAGACGCAAGGTTTTGCTGCGCGGGTCGTAATGGTCAGAAAGGCGGCCGCCAACCTGTTCGACGCGCACATCATGTAGGCCGCCTGAACGGATCAATTGCTGAGCGACTTCTGCCCCGGTCATGCGGTTACGATTAGGCACCTTACTCCATTTACGATAGGCAGAATTGACGTACCATTGTGTAGCGATCATGATAATGAACGCCGGAGCCATAAAGAGCAAATAGTTGATATTGAAGTAAAACGGAAACATTTTTCTCTCCGATATTTTTGTGAATTATTGTCCGAGTAAAATTTCGACAGCCTTTTCGATCTGTGGATCGACATCTGCGGCAGCGTCTTCTTCGGTGAAGGGCACGACCACGTCAGGTTCGAGACCGATCTCCTGGATCAGTCTTTCGTTGGGGGTAAGCCAATAGGAAATGGTGACTTTCAGAACGCCGTTGTTGTCTGGCAATTCGATAGGAAGTTGCACCAGGCCCTTGCCGAAGGTGGTTTCACCGACAAGCGTGGCGCGCTCATAGTCTTGCAGTGTACCGGCGGTGATCTCTGCGGCGGAAACGGTGGCCTCGTTGACCAACACAACCATGGGGATGTCCGTGGCAATCCCGCCGGGTTGGGCGTAATACTCGTCGCGGCTGCCGTCGCCGTATTGCTGATAAAGTACGACCCCATCATCAACGAATTCTGACATGACGGCAATGGCGGCATCTACGTAACCGCCGCCGTTATAGCGCAGGTCGAAAACCAGGCCTTTGGGGTTTTGTGCCAGTAGTTCTTCCAGAGCACTGTGCATTTCGGCCGCGGAGGTGCTGCCAAATGTGGTTAGACGTAAATAGGCAATGCCATCATCGCGCATTTCGCTGATCACAATCGGAGTTGTAATGCTGGCACGTACGATTTCGACATCGAAAGGTTCGTCTACTCCGGGGCGCTTGATGGTCAGGATAACGGTGCTCCCGGCCGGGCCAAGCACGTGCTGGCGAGCGATCTCGGGGTCGACGTCGGTCATGTCTTTGCCGTCAATGGCGATAACTTCATCTTTGGGTTTCAGTCCGGCTGCCTCTGCCGGTGAACTGTCCATCGGAGATGTGATTGTCAGGTATTCACCGCTGGTGTCCACCCAGGCGCCAATGCCTTCGTAATCAGCGCCATTGAGGTAATTGAGCATTTCGGAGTACTCGCCGGGATCGAGGTATGAAGTATATGGATCGCCCAACGAATTGACCATACCGCGCAGCGCGCCGATTTCCAGGTCTTCATAAGAAAAACCGTTCAGGTCAGTGTGTTCGGTGGCTTGCCAAAGTTCCCAGAAAGGTTCGAACATATCGATCAGATCGCGGGGAGTGTTGGCCGTTTTAGCGATTTCATCTACGGAGCGGGCGCTTGCGGGAATGTCGACCGTGCTGTAATCCACATCGGCTTCATCCAAAACGAATGTCAGGCCTTCGATTGCGCCTTGCATCAGGGCTTCATCATCGAGTGGTTGTTCAACGTATTCATCATGCAAGATGTCCCAGCTTTCCCAGAACGGGGAAAATAGCGCTTCCAGATCGAGGTCGGCGGGATCGGTTGTTTCTGGTTCGATTGCTTCAAAAGCCGGCGATTCTGGCGTGGCGGGCGGGGAGTCGACCAAAGGAATATTTTGGATTTCTCCGGTGGTTACGCCTTGTTTATCGAGAATGGTATACGCACCCCAGGCTACCGCGAAGACCGCAACCAGGCAGAGAACTGAGACGACCAGGACTGCCATGACGCTAAAGATGATAGATTTTTTCTTCATGAAATTCTCCGATTGATGATCTGATTCCTATATTATTGCAGGATAAGGGTATCATAACTTGATTAGAGGATCATAAATTTCTGGTATGCGTTATGTTAAATAGGAGAAAAACAATAGTGTGAAGTTATTCTGCCAATAAGGTGATCGCACCTTGAAAACCGAGACAATAACCATATTCGAGAATGGTCTGATGGAT
>JAFGRA010000337.1 GCA_016935415.1 Anaerolineales bacterium
ATCCATCAGACCATTCTCGAATATGGTTATTGTCTCGGTTTTCAAGGTGCGATCACCTTATTGGCAGAATAACTTCACACTATTGAGGATAGGTATTTAAAGATAATAAAGGTTGGCTTCGGCCAACCCTTATCATTTCTTGCAAAACAAAACTTACAACGTTTGCCGGATTGCTTCCAACTTGATCTTGGAGTCGGGGATTTGCTCGAAGTGGGCCAGCAAGATATCGCAGCCATAATCCTCACAATGTGCGCAGGTGACCACACCGCGTTCACTGGCGCAGGTACGCACCGCACATTGCTCGCAAAAACCCAGCCGCGGCCCCTCGGACTTACAGCCCATACAGCGGCAGGTCTCGGCGTCGTTCTCTTTCTGGAACCACTGCGCGGCCAACTCCATCAACTTCTCAATATCGTTTGCCTTGGTGGCGATATACGCCGGGCACCCCTCACAATCCAGGCCACAATAGGCCAACAGCATTTCAGACATCACATTTTCCTCCGTAGAAATATGGTTACTTTATTATAGCACAAATGTTCTTTGAAGCAAGCATATTCGGGAAGATTCTGACATTATTACTACCCTGCCAAAATGTCATAAAACCAGCTTGGGCGCTGGCGTTCCACAACCTGCTCGGCGGCCAGTGCCATGCGCAGCAAGGTGCGTTCGTCCCAGGCGCGCCCCATCACCTGCATGCCAATCGGCAAACCGGCCGCGTTGTACCCCACCGGGAAGGCAATTGCCGGTAAGCCGGTCAGGTTGGCCGGTTGGGCATAGCGCATGATTTCCCCCAGCGTGGTCAAATCCGAATCGCCATCCGGCAGCGTCTTGGGGCCAATCGGCGGGGCTACCAGGGCAGTTGCCGGGGTAACGATCACATCCACTTGTTGCAAAACCTGATCGAAATTATGCATCAACTGCGTACGCATACGTTGGGCTTTGATATAGTCGCGCGCCGTGAAAGCGCGTGCCAGCGCCAGGTTGATACGCACATCCAGGCCATAGGCTTTGCCGAACTCAGCGTGGTACTGTTCCAAGGCCTGGGTCATTTCACCGGCGATGGTGATCAGATGGGCAACACGGCCATCCTCTAACCCCGGAATATCGATATCCACCAATTTGGCTCCCCGGCTCTTGAAGTGATCGAGCATCTCCCGGCAGCCGATGACCATATCATCAGTCGCATGCTCGAACCAGGGCCAAAACACGCCCATGGTCAAGTCGCTGAGATCGAGTTGATCCCAACCCGCCAGCGTGGGCTGGGGTTGATGCAGAGAAACCGGGTCTTTGGGGTCAGGTCCGGCGATGATGCCCCAGGCCAGCGCCGCGTCCGTAGCCGTCGCCGCCAACGGGCCAATGTGCGCCACACTCCAGTCCAGCGGCGCAGCCCCAAATTCACTGACACGCCCGTAGGTGGATTTCAAGCCCACTACCCCACAAAAAGAAGCCGGGATGCGAATCGAGCCACCGCCATCAGCGCCAATCGCTACCGGGCACAACCCCGCAGCCACAGCCGTACCCGGCCCACTGGAACTACCGCCCGTGTAATGCTTGGGGTTATAGGGATTGCGGGTGGTGCCGTGGTGCGGGTTGAAACCGGTCACATTGATGCCGATCTCGTGCATGTTTGCCTTGCCGATCAACAAAGCACCGGCCTGGCGCAGACGCGCAACCACGGTCGAATCCTCGCTTGCCGGAGCCTTTCCCAAGAATGATGTACCCACAGTGGTGGGATAGGGCACCATATCGATCTCATCCTTGACCGCTACAGGAACACCATCAAAAACGCCCAGCGGCTGGCCTTGAGTATAGCGCTGCGTGGCCGCGCGCGCCAGCGCCATGACTTCTTCGCGATAGCTGGCGATGATCGCCCGCAGCGGCGGCTCAGCCTGGTTGCTGTCCTCAATCACCGCCAGGACGCGTTCGGCTACCTGCTCCGGTGTGATCGTTCCCTCCCGATAAGCCTGGGCATAATCATGCACGGTCGCAAAATGGAACCCCGGCCCAGCTTGTTTGGGGACAGCAGGCAATTGCTCTACCGGCAAGGCGGAAGCCGATGCCGCCAATTGGCCGGTATAGTGCAGCGGTTTCAAGGTCGGTTCTGCATCGATCTCTTTTTGGCGAAAGGCGGTGATCCCTGCGCTCGCAAACAAATTCGGCAGCAGCAGCTTTCCCAAAGGGCTTTCTAATAAGGCGACGAACACGCGCAATCCAAACCCTGCCAGATATGGCAACTTGACCGACTCGAGATCATAAGAAGAATGCTCAGACATGCGGGACTCCTTGTTGAGAAAATTTAGGGGACAGCAAAGCAGATAAGGTGGCTATCAAGATTGTACAAAAGATTCGGCATCCACACAACAGAGAGTTACCGACAATAAAAAAGTGCCGGTCAAAAAGACCAGCACTTTAGAAAAAATATCCTCAGCTTAAATTCTAATGGAGATGGGGTTAGTTATAGCTCCTTCGACCTTGTCTCCACGCGTTCCTTGAGCAGTGCCACAAAGTCGTCAAAGGCCATGTCATTCTCGCGGCTGCCGTCGCGCTTGCGCAGCGATACCGTATTCTCCTCGATCTCGCGGTCGCCGATCACCAGCATATAGGGCACCTTGAAGTTCTGGGCATCGCGGATCTTGGCGTTCATACGGTTGGAACTCAGATCCGCCTCGGCGCGGAAACCCATGGCGAACAATTCATCGGCCAGCTTTTTAGCATGGGCGTTATGATCGTCCGTGATCGGGATCACGCGCACCTGTTCGGGCGAGAGCCACACCGGGAAGTTCCCGGCGTAGTGCTCGATCAGGAAACCGATCATGCGCTCGTGCGTGCTCAATGGGGCACGGTGGATGCACAAGGGAGTCTCCTCCTCACCCTCGGAGTTGACGAAGGTCAGGTCGAAGCGTTCCGGCACAGCAAAGTCGACCTGGTTGGTCGCCAGCGTGAACTCGCGCCCGATCGCGCTCCAAATCTGCACGTCAATCTTGGGGCCGTAGAAAGCGGCTTCGTCGGCCACCTCGACGTAAGGTACACCGCCGTTGTCCATCGCCTTGCGCACCATATCTTCGGTCTTCAGCCACAAGCGGCCGTGGTCGACGTACTTCTTGCCCAGGCCGTCGGCGTGGTGGATACTCAGGCGCATAACATATTTGTCGATATCGAATACGTCGAAGTACGTCTTGTAGATGTCGATCACGTCCATGAACTCCTGCTCGAAGTCGGCTTCAGAGCAGTAGATATGGGCGTCGTTCATTTGCATCGAGCGCACGCGCATCAGGCCGAACAACTCG
>JAFGRA010000338.1 GCA_016935415.1 Anaerolineales bacterium
AGGGCGGTGTGGATATGGATGACGGCCGGTTGGCCGGTCTCGTAATTGACGGGGGAATTCTCGAAGAGCACGTCCGCGCCGCTTTGGCGGATGAAGTCCAGTTTGTCAGCCGGTGCCGGGAAGGCGGAGAGCGAGTCCAGCATACCGTCCTTTTCGGCGATAGCCAGGGCCTCGTGCAGGTCAATGCCGTCCGGGGCGATGGCCGCGCCGTGGCTGCCGGTAGTGATCGCCGTGACCGAGAAGGTCAGGTCGTAATTATCTTTAAGTTCCTGCTGCTTGCGCAGTAACAGACGCGCCAGTTCCTGGCCGACGTTGCCGAATCCGATCAGGGCGAGTTTAAAGTGAGTCATAATTCCTCCAGGATTACACCGGCGGCCAGGGGTAAGAACGCATGTTGTCGCGCGGGTAGGGGAAGCGCGGGTTGCTGCGTAGTTCTTCCGCCCGCATCGCCAGGGCGTGGATTTCCCGCCGGGATATATATTTTGAAAGTTGTTGGTAAAGCGCAGTTTCCGGGGTAAGCTGCTGGCGGAACGGTGTGAGTTTTTCGCACAGTTCATCGGGCAGGGTTTCCCCGGAAAAATCCCAGACCACAGTGCGCAGCTTATGGTGCACGTGAAAAGTGATGCCGTGGTCGATCAGCCAGATGTTGTCCTGGTGATCGAACAGGATGTGCCCGCCTTTGCGGTCGGTGTTGTTGATCAGGATGTCGAAAAAGGCCACCGGGCGCAGGCGTTGCTTGTCTTCCGCGGTCAGGTTGAAGTAATGGTATTCAGGGTCGTGGTCAACGAAAAGCTGCAAGGAACCCGGTCCGGCCGGGCCTTCCTGGCGGTAAACGGTGGGCGGCACCAGGTGCAGCCCCAGCGCCTCACTGACCAAAAAGGCAGCCACTTCGCGCCCCGCCAGGGATTCCTCGGGGAAATCCCATAATGGGCGCTCGCCGCGCGTCGGCTTGTAAACGCCTTTGAGTTCGGTATCGTCATGGAGAACATCGAGCAGGAAGGTGTAATTCGACCCCCACATGAATTGACCTTCAACCGATAATTCGCCCGCTTGCAGGCATTCCAAGACGGTCTTCTGCGGATCTGCTGACATGGTTCAGGGAGAGGATTAGTGTTTGTGGCCGTTCTTGCGGGGATCGAAATAGCCCAGCGTTTCAATCGAGCGACCACGCGCGGATACTTCCATGCCCCAGTTCACCATCACACGCAGCTGCGTGCGCGTGCACCAGTAGCGCACCACGCTGGCGTCTTCTTCGGCTTCGCCTTCCCCCTGCACCTCACGGGCAACCAGGGCGACCAAGTCTTCATCGGCATCGTATCCCAAGCCTAATTCACCCACCCGGAATAAACCGGTAACCGGTGGTTGAATGCGCATTTCTTCTTCGATGTAATTCGCCAATGCCTCGGAGAGGTCGGGGAATTTCTCATTGATCTCGGCCAGGAACTGCTCGACTGCCACAGCCAGGGTTTGGATCTGGAACTTTTCGACGGTGAGGGTAACGACTTCACCGCCGCTGCCACCCTGGATATAGAAAACGCGCTCGCCGGGAGGGCCGACAGCGTCGGTGGTGAGAAAATCACAAGGTCTGAGGTCGAGTTCTATGCGTTCATTCATAAATAAAATGCCTACAAGTTCAATTAGTATTGAGTAAGAGGTAGTATACCATCTTTGGCGAATTTGGCGCAAAATTTGGAAATCGTGAGGCGAGAATCGAGAAATGTGAGCAGTAATCAGTGATCCGTCAACCAGGCACCAAGGGAAATGGCGGCCTGTAAAGCAAGAACGGAGATTTGGTAAACGTAAGGTGTAATTCGAGTGGATGGCGGAATAAGCCAGCGCTTTAGGGCGTCGGCAATCCCCATACCTGGACACGCCTATCTCGCCCGGCTGCCGCGATATAGCGGCCATCCAGACTGAAGGTGATGTCTACGGCTTTCGAATATAGGGCGAGTTCGTTCAGAAGCTCTCCCGTCTGCGTATTCCAGAGGTAAATGGCTTTGTCTTTCCCGATGGTTGCCAGCAAGCTGCCGTCCCGATTGAATGTCATCGTCGCTATCAAACCGGTAAATCCTTCGCCCAAGATGACTTCATGGCCAACCAGCTCTTGAAGGATTTCGCCGGTACGGGTATCGCGATCAAGCGCACGTTCCCCTGAATTGGACGGCTTGAATCATCGATCCACACCTCTGTAGTGATTTGTTGGTCTGGGCTCAGTAGCACAGTATCACTTTTTAGATGGAAAGTAACATCGGTTATTTCTACGCGTTTACCGGTTTCAATATTCCAGGCTGGTATATCTGATGCTGATATTCCTTCAACACCACCGATCACAATTTGACTATCCGGAGTGAATGAAACGAAATCTAGCAATGGTGTGAAATCGAACAGTGTATGTGTTGCTTGTGCGCTTTCGATATCCCAGATGATCAGGCCGCCTGAAGCTGCGGCGACAAATGCCGTTCCATCGGGTTTGAAGGATAGATCATAAACGCTATAATCATCGATCTGGATGTGCCTCCATTCTAGATCGTCGCCGTTAAAGAGGTAAAGGCTCTTATAAGGCGCTCAATAGTGTGAAGTTATTCTGCCAATAAGGTGATCGCACCTTGAAAACCGAGACAATAACCATATTCGAGAATGGTCTGATGGAT
>JAFGRA010000339.1 GCA_016935415.1 Anaerolineales bacterium
TACATTTTACAGATGCCGTCGGATGACTTGTTACGATCTGGTTACATTGGAACGTAACCAGTCGATTCACTTGTCCAACCCTCTAATAATAATTACGGTTCGGAATACTTATCGAAACTACATGAGAATATTCGAGTGAAAGAAATTACAAAGGGAATTAGAAATGAAGGATTAGAAAGTAAATTTAAAATAGATGGCCACACGGTCACAATTTCCCTTATACCGGGTGAAGAAATATTTTCTATCAATCCTGATCCCAATCGGACTAACCCAAAAGACTTACAATACGTCGAAAACCTTTTCAATAAGGGTACATTTAAAAACAAAAACTTCAATCTTGAATGTAAAGTAGGTTATAGTGCAGAAATCGAAAATAAAGCGAAGTTATTAATATCTTATTTGTTATTAGTCCGCCAGTTCGGCTACTTTTTTGCATTTTCACATTTTGGACGTCATATAAGAGAAGTTCTAATTGGAAATATTGATGATTCACCCCTACTGAATATTGCAGAAATCACAGACTGGGATCTTCCAGAAAGTTTTCCCCTTATTGTCATTTGTTCTAAACCAGAAAAATTCAAAGAGCACGCATTTGTTCGAATACCATTGAAAACAGAATTAACGAAACATACTTATGGCTCATTTATTCCTGTATTCCCAGGAACAAGCGTAGATGAAAATGCTTACAAAATGAAAGGGTATATTAGTATAACCGGAACATCTTTACCTGACCCTACAGTAATTTTGAAGAATCCTAAGTTCCATTTACCTAAAAAAGTTAATATAACTATCTTAGATGATGAGAATTAATATTACCTTTATATTCTAACCCACTATCTACCCCTCAACATCCCCGCCTCCCTATTAAATTTATTCCAGGCCAGCTTGTAGAGCAGCTTGCGCGTGTCGGGCAGGTCTTCGACATCTAAAGCGGCCAGCCAGCGCGCTTCGGCCACGTCGGCTTCGGTGAAGGAGCATACGCTTAAGCTTTGGCGGGTTGGCAGGTCGTCCCCGGCGCAGTCCAAGGCCTGGCCTACAAAGCTGGCTTCCAATTCATCGCGCTCCTGGGCGTAAAGCTGTATGACCGCCGGGTAGTCACGCAAGGTGGCGCGGTGCAGAGCTTCATGCCGCCAGTACAGCGTGGCTTCGTCGTAAGTGCCGTCCGGCTCCGGGCCGGTATCGGGCACACCGGCGTCCAGCCAGACCGGCTTGAACACGCTCGTGCACGGCGCCGAGGTGCCAGTGAAGAAATGCGTGGGGTGGACGGGGTGCAGGTGCGAGACCATCGAACCGACCGACTGGCTGGCGCGCACCGGCCCGGCCCCGGCGTGCATGCACACCGTTGGCCCGGTCAGGCCCGCGTCCGGGCGAAATACCTCGTCCTCCCCCACATGATGGTCACGCAAAAGGCGCATGGCGGCGTTCACGTCGACCGCCCCGCGCTGGGATTGCAGCATCTCGTATGTGCGCGCCCGGCGCACACGGCAGGCCCCGAAAGTTGTAAACAGGAAATCGGAGTAGCATCCGGCGAAATCGAAACCCTCGCGCCCCTTGCACCAGCCCTTCTCAACAGCGTAGTCGATCAGGTCAGGCGAATGCAGGTCGAAATCGTTGCCCAGCGTCAGGCCGTTGGAGATCGAATAGACGTCCTTGATCTGCTTCGCAGCCCAGTGCTTCCCGGCGGTTTCCAGCACCCAGGCGTCGGAAGCATCGGCGATGATGAAGCTGTTGTCGTAATACAAGGCGTGTTGGAAACCGCAGTTACCGCCCTGGCCGTATGCTTCCAGTAAGCCGACGATCACATCCAGGGCTTCACGCGCCGTCTGGCCGCGCTCCAGCGCCAGCCGCAGGAAGTCCATGCCGATCAGGCTGGTGTCCTTGGCTCCCGGAACTTTGGTGAACACGGCTTCATTGCCAATCACCACGCCGTGCTCGTTGGCACCCATCTCCGCCCCCCAGATCCAGAACGGTTTCGCCAGCAAGACCGCATAAGTGTGCGCTACCTGTGGGATTTCGATGTACGTGCACTTGACCCTGCTGCCGGGTGCGTGGTCGGCGGCCGGGACTTTGACTAGATAATGGGCTTCATTGGGTTCACGGTCGGAATTCTTGCCAAAAACAGTCACCCCATCTGCCGTTACTGCACCGGTAGCTACAAAAGTATCACACATGCTCGATCCTCAAATCACAACGTTAATTGGGATTAGATTCTACCATCAACCACGCAGCTCGATTCAGGTAACCGCTTTCCCGATCTCATTTTTGGCCCGCTTCGCGGCGGTCATGGCAGTCAGGAAATCGGCCAACATAATCGTACAGTCTGGCCCTTCGCGTTCCAAAGCCATCGATGCGGCGTTGACGACGATATTCAAGATGTCGCCCCCGGCCAGCCCTTCCGATTCCGAGACCAGCCGCGCCCAATCATCCACGTTGAGCTGCACGGGCATACGCGCCGGGATGTGATAGCGCCACAAGCGGGCGCGGCTATCCGCGTTCGGCAAGGGCATTTCGATGTGCCCCAGAATGCGGCGGATGAAGGCCGTGTCGTAGTTCGAGGCCAGGTTGGTGGCGAAAATGGTCACGCCTGAAAAGCGGTCCAGTTCCAGCAGCATCACCGAGCGGCTGACGTTAACGGCGTGGTCGGTGCTCTGGCGCACGTTGGACAAGCGCCGCCCCAGGATCGAATCGGCTTCGTCGAAGAACAGCAGCGCCTGCGTCTCCCGGGCTTTCTGGAAAGCGGCTTTGATGTTTTTGGCGGTCTCGCCCACGTACTTCGACTCGATCTCGGCGTAGTTGGCGCGGATGATGCCCATGCCTAATTCTTTGGCAATCGCCTCGGCGGCGAAGCTCTTGCCGGTGCCCGGCGGGCCATACAGGTTGATGGCCGTGCGCCCGCCGTACGGGTCGATCTCACCCAGACCAAATTCATCGTAAAGCACGTGCTGGTATTTGATCTTGGTCAGCAAACCGTTGATCTGCCCCAGGGTTTCATCCGGCAAGACCAAATCCTTGAGCTGGCGCTGCGGCGCTTCCACAGTGAACATCGCCAGGCGTTTCTCCAATTCACCCTCGCTCAGATCGGCATAGCCCCCGGGCGGCATAACCCGCTCCCCGATCACCGGTTTGGCGACGGGTTGTTTCTCGTTGTTGGCAGGCTTTGTACTCATCATTCCTGCTCCTCAAGGATGCCCAACTCGCGTTCCAGCCATTGAGTCTCCAACTCATCGACGTAAATGGCGATGGCGGCTTTGAGGAAGGCGGGCAGGTCGGGATCGATCTTGGTGAAGGTAGCGTTAAAATCGGGATGGTCGTGATACATGTTGCCCAACCCCTCCAACACCTCGATCGACGGCTCGTAGAAATAACGCAGGTGGTCGTGCCAGCGCACCAGTAGCGCCCGCACTTCGGGGCTGTCCGGCCCTTTATCCATATTGGCGACGATCTCCAGGTAAATCTCGTTGCCTTCCTGCATGATCTGCGCCTTGCGCTCGTCGCTGTAGCTGTTCCACAACTTGATCGACTGGGCGGCGTTTTCGCCCCAATTATCGACTGCTTCCTTTTCGTATTCTTTTTGCTGCTCTTCGCTGAAACCATTAAAAACATTCTTGTCGCTCATCTCAACTTCTCCAATCAAATGCATAATCGTCGTGTCTACCGTGCGGATCAACCGCTGCGTACGCTCGATCTTCTCCTGCAGCACCTTGCGATGCGACCGCAGCGCTGCTACTGTATCGAAATCCGGATCGGCCAGGATTTCCTTGATATGCCCCAACTCCAGCCCGATCTCGCGATAGAACAGGATTTGCTGCAATTGGAACAACGACTGGTCATCGTAGAACCGGTAACCGTTCTCATCGTACCCGGCCGGGAGCAGCAACTCGATCTCGTCGTAGTAGTGCAGCGTGCGGCGGGATACACCGGCCAGATCGGCCAGTTGCTTGACGGTATAACGCGTAGCACTCATCATGGCGTTATCATACCCTATCACGTAACGTTAATGTCAAGGGGGAAATCAGGGAAGTTCAGCCAGTTTTCTTACCAGGGAATTAATTTTCGCAGGGAAAAGGCTTTACCAACAACGCATCGATGGCTTCCGGCGCTACGAAGCCTTGATGCAGCTGCTTGGCGAATTCAGCTTCGGCACGGATGTCCAGGTCCGGGCTGCTGACCCGGCTGTCCGTGCCCAAATAGACATCCACTCCGGCCGCCAGGTATTGCTCCAAAGGCATGCGCCCACACGAAAGCAGGTGATTGGAACGCGGGCAGTGCACCACCGCGCTGCCCGAATCGGCGATCATGCGGATATCCTCGTCGTTCACCCGGATGGCATGCACCAGCAGCGGACGCGCCTCCAGCACCCCCAACGAAGCCAGATATTCCACCGGGCGCAATCCGGTCGGCAAACGCTTGAAGATGCCCAGCTTCTGCGGCCAGCGATAATACCACCGGTCCTCACCAAACGGCCCACTGCCGTCGGCCAGCAAATCGACCTCGGCCTGTGATTCAGCAATGTGGATGCATAAAGGCACGGCTTCCTGCTTACACCAGGCCGCCCCACGCCGGAACAATTCCGGATGGCAGGAATACGGGGCGTGGATCGTCAACCCGATTTGCATGTCGCCGTGCAACGGGTGGCGACGGATTTCCCTGATCTTTTCCTGGACACGCTCCAGTAGCCGCAGTGCCCGCCCCCGCCCCCGCCAAAACACCTCCAGGTAGACGATGCCCTTCAATCCAAAGCGCGCCAATGGTTCGAAGCTCAATTGAGAGGTGTTGATATCCCCTACATATGTCACACCGCTGGCCTGCAACTCGGCAATGCCCTGCTCGATCCCTGCCATGATCTGCTTTGAGGTACGCAAAGATTGGTGCCCGGCCAGCCCGCGGATCCAATCGGCAAAATCAACCGGCTCCTGTGGGCACAAATGTCTCATATTGGTCAGTTCCAGATGGGTGTGGGCGTTAGTGAGTGTCATGATTTACTTATCCCAGGGGATGCGATAAATATCATAAAACCCATCATCCTCAGAGCGCTGGTAAAACAGCCACTCCCCATCATGGGAAAAATAGGGCACCTGTTCATGGGCGCTATCCGAGGTCACTTGTTGCAAATCACTCCCATCTGTTCGCACTGCCCAGATGTCATAATTACCAGCCCGGTCGCTTTCAAATACGATCCATTCACCATCCGGGGAAAAAGTTCCCTCTGCATCCCGGGCTCGATCTGTCGTAATCCGTTCTTCTGTCCCATCTTTCATAGCGTAAACGTAGATGTCAATATTATTATCCCTGGACGAATAATAGACGATAGTTTCTCCGTCTAGTGAGACATGGGGACTATATTCCTCAGAATTATTAAAGGTTAACTGTACAGGAGCCTGGTCCCCCGAAAATCGCTCCAAAGAACTCATCGTAATTTCCCGATCACCATCATCAGAAATAAATACAAATCGATTGCTATCCGGAAACCAATCTGGAAAAGTGTCGTTCGAAAAATTTTCAGTTATTTTTGCGACGTACGCTCCGCTTTGGTAATTGAGTACGTAAATTTCATAATCACCGTCGAAGTTTGAAGCAACCAGAATATAGGTCCCATTTGGCGATACCTGTGGATTTAGAAAATCTACACTGAACTCAGGAATGAATTCAATCAGGCCGCCCTGATCAGGATCGATGCGTACAAGCCGCCAAATAGAATCTTTTTCAGCGATTGCAATCATTTCGGTTTGTTCTGGATTTAGACTCCCCAAAAAGTAATTATAAGCTCCATCGGTTATTCTAACGCTCCCATCACCACTTAGCGGCACGACTGAACCAGTTGCAGGGGGCAGCGTTTGAGTTTCAGATGGGATACGAGTAGGCGTCGCCGTGTTGGTGATTGGAACCGAACCGTCAGAATCAGGCACATCGCCAGGTGGAGTAGCGGTTGTGGTCTGTGTATTTGTAGAGATATCCTCCGGAGGGCCAGAGCTTGCCGGTTGCTCGTCACATGCACTAATGCCAATTGCTGCAATGATTAGTATAAATAGCAGCGACCCAGCCCATCCTATTTTTCGGTACATGCTTTCCTCCTCGAATCCGTACTTGTCATTTCCCCAACAATTTTAGAACGATGCCAAACTGGAGATTTTTCTGAATCAGTAAGCATCCTACGCGTCAATCTGATTTTTTGCTATTCTTGCAGGAATCAACAAACGCCGCTCGGGAAGACCGGGAGATTTAGGCTTCAGTTAGATTTTACCCCCAAAACAGCGCTAAGGAAAAGAACATTTTGTTTACTTTGCTTTTCTACACTTTATGAAAGCGCGCGCACTTCAGCGTGGGCAAGTTCCAAGACCTTCTCAGCCAGGAAATCGAAATCGGCGCGTGTGCTGCGGTGGTTGGTGATCGCCACGCGCAGGGCAAATTTGCCGTTCAGGCTGGTATAACTCGGCACGGCCAAGCCGCGCTCGTGCAGTTGCAGCATGATCTCCTTGTTCAAGGTATTCAAGGCCTCGTCATCCATCCCTGGGGCTACGAATCGGAAACAGACGATGTTCAACTCTACCGGCGCGAGTAGTTCCAGTTCGGGAGACTGCTCCACCAATTCCGCCAGGTAGCGCGCCTGCTTCACATTTTGTTCGATGATGTGGGCGAACTTATCCAAGCCATAAGCCTTGACCGTCATCCACACCTTCAGCGCCCGGAAATTGCGCGAAAGCTGTAATCCCAGGTCGCCAAACCAGGCGTGTTTGCCGCCCGCCAGGCCGCGCGGCATGTGTGACAAATATTCCGGCGAGACCGCGAAGGTCTTGATGTGATCTTCGAAATTACGGATCAGCACGCAGGCTACCTCCATGGGCATGTACATCCATTTGTGCAGGTCGAAGCCCAAAGAATCGGCGCGCTCTAACCCACTCACCAGTTCTCGCGTGCCTTCTGGCAAGGCGGCCAGCGCTCCAAAAGCGCCATCAACGTGGAACCACATACCCTCGCGTTCACAAATGTCCGCCAGGGTGTTGAGATCATCGGTCGCGCCGGTGTTGACCGTCCCGGCATGTCCCACAATACAGATTGGCTTGTATCCAGCAGCTTTATCAGCCGCAATTGCCTTTTCAAGTTCGGCGATATCGATCTGGTAGCGCTCATTGACCGGCAGCAACCGCATCCAATTCTTACCCAGGCCAAGCTGTTCGATGGCCTTATAATTGCTGCTGTGAGTTTCCTTGGAAGCATAGATCGTCATTGGCTGCTTGGCCGCGGCCATACCTTCGGCGCGGATATCGTAACCAGCCATGGCGTTGCGCATCACTGCCAGGCCGACAAAATTCGCCATCGAGCCACCGCTGACCAGGATGCCGCTCGCATCAGCCGGGAAGCCGGTCATCTCTTTGCACCAGTCGATCACCTGACGTTCCACATAGTTAGCAATATGTTCGCCGCCGCCCATATTCGGATTGATAGCAGCTGCTAACATATCACTCAGGGCGGCATAGGGAATACCATTGCCCATCACCCAGCCCCAAAAACGCGGGTGGATGTTGCCCATCGGGTTGGCAAGCACGTACTCTTTGAAATCGGCGTAGGTCTGCGCTTCCCCCTCCGGGCGGCGCGGCGCCGGTTGACTCATAAACTCAGCAGCGTCCTCCGGAATCGGTTTCCACACCGGACGTTGACGCAGCGTTTGCAAATAATCGATCGTATCGTCGATCATCTGGTGGGCCAGGGTTCGAAAAGACTCCCAATCTTGCGGGTCGAGGTTTTCTTCTACAAATTCGTTTTGCGGCATTACCACACTCCTAAAGGGGAATTGGAGTGATTCTATCATATTAAGCTATCTTGTACTAACTTTGCACTTTAAGAATTAGATAAAGCCAATTGGCCGCAGATCTGCTCAAGGGAGCCGCCATTTCTGACCTGCTCAATCA
>JAFGRA010000340.1 GCA_016935415.1 Anaerolineales bacterium
GGAGCCGATATCCTGGATATCGGTGGGGAGAGCACGCGCCCCGGTGCAGAACCAGTGGATGCCGAGCAGGAAGCAGGGCGTGTGTTGCCGGTGATCGAGGCGCTGGTCGATAAATTCGACCTGCCGGTTTCGATCGATACTTATCGTGCCTCCACGGCGACGAAAGCCCTGGAGGCCGGGGCACACATCATCAACGATGTCTGGGGCTTCCATGCCGATCCCGATCTGGCCCCACTGGCAGCGGAAAAGAACGTGCCGGTGATCTTGATGCACAATCGCATGACGCCGGGCAGCGCCGAGGTACGGGCGCGTCTGGGTGGGCGCTATATCGGGGTGGAATATGATGATCTGCTCGAAGACATCAAGCGTGAATTGATGGAGAGTGTGGCCGTAGCCCATGCCGCCGGTGTGCCCGATGAGAATATCATCCTCGACCCGGGGATTGGCTTTGGCAAGACTGTAGAACAGAACTTGGAATTACTCAACCGGATTGGTGAAATTCGGGGTTTGGGTTACCCGGTGCTGCTGGGGCCGTCGCGCAAATCCTTTATCGGCTATACCCTGGACTTGCCACCGGACCAGCGCGTGGAAGGTACCGCGGCCACTGTATCTGTCGGCATCACGCGCGGCGCAGATATCGTACGTGTGCATGATGTCGAGATGATAGTGCGCGTGGCGCGCATGACTGACGCCCTGGTGCGCTGAGAAAGTGATATGATTGGGGTGAACTAGAACGGTAATCGCCACGATTTTGCATACAGGTGGATTGTATTGGTGAACGGGAATCGGCAATGGAAACACATGCAAGCATAGCAGAAAAAAGGAGTAATGGAATGCCTGTGACCATCTATCAGGTCGATGCGTTTACAAACAAAGTTTTCCAGGGGAACCCGGCGGGGGTGTGTATCCTCAACCAGCCCGGAAACGAAACCTGGATGCAGCTTGTCGCCAGGGAGATGAACCTTTCTGAGACGGCTTTTCTGTATCAAACGGATGATGGTTATAACCTGCGCTGGTTCACACCGCTAACCGAGGTGGAGTTGTGCGGCCACGCCACATTGGCGAGCGTCCACATCCTGTATGAAACCGGCCGCTTACCGGCCGGCCAGCCGGCGCGTTTCCACACTGCCAGCGGCTTATTGACGGCCAGCAAGCAGGATAATTTCATCGAAATGGACTTCCCGGCCAAACCAGCCGCGCCGGTCGAGCCGCCGCAAGGGATGCTCGAAGCATTGTTCACTGACGCTGTTTTTGTCGGCAAGAACAAGTACGACTACCTGGTGGAGATCGAAGAGGATGAAGCCATTCGTTGTATGGAACCTAATCTCGACCGACTGAAGGAATTAGGGACGCGCGGCGTGATGGTGACCAGCCGTTCGGATGTGCCGGAGTTTGATTTCATCTCGCGCTTTTTCGCGCCAGGGGTTGGCATCGATGAAGACCCGGTCACCGGTTCGGCGCACTGCTGTCTGGCACCGTATTGGGCTGAAAAATTGGGCAAGCAGGAAATGGTTGCTTACCAGGCTTCGCCGCGCGGTGGGGTGGTACACGTGCGCGTGGATGGCGAGCGCGTGTTCCTCAAGGGACAGGCGGTGACCGTTTTCAAGGCGGAAATGCTTACCCGCTAAGGAAATTTCAGGAACCGAAGAGATTCCGGGCCGGGCGCGGCCCGGTTTATCCTTTAAAGCGCCGGTGGAGCCGGATCAGCGTTTGCGCCTGGGGCATGATGCATTACTAAAAGACTAATCCCGAATATTTAGAATTGGATTAGAATTGACGAGTTAGGTAATTGAGCATTTGTTTACTAAACTTCTTTGTGTATTTACTTAGCAAGAGTTTGGATTCTTAATCTCATTGTCTGGAAGAATTTAGCTTTATGAAGATCAAGAAATTCGTTTTCACTTGTGTTTTGGCTGTGTTGCTGAGTGCCTGCACCGGAGAGGCGACTATGGCCCCAGATGAGATCGCCGGAACAGCGATGGTATTGGGGCAGACCAAGATTGCCGAAACCGCTACGGCAGCATATACCCCGGCTACCGAAACGCTCATCCCACTCACGGCCACTTCTACACCTACGGTGACGGAAACACCCACCATCACCACCACGCCAACGATCACATTCACACCCACGATCAGCCCTATCCCGCCGACTGATACACCGATCCCTGGCACGATGGAGATCTATTTCGTGTATCTTAATCCGACCGAGGAAGACGCCTGCGGCTACCGCTTGATCCCGGTGAGCATCGGCGTGCTGCCCAGTGGCGATGCCCAGGCCGATGTCGCGACCGTGTTGGGCCGTCTTTTCTCTACCGGGGTGAAGTACGTTGGCGGCCTGTATAATCCGCTGTACGCTTCGAACGTACAGGTGCAAAGCGTGGGCTACGATTCCGTCCACCAGGAAATCCTTGTGCAGGCTACCGGCCATGTCATCCGGGTCGAAGATTGCGATTGGACGTATATTCGCGGCCAGGTAAACACCACCGTAAAGAATATCCCCGGTGTTTCTCAAGTAGAGATCAAAGTAGACGATGCCTCTTTTAACGATCTGGTTTCTACCGATCGGGCAAAATAAAACAGGTTTAGGAGAAGTTATGTTTCGTTCAGTCCGTATCATCCCGTTATTGCTCGTTACCGTACTCATGTTCAATTGTACACCGGAAGCGACGCCGGCACCAATAGCAACCAACACGCGGTTACCAGAGCCGACTGAAACACCGATTCCCACTGCTACCGACACGCCTGTCCCGGCAACCGCAACGGCTACCGAGACGCTCGAACCGACGGCCACTTTCACACTCACGCCGGAACCGGCGGCTTTCACCACGCATCAGAATGCCATTTGCCGCACCGGGCCGACCGGGGATTATGAGATCGTTGCCTATCTGCTGCCCGAGACGACCGGCACGATCGAAGGACGCAACGAAGACGGTTCCTGGTGGTATGTGCGCCTGGATGACAGCGGAGATGAATGCTGGCTTTCAGATCTGGTGTTGACCGCCAGTGGTGGTGTGGACAGCCTGGCCTACGTTGAACCGCCGCCTTCCCCGCCTACCTCGACCCCGGCTCCGCCATTGATCGTTTATTATCTCGTGCTGCTGGATTCTGGCGGGCCAATGAAGTGTGGCGACAGTCTGTACCCGGTAAGCACGGGCAAATACCGCAGCGATGACATCGGTAGGGATGTTACCGCGGCGATGAACGGCCTGTTCGGTAACCACGATCAATATACCGGGGAGTTGTATAACGCCCTGTATAAATCCCGCCTGAGTGTGGACAATGTGACCGTGAATAAGTTGAACGGTTGGGTGGAGGTCTTTACAGTAGGCAAAGTGGACCCCGCCGATAATGACTGTGACCGCTCGCGCATTGCTGACCAGATTTGGGGCACGATGAGGCAGTTCACAGATATCCCCCACTTTGACGTGCGTTGGAACGGCCAAAATATCACCGATCGTTTGTACTCGCCGTAATCCTGGCATGCTTGAAATTTTAACGCTCACGACCCTTTCCGAGACGCAATATGTCCGCCTGGTGGCCGACTCGGGCTATACATCCACGGAGAAATACGCCGTCAGTAAGCAGGAATCGGACGAACGCCTGCTGATTGCCCTGGAGTTGGTCGTGTTGGACAAGCCCTATATCAAGCGTTGGGGGTACGATGATGAATTGGAGGATGAAGTTTATCCAAAGGCGCTGGCGCAGGGCTTATCGTTGGGGGCCTACCTGGATGGGGAACTGGTCGGACTGGCGCTCACCGAAAAACGGGCGTGGAATGAGACGTTGTGGTTATGGGAATTCCACGTAGCTGAAGTGCAGCGCGGCCAGGGTATCGGCCGTCGGTTGATGGAGGCCCTGGAGCAGCGTGCCCGGGCGGCGGGCCTGCGGATGCTTGCTCTGGAAACGCAGAACACCAACATCCCGGCGATCCGCTTTTACCGCGCTTTGGGTTTTGAGATCGAAGGCATTGACCTGTCGTTGTACAGTAATGAAGATGTGGAGAGCGGTGAGGTGGCGCTGTTCA
>JAFGRA010000341.1 GCA_016935415.1 Anaerolineales bacterium
GGCAGCAGCGGGCGGGCGCGCGCATCCATCCACACGATGCCCTTGCGCACGGGAGCACCGCGCCGGTCAACGGGCACGAAGGTCTCGCGCTGGGGCGTGATGCACAGCGCCGCCAGGCGCTTGGAATCCACCCCTTCTAAAGCATTTCCCAACACGCGCACGCATGCCGACCACCATTCCTCCGCCGACTGTTCGTGCCAGGTTGGGTGCGGCTGCTGCATGCCCACCGGAAAGCGCGCCTGGGAGACCAGGTTACCGGCCGTATCCCAGACGATGGCCTTGCAAGCAGTCGTACTGCTGTCGATTCCGATCACCAAATCTTTTTCCATCACATATCCTCACCGATATTCTGTGGGTACAAATGCAGGTAATGGTAAATCATGCAAGTTGTATACCCAGGCATATTCCAGACCGTTGACCGTCACCGTATATTCTGGCGCGAACTGGGTCAGGTATTCGGTCAGTTCCTGGGAGGCTTTACGCTGCACCTGATTGACGTAGAGCACCGCATAATCGGCCTCGGTATATTCGCGGCTGGCATCGTTGCTCCAAAGCACGTCCAAAGTGTAGATTCGATATTCATCGCCCAGGTAGAAGGAGAGCGGCCCGGTACCGTACCACGACATCACCCGCAGGCTGTCACCGTCCGGTTTTGCGCGCAAATAGCGGCCAACCTCATCCAATCCTTCCCCCCAGCCAACCATCATCATCTGCGGCGCTTTTTGCAGACCGCCCAGCAATGGATTGTAATAACTGATGTAGTACGGGTATACGGACAGCGCACTGCCAAACTGCAAGCCGATCAACAGCACCAGCAGGACGGCCGCCCCATACCGTTTTACTACATTCAGGTTGACACTCCTCAACCGAGAAATCACGCCCACCAACCCGATTCCGGCCAGCAGATTGAGCGGGGCGTAAACCGGGTGCATATAACGGTCGAAGACGCGCGCCGGGATCGTAATGTAAACCGTATACAGCGCCGCGAATAACGCCAATCCTAACATCGCCCCGCGCACCGCTTTGCGCGCTGTCAGCCCGAACGGCCAGTGCGCGCCAATGAGCGCCGCCAGCAGCCCCAGCAAGATCACCGGCGTGGTGCGCCATAGGAAGGTGATCGGGTAGAAAGCAATGCTCGGTCGCACGTGCGTGTAAATTTCACCGGCAAAGAATACGTTCAGGCTGGTACCGCCGGAACGGGAATAGAACAGAATCTTTTCCAGCATACGTTGCAACGTCTGCACGGGAGCCACCCACATGGCTGGCCAAAGCAACACGAACACCGCTGCCCCTGCCACAGAGAGCCACACCAGCGGCAGTACGATCTGCTTCCAAAATCCGGCCAGGTAGTTTCCTTTAATATTATTTTCCCGGCGCTCAGCCAGCCAGGCGATCAACAGCATCAGCCCAAAGAACGGCAGCAGGAACAGCGAGATGGCGCGCGTCACCCAGGCCAGTCCGGCCCCCGCCCCGGCCAGGATCAAGTAAATTGGTTTGCGCCCCTCGTACAGGTAGCCCAGGAAGGCCACCACCGCGAAGAACATACAGCTTCCCAGGAAGCCATCCACGTGAATGATCTGCGTATGCGTGATATGGAACGGATCAAAGGCGATCAGCAGGAAACCCACCAGGGCGGGCCACACGCCCACCAACTTGCGGGCGATCCAGAAGGCACCCATCAGCAGCAAGGTATTCCCAATCACCATAAAGATGCGCGCCGTGCGCAGTAAATCCAGCGGGTCGATATCCTGGGAGCGATAATAATCGGCCGTCTTTTTAAAGCCGACCAGGTAGCCCTGCCCTAACCCCCGATACTCTGGGAACTCCACCAGAAAAGCTGCTGTCGCGGCCCAATACAGCGGCACGGCCGGGTGCTCGCGCTGGTAGGTTTGGTCGAACTCGCGCTGCCCCAGGGCATAATAAAAATTGCCCCCGTACACGATCCAGGTTACCTCATCGATAGTCACGTACTGGTCGATGTTGGTAACGCGCGGCACGAATACGGATACGCCAACCAGGATCAGCAAGCCGATGTGCAGCCAGATATTTTGTTTTTGCGGAGTTTGTGTCTGATCCAATGCTGAATTTACATCCTCAATATCAGAAGTATTGTACGCCCCCATATGGTATCACAAAGGCGATTTCGAATTCAGAATAGATTTATTTCAGATCGCGTCCGATCTCATCCCCACTGGCTGCATCGATGACGATGTATTCATATTCCTGCGGATTGAAAATCTGGCGGTATTTCGCTTTCCAAATAAGCTGATTGTTTTCGTCATATTCCAATACAATCACCTGCGGCCAGCGTTCATAAGCAATCCCTAATTCTTGTTTACGCAAGGCTTGCAATCTAGATAATGCATCATTAGTATCTATTGGTCTGCCCGCCAGCACATCCAGCTCACAATCCGCCGGGCCATTAAAAAAGGCTTGATACCCTTTCCCTTCTTGCATGTCATAGAAGGACTGGACAGACCAGCCTTGCCCCGGCCGATCTGGCGAGCAATAATAAAATTCTGGGATGTAAGCGACCTGTAGCCCCATGCCAAGATTTTGCGCCCAAACACGCACAGCATATAGCTTAGCACTGGGAATCTCGTACCGCGAAACGGCATAAGTGTCTTCATGGATAGAATACGGCATTGCACTGATTGCCAGGTTCGGAGAACCTAGTTCATGTAAATAGATAGAGCCAACCAGCATCACAAATGAGATGAACAGGAAAGTTAGCAAATAATATGTGGCCCACGTCCGGTGAATGGAGGCATAACGCGGCACCGGGCTAACGATCTCGAGTGTCTTTTTACGTTTTTTCACAACCGACCTTACTTTCTCACAAAACCCGATTCACATTCAAAATAGCAAAAAACGGGCAGTTTTGCAACTGCCCGCCGGTGGTTCTAATAGATTTATGATAGTTTCAAACCAGCGCTTCCACGATCGTGCGCACGCTCAAAAAGCTGATCAGCAAACCGACAATCGTCATCATCGCCGGGGCGGGCACGCGCCGGGTGAGGAACGCGCCCAGCGGGGCAGCAATCACACCACCGATGATCAAGCCCAGGATCACGCTTACGTTCACCAGCCCAATCAAGGTGATGAAGGTCACCGCCTCGGCGAAGGTGACAAAGAATTCGGTCAGGTTGACGGAACCGATCGTCTTGCGTGGGTTCTTGCCGTTGGCGATCAGCGTGGTGGTCACGATCGGTCCCCACCCTCCACCGCCAATCGCATCGAAGAAACCACCGGCCAGCGCCAGCAGTCCCATGTGCTTGACCTCTTTTTCCTCCGCGTGGGCCTGCCTGCACAGCACCTTCCACAAAATGCGCACACCCATGATCAGCAAATAGGCCGAAACAAATGGTTTGATCACGTTGCTGTCGATACTGGAAAGGATATACGCCCCCACGATACCGCCCAACACGCCGGGAATCGCCAATTTCTTGACCAACACCTTATCGATGTTGCCGAGCTTGAAATGCGAAAAGCCGGACACGCCGGTGGTGAACACCTCGGCGATGTGCACACTGGCGCTGGCCGCCGCCGGAGGCACGCCCATGCTGAGCAAGAAGGTGCTGGCGCTGACGCCGTAGGCCATGCCCAGGGCACCGTCGATCATCTGGGCGGCAAAACCGACCAGGATAAAGAGCAAGATGTCATTCTCCATAGCGATACTCCTATATCTTCCACTGATTTTATATACTTTCTTGTCATAAAAAATGCCCGGCGGTTTCCCACCGGGTTTACACAATCAAGCTTTATATATTAATTGGCAGCTATCCTCACTTTATCAAGTACGTCAGCCAATGTAGTGTTATCCAAAATGTCGGCGATGGCGTTACGCACGTCCAGCATCACCAGGCGCAATCCGCAAGTTTCCTCATCCGGGCAGCCGCACGGCTCATAAGCCGTCTGGCTGACGCAGCGGATCGGGGCCAAGGGGCCGTCCAGCACGCGCTCGATCTGTCCCAGCGTGATCTCTTCCGGCGGTTTGGCCAGGTAATATCCGCCCCCCACGCCCATCTTGCTTTGTAACAATCCAGCATTGCGCAGATTGAGCAAAATCTGCTCCAGGAACTTGAGTGGGATATTCTCGATCTTAGCGATTTCTTTCATGGGGACAATCTTAGGGTCAGCTTCCTCGCCGGAAGCCAAGTGGATCATCGCTCGCATGCCGTATTCGCCGCGCTTGGACAGTTTCATGAATAACTAATCTCTACTATTTCTATAGAAGTTTAAGGAAAGAATATCATGGAGAAGCAGAGATGTCAAGCGATTGTGAAAAATAACACACAGCAAGAATTGCTACCTCATACAAATAACATTCATGAACCGAATGGCACGAATTTTTATATCTTTATTCGTGTTATTCGAACTATTCGTGTCATTCGTGTTGATCTATCGCTCGCGCCTAGTCACGCGTCAGTTTGCGATACTTGATGCGCTGCGGGTGGTCGACATCCACGCCCAGGCGCTGGCGGCGGTCTTCCTCATACTGCGTATAGTTGCCGTCGAACCAGAATACCTCACTGTCTCCCTCGAAGGCCAGGATATGCGTTGCGATCCTGTCCAGGAACCAGCGATCGTGGCTGATCACCAGCACACAGCCGCCGAAGTTTACCAGCGCGTCCTCCAGGGCACGCATCGTGTTCACATCCAGGTCGTTGGTCGGCTCGTCCAGCAGCAACACGTTGGCTCCCGATTTGAGCATACGCGCCAGGTGCACGCGGTTGCGCTCCCCGCCGGACAGTACACCTACCTGTTTTTGCTGGTCACCACCCGCAAAGTTGAAGCGTGCCACGTAGGCACGCGAGTTCACCTTGCGGCTGCCCAACTGTACAAAATCTTCTCCACCCGAGATCATCTCCCAGACGTTCTTGTCAGCATCGAGCACATCACGGCTCTGGTCGACGTAAGCCATCTCAACGGTTTCGCCAATGCGCAACGTACCCTCATCCGGTTCTTCCTGCCCGGTGACCATGCGGAACAGCGTGGTCTTACCTGCCCCGTTCGGTCCGATGATGCCGACGATAGCCCCCGGCGGGATTGAGAAAGTCATATCATCGACCAGCAGGCGGTCGCCATAACCCTTATCCACTTTGTCAGCCTCGATCACTAGGTCACCCAGGCGCGGCCCGGGCGGAATATAAATTTCCAGGTCTTTGGTGACGCGTTCGTAATCCTGGTTGAGCAGTTCCTCGTAGGACTTAATACGCGCCTTCTGCTTGGCGTGGCGCGCCCGCGGCGACATGCGAATCCATTCCAACTCGCGCTCCAGTGTTTTCTGGCGCTCGCTCTCAACCTTTTCTTCAGTTTGCAGGCGGGCGCGTTTTTGCTCCAGCCATGAGGAGTAATTGCCTTTCCAGGGGATGCCGTGGCCGCGATCCAATTCCAGAATCCACCCGGCCACATTATCCAGGAAATAGCGGTCGTGGGTCACGGCGATGATCGTCCCGGCGTAACGCTGCAAATGCTGCTCCAACCAGCCCACAGTCTCGGCGTCGAGGTGATTGGTCGGCTCATCCAGCAGCAGGATATCGGGTTCTTGCAGCAACAAGCGACAAAGCGCCACTCGGCGGCGCTCCCCACCAGAGAGCACTTCCACCGATGTATCCCCCGGCGGACAGCGCAGGGCATCCATCGCCATCTCCAACTGCGAATCCAAATCCCAAAGATTTTGGGTGTCGATCTTTTCCTGCACTGCACCCTGCTTATCGAGCAGGTCGTTCATCTCGTCGTCCGACATCGGCTCGGCAAATTTGGCGCTCAGGCGCTCGAACTCAGCCAGCAGTTCGACCTTCTCCTTGACGCCCTCTTCAACGATCTCACGCACGGTCTTGCTGTCATCAAGCTGTGGTTCCTGTTCCAGGAATCCGACCGTGTAGCCCGGGGCCAGTACAGTCTCGCCCTCGAACTCGTTATCCACTCCGGCCAGGATACGCAGCAGTGAGCTTTTGCCTGACCCGTTCAAACCGAGTACGCCAATCTTGGCGCCGTAGAAATAGGAAAGCGATATATCTTTCAATACCGCTTTCTGGCCGTGCTTCTTACTTACCCGGATCATCGAGTAGATGATCTTATTGGCTTCTTCGCTCATTTTGAGACCTCATTATTATTCATATTTATACTGTTCTTAATCTATATGTAGTAAATGCGCAAAAAGCGCCTGATAACTAAACTTTCTTCAAGCGCATTTACTTGAGGAACTGACCATTCAAAACCGTTGAAAAAAAAATTAACGACCAATTTTCATTGTTTCAGTATTCGAAATCATGCTACAAATGGTCAGTTACCTACCATCTAACGCGTGTGCCCATCATGCGGAATTCTTCCAGCAGCGATTCGGTATGCTCGTTGGCGATGACCTCATCCAACAGCCGATAGGGCAGCGAAACGTGGTCGGCACCGGCATTGAAAGCCGTAACAAAACTTTTAGCATCTTTGATACCGGTCACGATCAACTCAGTCTCGCTCTTTGCCAACGACTTCGCTACGATCTCCACCAAAGCCACACCGTCGTTTTTTCCATCGGCCGCTTTCGCCATGTGCATCATCACGTAATGCGCCCCGGCCTCACGCGCCACCAGGGCTTGCTGCGGCGTGAACACCGCTGTGATCCCGCAAGGCACTTCATCTCCAACCGTCTGCATGTACTTGAAACCTGCTTCGGTGGGCGGCATCAACAAGACAAGTTTTTCGCCCAAGATCTCCCGCACCTTTTCGGCCTCCCCCACCAAATCTTTTTCTTCCGTACCGATCAGTTGATAGAAGATCGGCTGCAAGCCCACATTAACCAGGCGCTGCAAAGCCGCCTCTGGAGAATAAACTACCTTTGCCAACAAGATTGGACTGGTAGAAACCCCTTTGATCCAACCCAATTCTTTAGCCCGGCGCACATCCGCTTCAATTGCCGAGTCGATAAATATCGCCATCACGTTCCCTCACAAATCTTGTTTAAACCTACAATACTTCGCCCTTATCCAACCATTCAAAACCTTCGTAGTCGTATTTCTGTTTGCGCCAGCGCACACAACGCTCGGCCAGTTCCTGCGCATCCTTGTAATAGTCGGGTTCTTTCTCGCGCCGTTCACGTTCGAATTCAACGAACGCGCCAATCTTCTCCCAGACTTTGACGATCATCGGGTTCATCCACGGCATAATGATCTCCTCCGGAATCCAGCCGTTTTGGGTCAGGAAGGCTACCCGATCGAGCGAGTTGAGCACGTGCTTGATCATCCGGCGACCTTCGCCTTTGTTCTTGTCCAGAATCTTAGCGACCAATTCGGGGTCCTGCCCCATTTCCAAGGTGATGTTGGAATAAATCCAGCGGCGCGCTGCGGTGTTCTCTTCTGAATTCAACTCCATGAACAGGCGGTCGGCCACTTCGATGTAACGCATCTTGGCGGTTTCTTCCAATTCCTGGTAGGCAAAATAACCCACCCCGATTACCGCCGCGGTCGCAAACGCGGTTGCGAGCGCTTCAATGATTACCCAGTATTCCACAGGCATGCGCATAACTCTACCAATCCCCCACAATACCAACGTACTTGCCAGGCAACCGGCGAACACGAACACGGTGATTACCCCAGCAACCAGCAATCCAAACCATTTATTCTCGCTAAATTTCTTCTGCATGTCCATGCCCTCACTTTTCCCCGTTCGGGGGAAAGATCACATCCTCTTTACCGGCCAGTTTGTCCTGCATGTAGCCAATGATCACGTCCAGGTGGTGCGGTTTCGCCACAAAATCCAGTTCGCCCGCCGGGACAGTCAGCACCGGGCACAGGTCGAAATCATCCATCCACTCATCGTAGAAGCGCCCCAGCAATGCCAGGTAATCCGGGTCGATGCTGCTCTCGATGTCACGGGCGCGCATGCGGATACGTTCCAACAGCACGTCTACCGGCGCGCGCAGGAACAAAAGCAGATCGGGCGTTGGCAGGCTCTGAATGACCACATCGAAGATGGTGTGGTAGGCTTCGAAGTCGCGTTCATTGAAGTTACCCATGTGCCTTAGGGCGCGTGAGAAAATGTAAAAATCCTCGTAGATGCTGCGGTCGAGGATCGCCGAGCGTGGATCGTTGGCGGCCACGATATGCTGTTGAGCACGCGTCCCCAGGAAATAGACCTGCAAGTGAAAGCCCCACTGGCCCATGTCCTTGTAAAAATCCGGCAGGTATGGGTTGGTGGCGACCACTTCGTAGGTCGTGCGCCAGTTCAGCTTCTCACCGATGCGCTCCGTCAACGAGGTCTTGCCCACGCCGATGTTCCCGGCGACCAACACAAGCTTCTTGGACGATGCCATATACTTCCTCTTTTATATGAAGGTCGGTTTATTCCTTCCTCCATATCCACCCATCTACTGGGGGGATGGAAGCAAGGAATATAGAGCAATTCCGTGCCCGTAGGGACAAAATTCCAGCATACGCCGCAGCAAGCTGCGGCGCAGGGATTTTGAGGAATTGCCATTTATTATACAAGCAAGCGAGGAAGAATGGCAAACCAAACCGCCGGAAATCTAAACCATCCAGGCCATTGATGCCCCTTCATTTCCAATCTGGTGGTCACAAACGAACTCAATTATTATTGCAATTTAAAACAAAGAAGGGATTTTTATTGCAGCCCATAATCTATTTCCCCACTACAGACTACTCGACTATCTAACTATCTGACTACCAAACCACCCAATTACTTATGCCCATTCTGCCGGAAACGTGAATCGACGAAATAGGCGTGGATCTCGTGGGCATAGTCGTGCACCAGGCGGTGGAAATGCGCCTGCACGGACGCCTCGATGTCGGAGTGGAAAGAAGGCAGCTTGCCGGTATGCACACCTACGCGCGCGATCTCGTAGCAGATTACTTCGGTGACCAGTTCGGCTAGCAGCACCTGGCCCTGGGGTGTATTTGCCCCGATACCGCCCTCCCCCAGGTACGGCGCAACCGATGGCGCTTTGGTGGCGATGATGATCTTGCCGCCGTCGCGGTCGTAGGTAGCACGCTGGCGCGGGTCAGCCGTTGGGCTGAACTCGATATCACTGATGAAGCTGTGGGCCGAAGATTCCTCTTCCTGCTTCTTCTTGGAAGTCACTTTGACCAACGCCTCAGCGTTGAAGCCGTTGGCGCGCGCCGTCAAAACCGCTTCGGCCCCCACCTGGCGGCCTTCGACCTGTACGCGCGCCTCTCCGATATCCGGGAATTGCTTGGTCGGCGTCAGTTCTACTTCCGGGGTCAGCACGGTCACCTCGGGGTTCTCAGAAGCCACCTGGATGGTCTGCCCGGCAGTCACTTTACTGCCCAGGGTAGCGCGCAGCGTAATGCCGCGTTCCCGGCCGGATTGCACATACACATATTCATTGACAAAACCAAAACCATTAAAAGGGATGTCCGGGCGCGGGCGCGGCTTGGAACTGGGCGAATTGCCCACCAGCACTTTATTGGCAATCGAGTTCAAACGTCGCAAAGCCGAGTTGAAACGTTTGCGCAGGCGTTGGTCTTCGACCTTGGTGGCGCGATCGTGCGCCAGCCGCCGTTCAGCCTCAATCAATGGGGACAGACGTTGCTCGACCTCTTTCTTCAGTACCACCATGAACGGATGATCCCAGTTGAGGCCGTCACGCGTGGCCGAAAGCACCGGTTCGGTTTCTTCTTTTTGCAGCAATTCGTGCAGGTAATCGCAGGTCACCGTGCCGTACACGCGCCCCGCAAATTCACTGTGCTCGTACTTGAACAAAGTCAGCGCCATCACCACGCGGCGGCTGATCACCAACAAACCACCATCGGCAAAATCACCCACCTCGGAGACCGTGGTCAACGGTTCATCCGAGCGGAAGACCTCGACTTCAACCGGCACGTCATAATCGGGCACATTGAAGCGCTCATGCATCGCCTGGATACCGGTCGGGTGCTTGTAGCTCAGGCGCATGCGCCGCTTGACCTTACCGCTGCCGGTGATCTCTTGCAGGTAGATGTGCCGGTTGGGGTTGTTCATAATGTTGCGCAGCTCGAAGTGCTGCTGCAATTTGAAGCGTAGGCTGTCGTACAGCGGCATGGCAACGTCCGGGCGAGAAACGATGATCTCCATGATCGTACCGTTGCCTTTGGGGATAGCGTGTTTGCGGCGAATTTCCTCCGTTGCCGGCACCGGCTCGCCGGGCGGGTCATACATCGGCGCGCCGTCTTCGGCGAATAAGGCCGCTTCGTAGAGATAACCATCTTTAATCGAGATTACCTTCCCGTGCCCCAGGCCGTAGAACGAGTCCTTGAGACCGCGCCCCCACAGGCCGCGCACCGAGCGTCCTTCCAGGAAACCGCTGGTCGGCGCACCGTAGGTACCCACCATTTCATTCATGGTTTCGCCGCTCATGCCCTCGGCGAAGTCGCGGATGCGAATCAGCGAATTCTTGCGCTTGCGCATGAGCTCGACAATAATCAAACCACTCGCGGCCTCCCCGGCATCTTCGAGGCGGTGGTAGCTGTCGTTGCTGTTGGTGATCAATTCAACCAGGGCGCGCACCACATCCTTCCGGATGGCCTGATCCGCTTGTTGGATTGCCACCCGGTCGTGATATGCCAGCCGCCGGATTGCTTGCTTACTCATAAACTAGTTTTCTTACCTTTCCTAATCAAAGCAGTAGCGCCCGAACTTTACAAAAACAGCCACCACTCCTTCTCTCAATTATAGCACAAATATTCTATTTAAATGCTAATTAATTCGTACCACAATCCTCTATTTTACCGGCAGTTGGTCTACTTTTCAAACCGGAAAACATATCAAAAATGTCGGTTTTGGAACAAATGATTTATTCAAACATACACCTTTGAACCTTCCCCCCAGCCCATTGGTAAATATTGTGTAACGAATCCTCCCGTGGGAGTTGTATTTCCTAACGAGTACGGAAAATCACAACCTGCCCCCAGCTACCCCGCGGGAGGTTCGTTACATTCACTTTATGTTATACTTGCGGGCAAACTGAATGTGAAATGAGGAGTGTGATCTGTGGATATTCAAACCACCCAATACAAACGCTGCACTGTTGTGGAAATGTCCGGCCGTATTGACAGCCACTCAGCCCCCGAACTGAAGAAAGCCTTCGAGGCCATCACCGGGGAAGATAAATTCAAGATCGTTTTCGACATGAACGCTGTCAACTTTATCTCCAGCCGGGGGGTATGGGTGCTGATCGAGACGCAGAAAGAGTGCAAACGCTACAACCGCGGCCTGCTCGTGCTCGCCAACGTTAATGACAAGATCATGGACTCCCTCGACCTGGCCGGCTTACAAGATTTCTTCAAAATCTACCCCAACGTCACCGACGCAGTTGGCAGTTTCTAGGCTTCCGTGCTCGTCCAATTAATGCAAACGCAAAGGTTCCCGGGCCGCTACGAGAGCCTGGCAAAGATCGGCAACTTTATCGAGCAGGCCGCTGAAGCGGCCGGGCTGGACAGCAAAGCCGTTTATCACGTGCAAGTCGCTGTGGATGAAGCCTGCGCCAATGTGATCGATCATGCTTACGGTGGCGAAGATGTCGGGGAAATTGAAGTCTCCCACAAAGATACCGGCCGCAGCTTCAAAGTAGTCGTACGTGATTGGGGAAAATCCTTTGTGCCGGGCAATGTGCCTGAACCGGAATTTGACAAACCCCTGGAAGAAATGCCCTCCCGCGGCGCCGGGATCATGTTCATGCGCAAGCATATGGACGAAGTCGAATACAAATTCTCAAAGCAGCACGGCAACACCGTGACGATGCTCAAATACAAGTAATCAACAAATCTTTACAATCTAAAAACTCCGGTTGAAGCCGGAGTTTTTACTTTTTCAGGGGATCGACGCCTGGCCCGAATCCGGGGCGACCATCAGACCGGAAACATTCACGGCCTCGAAATCGTCGCCGGTCACCTGGCGCAGTTCGCGCAGCACGTCATTATCCCAACGCTCATCGGGGACACCGGAAATGAACCACGCGCCGCCGTTATCGGCCAGAATAACGCCATAGGTCTGCATAGCGCGCAGGATAACCTGCACCTCCGGCGAGAACCCGGCCAGGTCGAAATCTGCCTTCAGGCGAAAGCGCTGCCCCATCGGGGGATATTCAGCCCCGGTCAACTCAGAGGCGAAATGCGTGGCGGGCCACACGTACGCCGCCTGGGTCTGCGGGGCGGTAACGCGGATGGCATGGCGAATCTCTCCAGCAGCGACCTCGTCATAACGGATCAATCCCGGCAGGATCGGCAGCCCGGCCGCGTCCGCCGAAGTCCAGTTATCCGGGCGCTGCGCGTTCGAGGTCAGGTCGAACACCGCCCCAGAACCCGCCCACCAGCCGCCATCCCCATCCGGCCATGTGTTCCAGGTTTCGTACAGCAAGCAGCTGTCGGCATCCAGCACCAGGATGTGCCGGTCGCCATCGGAATCCGGGCCGCCTTCAATTGGTGTATCCGGCGGGATCGGGTACGGGCCGGGGTCACTCTCTTCGGGCCAATCGAAGTCGACATTCACCTTGGGCTGGTCACCAGAAACAACCACGTAAGGAATGCCAATCGGCCTACCCTCCCACTCTCCGGAGCCAAAATCGGGATGCACTGTATCGTCCCGGCCGATGGTTTCGATGTAAGCGTCTGAGTTGGCGTGCACCGGCAAATTATCCACCGGCACATTCCAGATGTTGTCTACGGGTAGGATCGGGCAGCCCGCGATCTGCGGTCCGGTCAGCGGTCGAGCTTCAACCGAAGCGGGGGTAACTTCTCCAACCGGCATTTCACCGGCAACCACCACGATCTGGGTGACGGCGGTGACCACAATCTGGGTCACTTCGATCACCTGCGGCGTGCCCCCACAGGCCAGCACGCCCAGTATACAAACCAGGATCAGCCCAGCCAATCCAGCTTTTCTAATCAAGCTACCCTCCTAGCGTTTGGGTGTGATGTGAATGTGATGGTAATTCAAAGCCGGTGAGTGGCGGTAGATCAGCAGCTGGCGTTCGGCGTCGATCTCATATTCGCCATCCGAGACCTGTACGTTGCAGCCATTGGGATATTGCGTTTCCGGCACAAAAATTTCAGTCGGAGCATCCACCGCCGGATCATGCTCGAACTGGAAGGCGAAGACCTTAGTCTTGTGGTCGAAGCTCATCACCAGCGGCGTTCCGGCCGTCTTCATAGCATACGGCCGTACCACCGCTTCCAGCGCCCGCCCGCCGGAGTCAAGATCGCTGGGATCATCCTGCTGGTCGCGGCTGAACAGCGAGAGGTCTTCGTCGTTCCACAGGTCGCCGCGCTCGTTGGTGTTGTCGGCGGTGTAGTTCCACAGCGTGGCGCTGACCAGGGCATCTTCCAGGGCGACCATCGTGCGGTCGAAGGCCTGCACCTGCTGGCTGAAATCGCCCGTCCGGAAGGCTTTCTTATCATCCAGGTCATAGGCAATCCCAATCTCACCAATCAAGGTCGGTACGCCGCCCAGGTAATCGGCGGCCTCGCGCTTGTAGCGCCGCAACTGCTCGGCAAACGACTTGCGAATGCGGCGTTTGCCCAACTGTATTTTCAACGTACGCGCGTCGATCCCGATCATGGGGTTGAAGGTCTTCATGAACAGCACCACGCCGTCATACCAGTGCGGCGCGGAGGCAATGTTGTGGGCATCTTCCGGCCCCCACTGCGGCAGTTCCTGCATCGGCACGGTCTCGACAAAGATGATCGGATCGCGCTCCGGCGTGCTGTCGATGGCCCGAATTTCTGCCGCATAGCGGTTGGCGAACGGGCGCAGGTAATCCTGGTTGAAGCTGATTGGCTTGCCGTCCACCCGGGTGAAATGGTCGGGGCGCAGCAGCCTGACCTCGCCACCGGCCGCGTCCCACACGCCGTTGGCTTTCCAGACCGGTTCGTACCCATCCATCCACAGCGACACGCCCTCGGGGTTGAGCAAGCGCGTCTCGATCTTCTTCGGCCCGGTCATGCGCCGATCCCACACATCCACGTACTGCGGGATGCCCGCCCCCAGCGCCATGGATTGCAGCGGGCTGGGGATCGGCCCCATCTCCACTTCAGCCTCGGGGTGGTTCAGGTCTTCCCAGCCAATGTAGCCGGGATAAGGTTCGTTGAGCGTATCGTAGCCAACCACGTGCGGCAGTCCCTTCAAACGTTCGGCGATCTGCCTGATGGCGTTGATGTAATGGCTTTGCAGGTATTCCTGGACCGGCATGCCGTCCACTTTGGTCTGCGGGGCGAAGTCATTCCCACCGAAGAACAGCGTGAACATCGTGGCCGCCGCCAGCTTGGTGTTATTGGTCGGCCAGATCATGCGCGGGAAGGGGTCACCGTGGATCTGGTGCACGATTGCCGCACCCGTCTCGCTGAATTTGGTGATGTCCATGCCCACCGCTTCGAAGGCCCAGCCCGGCGCGCCATCGCCACCGGAGAAGCGGCTCCACACGTCCTGGTGCGGGTCGATGAACAACTGGATGTCGTACTCGGCCGCTTTCTGCACCACGGCGTATAAGTAGTCCAGGTATTCCTCGTCGTAGCTGCCCGGCCCGGCGTGCTCGACCGCCTCCCAGGTCACCAGGAAGCGCAGGAAAGTCAGCCCCCATTTGCGCAAGCGGGCGTAGTGTTCGTCGGCTTCTTCCAGCGGGAACGGTCGCCCCACGAACGATACCGCCCGGTGGTCGAAAAAGCCTTCACGGATGTACGTGGCCCCATCCGGTGTAAACGGCACCTTGGTGCTGCCACCCAAATTTACGCCGCGTAAAAGCAAAGCGCGTCCGGCCTCGTCCTTGAACCAAACGCCATCGGTTTTGATCATGCTCGACTCCTTGTACAGTGGTTATGGAATTCAGGGACAAGTATAAAATAAAGTAGGGCGGGATACAATGATTTGCAGGGAGTGATCGGTGATTGGTGATCAGGCAACCAGGGAATGCCGGACAGCTTGCCTGAGGCAACTTGAAATTCACAGGTGAAAAAGTGTACAATGGTTGGAAACAGACCGCTGCTAAGGACCGCGCCATGAAAAAACACTACATCCGATTTGCACCCATTTTACTGCTCGGGTTGGCATCCCTGGCCTGCGCAGTCGCAGTTGACCTTGAAAACACACCGGATGCAAAGACCATCACCGTCGAGGCGAAGGAAGGCTGGACGGACACGCAGATTACCGTTGAAGCCGGGGACCACCTGACGATTACCTACATCTCCGGCAAATGGTCGCCATGGGGAGGCGGGGAATACGACGCCATCGGCTCGGGCGGCGACCCGCTTTGCCGCTGCAACGTGGTGATGGGCGTTTCCCACGCCGCCCTGATCGGGCGCATTGGCGATAATGCCCCCTTCCTGGTCGGCACCGAATACCAGCACACCATTGGCGAAAGCGGCACGCTCTACCTGGGCATCAACGATGTCGACATCGACGACAACTCCGGCAGCCTGCGCGTGCTGGTGGAGGTGGGTGGGGAATAAGAAGGAAGATTTATCATCAAGAGAATGAACAAGAACTTTAAGTAAATATTTTATAATTAGGTAGGGTTAGTTAACTTTTCACATAAACTAGCGAGGTCCTTGTGAGCAAAAAGCAGAAGAAAAAAGAAAAACTATTTGATCTATACTCAACAAGTTTGGCAATAAATTCAAATTTAACGGATTGGTTTATCTGCCCACTATGTCATCGGGGGTTTAAAAAAGAACATCTAGAATCTCTTACACTTGAACATATTATTCCCCAATCTTTAGGGGGTAAACTTGTAACACTTACCTGTTGGAAATGTAATAAGAGGGTTGGACAAGTCCTGACAGGTTACGAGCAGGATACAAAAAAGCGTAACAAGTCAATTGACTTGTTACGCTCGGACAGCAGA